>CALEMW010000148.1 GCA_937910695.1 uncultured bacterium
ACTTTCTTGGTCGTCGCCTTCTTCGCAGTCTTCTTCTTGGTTGTCTTCTTCTTGGCGACCTTCTTGCGCGTCTTCTTCTTGCCCTTGCGGCCGGCGGCTTCCGCGAGCAGCGGCAGGGCCTGCTCCATGGTCAGGGTCGTGGGGTCTTCGATGCCGCGGAGTGTCGCGTTGGCGACGCCGTCGGTGACGTAGGCACCGTAGCGTCCTTTGATCACCTGGACATCGACGCCGGTCTCGGGATGAGGCCCCAGATCCTTCAGCACGGGTTTCTTATTCTTGGTGCGGATGCGTTCGAGAGCTTCCTCGATCGTCACGGTGAACAGAACGTTCACGTCGTCGACGCCGGCGTAGACGCGGTTGCACTCAACGTAGGGACCGAAGCGTCCGAGGCCGGCCCGCACCTTCTTTCCCGATTCGGGATCCACGCCCAGCTCACGGGGCAGCGAGAGCAGTCGGAGGGCGAACTCCAGGTCCACCGTGGCCGTGTCGGTGCCCTTGCCGATGCTCACGCGCTTGGGCTTGGGACCGTCGTCGGTCACCTCGCCGAGCTGGAGATAAGGGCCGAAAGGCCCGGTCATCACGTAGATGGATTCTCCCGACTCGGGGTCGGCGCCGATGGGTTCACGGGAACGTTCGCGCGTCAGCAGAATCTCCTGGGCCTTCTCGGGAGTCAGCTCGTCGATCAGCAGATCGACAGGCAGGGTCGCGCGGCGGGCGTCGTCGCCGGAGCCGGACTGGATGTAGGCGTTGGTGCGACCGATGCGCACTGTCAGCGGAGCACCCGTCTCAAGATCAGCGCCCACGGGAATGGCGGGGTAGTCGATGTCCGGCAGACGGGTGGCGATTTCCTTCAGCAGACCGATCTGCTCCCCCTCGCCGTGATAGAAGCCGTGGAGGAATTCCTTCCAGTTCACTTCACCCGAAGCGATCAGGTCGAGATCGTCCTCCATGTGGGCGGTGAATGCCACGTCGACGTAATGGGGGAAATGGTCGCGAAGCAGGCGCAGAACAGCCATGCCGACGAAGGTGGGCACGAGGCTGCCCTTCTTCTTCAGAACATACTCGCGGGCGATGATCGTGGAGATGGTCGGCGCATAGGTGGACGGTCTCCCGATGCCGGCCTCTTCGAGCTGTTTGATCAGCGAAGCCTCGCTGAATCGGGACGGCGGCGTCGTTTCGTGACCTTCGGGGGACAACGCCGCAAGGTAGGCAGGAGCCTTCGTCGAGGAACCGGCACTCGGCAGCGGATCGCCCTCGCTCATGGCGGGCAGCACCGACTCGTCGCGGTCGCCGCCGGTGACCTTCAGGAAGCCGGCGAAGCGGACGACCGAGCCGTTGGCGCGGAACAGACAGGGCTCGCCGGTCTCGGGGACGGCCCGCAGATCCACCGCTGTGCGGTCGACCACCGCGTCGGTCATCTGTGAAGCGACGGTCCGTTCCCAGATCAATTTGTAAAGGGCCGCCTCTTCGCGCTCCAGGAACTTGGCGGCCTGCTCTGGGCGGCGGAAAACATCGGTGGGTCGGATGGCCTCGTGGGCCTCCTGGGCGGCCTTGGCCTTGGTGCGGTAGAAACGAGGTCCTTTGGAGTATGCGGGGCCCCAGGTATCCCGAATCAGACGTTCGGCGTCGCCGAGGGCTTCGCCGCTCAGAGTGACCGAGTCGGTCCTCATATACGTGATCAGACCGGTACGTTCTCCCCCGCCCAACTCCACGCCTTCATAGAGCCGTTGAGCGGCCTGCATGGTGCGGCGCGGCGTCAGGCCGAGGCGGGAGCTGGCGGCCTGCTGCAGCGTGGAGGTGATGAACGGAGGCGAAGGCCGTTTGAGGGTTTCTTTGCATTCGACGCGCTCGACCGTCCAGGGCGTCGCGGCGCTCAGGCGATCGGCGAGGCCACGGGCCGTAGCGCCGTCGAGGTGCGCCAGCTTCGCTGCGTTCTTGAGTTCGCCGGTCTCTCCATCGAAGTCCTTACCCTGAGCCACGCGTTTCTCACCGACCTCGTGGAGACGGGCGGTGAATGGATGCTCGTCGGCCTGGAACTGCGCTTCGAGATCCCAGTATTCCGCCGTCTTGAAGGCCAGGCGCTCTTCCTCGCGCTCCACCACCAGACGCAGGGCCACGCTCTGCACGCGGCCGGCGCTGAGCTTGGTGCGCACCTTTTTCCAAAGTACGGGTGAGAGCTGATAGCCGAACAACCTGTCGAGGATCCGACGGCTTTCCTGAGCACGCACCACGTTGTCGTCCACATCGCGGGGAGCCTCGAGGGCTTTCTGGATGGCTGTCTTGGTGATTTCGTGGAACGTGATCCGCCGTACGGGGATCTTGGGTTCGAGGACTTCGAGGATGTGCCAACTGATGGCCTCTCCCTCGCGGTCCTCATCCGTGGCGAGCAGCAGCTCGTCGGCGCCCTTCAGGAGCTTCTTCAGATTCGTGACGTGTTTCTTGCTGTCCGCGGAGATCACGTAGACCGGAGCGAAGTCGTCCTCGGGATTCACGCCGAGACGGGCCCAGGGTTCCTTTTTGTAGGCTGCGGGGACTTCGGCGGCGGAGCTGGGGAGATCGCGGATGTGTCCGTAACTGGCGGCGACGGTATAGCCCGGTCCGAGGAACTTCTCGATTGTACGAGACTTGGCCGGCGACTCGACGATGATCAGCTTCACGGATCTCCTCGGGGTCGTGCGTTCAGTGGAGACTGGGCCCGGACCATGGGTCCGGCTGGTCTGGATCTGCAGGCTCCATGCCGAAAACCACCTGGTCGAGCAGATCCTCCAGGTCGTGGAGGCCTACCGGTGCGCTCCAGAAGAACGTCACATAGTTCACGATGAGCTCCATCTGGAGCCTGCTGAGTTGTTCAGCCGCGACAAGGGACAGCAGGTAGCCGCGGGCGTCCCTGTCGAGCAGCACCACTTCGCCATCCGAGAACAGACGCTCGATGGGGCGGCGGGCCTGACGGGGTGTTCCCTGTCGCGGACGGACATCGTCAAAGGAGTCCTGGAGCATTTCTGCCAGAGCTTCCCTCAGTTTTTCTCGAGATCGTTCCAAGCTTTCCTCCGGTGTCGGGCAGGGCACGTTAGCACAGGGGCGCCCCTGGAGCAAGATAGGGAGGTTCCGGCCCGGGTCAACGTCCGCAGCACTTCTTGTACTTCTGGCCGCTGCCGCACGGACAGGCATCGTTGCGTCCCACCTTGGGTTCTTCGCGTGTCTGAGGTCGGGCGGAGCCTGGATCCGGGACAGCCTGCTGGGGCGGTCCCACAGCTTCGCCCGCACCGCCGCCGAGGTAATCGACCTCGTCATGGCTGGCCTTCAAGGACTCAGGAGCCGGCGCCTGGGGTTGGAGCGGCTGCTGGACCATGATCTCGGCCCGGAAGAACAGACGTACGGACTCGCGCTCGATGTTCTCTAGCAGAGACTGGAACATGTTGAAACTCTCGCGCTTGTATTCGATCAGCGGGTCGCGCTGCCCGTAGGAACGCAGCCCGATGCCGCTGCGCAGCAGCACGAGTTCGTTGAGATGGTCCTTCCAGAATTCGTCGATCGTCTGCAGCAGGACATAGCGCTCGAGCTGGCGGCACAGCTCGGCGCCAAGGCGGCTTTCTTTGGCGTCATAGCGATCTAAGGCAGCTTCATGGAGCTGCTGGCGCACGTATTCGCGCCCCACGGTGAGATATTCTTCTGGCGCCACGGGCAGAGGCGTGAGAATGAGGGTCTGGAAGTCTCGGGCCAGACTCTCGAAATCCCAGAAATCGTTGGCCTGGTCGTCGCTCGTGAATTCGTCGACCAGGCCGTCCACGAGTCCGATCACGTGATCCTTCATGGTCGCGGATTGGTCCTCTCCCATGAGGATGTCGCGCCGCTGGGAATAGATCACCTCGCGCTGCTTGTTGACCACATCGTCGTACTCGATCAAATGCTTGCGGGTGCTGAAGTTGTGGCCTTCCACGCGCTGGGCGGCCCGCTCGATGGCGTTGGTCACCATGGAGTGTACGATGGGTTCGCCCTCCTCCACGCCGAGCCGGTCCATGATCTTGATGAGTTGCTCCGAGTTGAACAGCCGCATCAGATCGTCTTCCAGAGAAAGGAAGAACACGGACGCACCAGGGTCGCCCTGACGGCCGGCGCGACCGCGCAGCTGGCGATCGATGCGTCTGCTTTCGTGCCGTTCGGTGCCGATGATGTGGAGGCCGGCGGGTTCGCCGTCCACTTCCGCCACAGCCTTGTCGAACGATGCTTCGGCCGGCAGGCCCAGCAGGGAGCGCATGTCGATTTTGATGTCGGTGCCACGGCCGGCCATGTTGGTGGCGATGGTCACTGCACCTTTGCGTCCCGCCTCCTCGACGATTTCCGCCTCGCTTTTGTGGTGTTTGGCGTTCAGCACGTTGTGACTGATGCCGCTGCTCTTGAGCATACGGCTGATCAGTTCGCTGACTTCGACGGTCGTAGTGCCCACCAGCACGGGCAGCCCCTTCGCGTGCAGGCGCCCCACCTCGGCCACGATGGCCTTGAACTTCTCCTTCTTGCTCTTGTAGACGAGGTCCTCGTCGTCGTTGCGCCGGATAGGTTCGTTGGTCGGAATCTCCACCACGTCGAGCTTGTAGATCTCGCCGAATTCAGCCTCTTCGGTCACCGCGGTGCCGGTCATGCCCGAAAGCTTGTCGTACATGCGGAAAAAGTTCTGCAGGGTGACGGTGGCGAGAGTCTGGGTCTCCTTCTCGACCTTCACCCCTTCCTTCGCCTCGAGGGCCTGGTGCAGTCCCTCGCTGAAGCGTCGGCCGGGCATGAGGCGTCCGGTGAACTCGTCGACGATCTGGATCTTGCCGTCCATCACGACATACTCATCGTCCTTGGCGAACAGGGTATAGGCCTTCAGCAATTGGTCGACGTTGCTGATCTGCTCGTTCTTCAAGGCGTAAAGACGCTCCACCTCGGAGATGGCTTCGGCCTTGGCGTCCGCCTCGAGCGTCTCGTCTTCCTGAATCCTGCCGACTTCCACCGCGAGGTCGGGCAACACGAAGAAGTCCGGCTCGTCCGATGCGAGAAGCTCGCGCCCTTTTTCCGTGAAATCACAGGAGTTATGCCTCTCTTCGACCACGTAATACAGAGGCTCGTCGGCCTCCCACATGGCTTTGTCGCGCATGAAGGCTTCCTCGGTCTTCGAGATCTTCTCGAGCACACCGGGAAGCTGGACGAGTTTGCGGAAACGCGTACTCTTGGGCGCGCCATGGGAGATGCGCAGCAGGGCGACTGCGGTTTCGTCGTCGATGTCCGGGCTGTCACCACTCTCCTCGACGTTGCGTAAAGCGCGTTCCACGTCGGCCAGCCAGTCGTTCACCAGTCGGGTCTGCTGCCGGACGATGCGCTCGACCCGGGGCTGGAGCTCCTCGAAGCGGTGGGTGGATTTGTCGACGGCACCGGAGATGATCAACGGGGTCCGCGCCTCGTCGATCAGCACGGAATCGACTTCGTCGACGATGGCGAAATGGAAGTCGCGCTGAACGAGCTGTTCGCGGCGTACAGCCATGTTGTCGCGCAGGTAGTCGAAGCCGAAT
Organism: uncultured bacterium; assembly: GCA_937910695.1. Classification (GTDB taxonomy): domain Bacteria; phylum Krumholzibacteriota; class Krumholzibacteriia; order LZORAL124-64-63; family LZORAL124-64-63; genus CALEMW01. Next base: position 5,544 of record CALEMW010000148.1, read on the forward strand.
TCGTTGTTGGTGCCGTAGGTGATGTCGCAATTGTAGGCGACCCGGCGTTCGTCCGGGGTCATGTTGCCGATGATGAAGCCGACGCTCAGGCCCAGGAAACGGTACACCCCGCCCATCCACTCGGCATCGCGACGGGCCAGATAATCGTTCACTGTCACCAGATGTGCGCCCCGTCCCGACAAGGCGTTCAGATACAGGGGCAGGACGGCCACAAGGGTTTTGCCCTCGCCAGTGGCCATCTCGGCGATCTTGCCCTGGTGCATCACGATGCCGCCGATGATCTGTACATCGTAGGGCACCATGTTCCAGACCGTCTCGCGATCCCAGACGGACCATACGGCACCGCGTTCGGCGAGACGACGACAGGCCTCCCAGGCCACCCCGAACGCTTCGATCATGATTTCGTCGAGAGTCTCGCCTGCGGTCACGCGAGCGCGGAACTCGTCGGTCTTGGCGCGCAGGGCGTCGTCGTCGAGGGCGGCATAGGCGCCGCGGACCTCTTTGACCTTCTCCATGATCGGGTAAAGGTTCTTAAGATCCCGCTGGGATTTCTTGCCGAAAATCTTGCCCAAAATCGAATGGAACACAGCGAACCTCTCATCGGGTCTTGGCTAGCGGATTGACCTGGACGGATCAGCCCAGGATCCAGGTCAGGCAGATCTGTACGACGCCCGCAGTGACCAGCGGTATGGAAAGATTATCCCAGCGGCCGGGCGTCCAGCGCTCCATGGCTGCTGCGGCGACCGCGCCGAGGGCCATCGAAACGGGATTCCAATGCAGGACCAGACCGATCATCAACGCCGATGCGACGAAGCAGGCGAAGGTGCCGGTCCATGTCTTCTCGCCCCTCTTGGCCACCACCGGCGCATGGGTGCTGGCGGCGGCCTCCAGGCCCAGCTTCTGCCGCTGGAACGAAACGGCCTGTCCCACCACTGCCGCAGCCGAGTCGCCCCAGGCCAAGCAGAGAATGCCGGCAGCCGCCGGGCCCGCCGGAAAGAGATAAGACGTCATCGTCGCTCCCGCCATCATCACCGAGGCGCCGCTGAGGGTCTGGCGCTCGTCACGGCGGAAGATCAACGGGAAGGTGCGGTACATCCACAGAGCCCAGCGCTTGGCGCGGAGCCGGGCCAGATCCACGGCGAGTATGAATACCGTCGCGGCTGCGAGACCGAAGGTCGCGCTGGGTTCGTCCATCAGCAGAACCCAGACAGCCAGGACGGTCGAGCAGACATGGATGGCCTTACGACCCCACTCCACACTCTCACGCCAAGTTCGGGCCGGACGCCCTGCTGGCGATCGCTTCACGTGATCGAGTTCGGCTTTCATGGTTCGGTGGTCCCCTCCCCGGCGAACTCTCTAAGTACCTGTGCGTAGATCTGCCGGTCAATTAAAACCTGCTCGACGTAGCGGCGAGTTTCAGGATAACCGATCCAGGCGAGAAAGTCGGCACGAGATGGCGAACCGCCCATCTGACGATCCCAACGGGTCACAGCGCCGGGCCCGGCATTGTAGGCAGCGAGGATTCGGTAGGGGTCGCCGTTGTAGCGCCGGCGGTTTTCCTCGAGCAGATTCAGTCCCTTTCGGACCGAATTGGCAGGAATCCGCCATGTGGCGACACCGGCCTCCACACCGTTGCCGACGAAATGGAAGGGCATGACCTGCATCCAGCCCAGGGCCCCGGCCCGAGACCGTACACCGGGATCGAAGAGGGATTCGTTGCGCGCTACAGCGAGGACCAGGGCGGGATCGGGTGAGGCCTGGATTGCCTCGACAATGGAAGAGCGCGCAGGCAGGGGATAGAGGATCAGCAAGTTCTCCGCAGCCGAAAGTCCCGGCCGCGGCAGGGACACGGCACATGCCAAACGTCCACGCGTATCGCCGGTCAGCATGCACACGCCGAACAGAGCGTGGCGAACCAGCTGCTCCCCCGGCCCAGCACCGAGTCGGGACGACCAGGCCGGAACGGGGCTTTCATCCACGGGGGCGTTTTCGCCCTGGGACTGCTCGCGATCGAGGCGATACGCCCAGCCGAGCACGTCGTCACGGAGATCATGAGTTCCCAAGATCACCGCCACGGCGTGAGCAGGATCGTCCTGTGCCAGCGCCGCAGCATAGACGCTCCCGATCTCACCTGCACCCGGCTGGCTGGCTAGGCGCAAGCCCAAGCCGCGCCAGAGTTCCCAGACCCGCATCTGCGCATTCGCGACGATGGTCTCGAAGTCGATGCCATGGGACTCCAGTGCAGCGGGGGCCTCTCCTGCTCTGACGGTCGAGATGATGTCCACAACCGTTGCATCGGGTTGCCTCACCGGGTCGAGCTCCAGGGCCCAGGCAGAGAAGACCGTCGCGAGAGAGTTGCGGCCTTGATGCCGGGCCAGAGCCGCGGCCCGACCGCACTCCTCCCCGACTCGGCGCAGAGTGCTTCGCTGGCCGGAGCGGCGCGCCAACGTCACGGCCTCGGCAAGGGCCGCTTCCCCCTCAACCCAGCGCCCGGACGACACGTGCTTGTCGCCTGCACGCCGCCAGAAATCGGCCCGCACGGTCCAGGGCAACGCCCCGAGAGAACCCAGGTGTTCCGCTGCGGTGACAGTATGGGAAGACCGGCGCCAGGCCCCGCGCGCCCAGGCCGCCGCCAGCGAAGCATCGCCAGGAGGTTCAGGATACAGGCCGAAGTGACGGACGAGGGATGGGGTGTCCAGACAGGCGGCACCGAGGGCGGCGCGCTGCGGCGAGGTGATCCGCGCGCGATCGATGTCGCGTGCCGACAGATAGCTCTTCCGCAGACGCATCAACCAGCCGACTTCATCGTCGGAGAGAAAGGTGTCAGGCAGAATCGGGAGCCCGAGGATCCGTCGCTGAGCCGTCCAGAGATCCCATCCCGTCTGGAGATCAAACGAATCCAGTTCCAGCAGCTCGGGCCAGAGACCCGACAGCGTGGTCACGGCGTGTCCGTCGGGATCCTCTGCGGCTCGCAGACGCAGGGACCAGACGAAGGTCGATTCGGGATCGAGGTCGGGCTCGGCCAGAACGGCTCGGCAATCCTCGGCGCAATCGGCAAAACGTCCCTCGCGCCAGGCTGTCCCTGAACCGATGCGGCGCCTCATACGGGTGTCGTTTTCGCTCCTGAAGCGCTGAACCCAGGCTTCCCTCGCCTGGCCGCTGCTCAAGATCTGATCGGCCAGGGTGACGAAAATGCCGGCTGCGGCCGGTTCCGCCGTGTCGGATCGAGCGTCTGTTACCGCCGTCAAGGAGGTAAAGAGATCGCGTGGCCAGGGGCCTTCCATGGCGATGGTGTCGGGATCGCGGATCAAGCCGACACGCAGCTCCTCCAAAAAAGCATCCAACGTTCCGGCCTCTACGGCAGGAACGGCGAGCAGCGCGATCAGCAGAGTCGTGAGGATCCGTCCTCGAGTCATGGTATGAGGGTCAAGCTCCTGGTGAAGGTCATGCCGTTCGCGGCGAGTCTGACAATGTAACGGCCGGCGGACAACCGGCGGCCCTGTTCGTCGCTGCCGTCCCAATGGATGATGCGCAGGCCCGGCCCCAGCTTCCAGCTGCGAAGACGCCGGCCGCGGAGATCGAAAAGGGCCAAGGCGCCTTCCCCGACGTCCGTCTGAAGTCGGAGTTGCACCGAAGCGCCGGAGCGGATTGGATTGGGCCAGATGGTGACGACGGGGTCGGCTGTCGCCACAGCTCCTCGTGCGGCGATACCGGCGCTGCGCGACCGCAGGATCAACCCAGGAGAATCATGGACCAGGCGCACATCCCAGAAGTCAACTCCGTCGGTGTCCAACACGGCTATCAGGTCATCATGTGCGATGGCCGTTGCCAGCGGGTTCAGATTCACTGTGGTCCAGGTGGAGCCGCCTCCGGCACGGACCTCGAAGCGACGGTACGCCATGGCGGAGCCCGGCCAATGAGGTTGCCACACACCGTCTGGGCCGTCGATCTGTTCCAGGCGGAACGCGTCCGGATCAGCGACCGGCGTGATCGAACGCAGAAACCAGCCGCGTCCCCGCCACAAGGAGTCGCTCGCGAAGCGGAATCGGAGACGCACGTCGCCGGGCGGCAGATCCGAAGTCTCGAAGGTGGCGACATCCCAGTAGGGCCGGTTGTCCGGGTCGAGTTCGCCCTCACCGACGAAGGCCTCGCGAGTACGGAGAGCCCCCGAGCTCCAACCGGCGATGCGGTCCGGATAGCCGAGCACCGGCACGAGGGGAATGGCGCTGCCGTCGGCGAGAATCGCTTCGACGACGGCGCCGTCGGGATCGGCGCCCCCCGTCGTCTCGGCCGTGTCGAGGTGATGGACCAGAACAAAGCCCGCGCCGGGTTGGAAGGGCGGGCTGAGCAGCGAGGCGTCGGCACCGTTGTCGTAGCCGACGTCGGGCCAGTCGGCCGGTACGACGGTTGTTGATGTCAGAGCTAAGACGTGGACGTCTTGCGGAGCGATTCCGCCTTCGCAGAGCCACCGCTTCCAGGCCGTAGTGGCCGTGCCTTGGGTATCCGAGGACCAGAGACGCCAGATCTCATCATTCTGAAAGTTCAGAAGCGAAACGGCGCCGGGGAGGGTCTGGGACCAGCGTGCATCGTAGATGACATCGCCGTCGGCGGTCATGCACACATCCGCCGCCCAGGTGGTACCGGGCTCCGTGCTTTCGGGGATCCAGGCAATGGGTGACGGCGGCGACCAGAGATGCACCGCCGCCGTCAGTTCGGTTTCGTAGACCTCACCGCCGATGAAAGAACCCCCTTCGGGATTGTCCAACCGAAGCATCAGTACAGCGGGGGGCGTTCCTTGAAGTTCTGCCTGAACTCGCATCTGGAACTGATCCGGAAGATCGGTGGCCGTAACAATTTCGGCACTCAGACTCGCAAGCAGACCGGGTGCTTGCCACGTGCAGGCGATACCGTCGTTGATCGACGTGATCTCGGCAACGGTCGCTCCGGTGTCGGCCGCGTAGCCATCGGAGGAAGGCGTCGTGATCGGTGACCAGAGTCCCGTACTGCCGTCCGAGGGAAACATGTCCTCGGCGACGCCCAGATCGAGCGCTTGCGCCACGCTCTGGTTCCCGTCGGCTTCGACCAGTCGCACTCGCAGATGCCGAGCAGAGGGATTCGAAGAGGACTGGCCGTCTTCGGGTACATCCTCGTCGACATGGTAGATCAGCAGGCGGTTCGCTGGTACGGCGGCATCGAAAGGTGCAGCGCCGCCCCGCGACTCGAGCAGGAAGTACTCCCGTCCCTCGCTGCCGGTGATGTCGATACGCCAGGCTGTCGCTGCATCGGGGTTGGCACCCAGATGAGCCGTTCCGTTGGCGGCGCCGTGGAGCGTCTGGGTGTCGACCCAGCCAAGCTGTACAGAGCTGTAGGCGTCAAGCAGCGCCGCGCCGGAGCCGTCGCCGATCCCCCGGTGTCCCGCCGCCATCAGGCTGAACACGCCGAGACCGCCCCAGCCGACTTCTGCCAACGCCTCGTCGGGAGCGCTGAGGTAGAGATCGTATCGGTCCTCGAGGCCGAGCAGATGCGCCGTCTCGTGGAGCCAGATTCCGAGTCCGCTGCGCAGGCTCGCCACCGCATAGCTTCGGGCCACGATGCCGCGATGAACAACCGGCTCGGCAAGCCAATACTGAAGGGGAATGATGAGCCCGTTCAACACGTCGTTCTCCAGGCCCGGCGCGGCATGGAGGATCAGCACGCCGTCCACCTCGCCGTCGTCGTCGCCCGAGTTGGCGAGGCCGTCGGGGCCGTCGCCGTCGACACGGGTGAAGGGCACCCAGGAACGGGTCACTGACAGTGCTTCGGTGGCCATGGCGCGAGATCGTACCGCATCGCCGCCGAGGTCGCGGTCGGAATAATCAAGTCGGCGGCCATTGAGATGCACCGGCGGTGCAAGCAGCGTCGTCAGGTGAAGACGGCCTGCCGATGCAGAGGAGAAGAAGGTTTCCAAGGATTCGCCGTCACCGGACAGCCGACGGCTGACACCAGTCCAGTCCGTCGTCGTGTCGAAGCGTTGGTCAGCGAAGTCAACGGGGATGACAAGCAAACGGAACTGCTGCACGACACCGGCGTCGGCCGCGGACCTGAGCGCCAAGCGCTTGGCTTCGCGCAGACCACCGAGGTCAGAGGCGGCAATCCCCGAAGCCCACAGCAAGACGGCCGTCCCCAGAAGGACGGCCGCGCTGAGTCGGTGAGGGATTCCGCATAAGCGGTTCATCTTTTTGATCACTCCCACTCGATGGTGCTCGGCGGCTTGCTGCTGATGTCGTACACCACGCGGTTGATGCCCGGGACCTCGTTAATGATACGGTTGCTGATCCGCGCGAGCACGTCGTTGGGGATGCGGGCCCAATCCGCGGTCATGCCGTCCATACTCGTGACCGCCCGCAGGGCGACGGCGTATTCGTAGGTGCGCTGGTCGCCCATCACGCCGACGGTCTGGACCGGCAGCAGAACTGCGCCAGCCTGCCAGATCTTTGTGTACTGGCCGCTGGCGTGCAACTCCTCGATGTAGATGTGATCGGCCTCCTGGAGCAGCCGCACCTTGTCGCGGTCCACGGCGCCGAGGATCCGTACGCCGAGGCCGGGGCCCGGGAACGGGTGGCGCATGAGCAGCGCGTCGGGAATGTCGAGGCTGCGCCCCACGCGGCGGACTTCGTCTTTGAAGAGATCCTTCAGCGGCTCGATGAGCTCGAAGCCCAACTCCGCCGGCAATCCGCCCACGTTGTGATGGGTCTTGATGACGTGGCTCGGACCGTTCACCGACACCGATTCGATGCGGTCGGGGTACAGGGTCCCCTGGGCCAGGAAATCGAAGTCGCCGAGGTCGCGGGTTGCCGACTTGAAGACCTCGATGAAGGTGTTGCCGATGATCTTGCGCTTGCGCTCGGGCTCGGCCACGCCCTCGAGACGGTTGAGGAACTGGTTGCGGGCGTCGACGCGCAGGATGGGACGGTGCAGGAAGCCGTTGAGCGAATGCTCTACCTGGCTGGCCTCGCCCAGACGCAGCAGGCCGTTGTCGACGAACACCGTATGGAGCTGCTCGCCGATGGCCTTGTCCAGGATGGCGGCCACGACGGTGGAGTCTACTCCCCCCGAAACGCCGCACAGCACCTTGCGGTCGCCGACCTGCTCGCGGATCTCGGAAATAGCTTCGTCCACGAACATGCTGGCCGACCATTCCTCGGACACTCCGCACAAGTCGCGGACGAAGTTCTTCAAGAGTGTCATACCGTGCTGGGTGTGGACGACCTCGGGATGGAACTGCACACACCAGAATTTCCGATCGGGATCGGCGGCGGCGGCGTAGGGTATCGACTCGCTGCTGGCGATCACCCGGAAGCCCGTCGGCAGAGCGCCGACGCGGTCGCCGTGACTCATCCACACGCCTTGACTCGCCGGGGTGCCGTGAAAGAATCCCGCTTCGTCCTCTACGTGGATGGTGGCCGGGCCATACTCGCGTTTGTCGGAGGCCTCGATGCGTCCGCCGAGTTTCTTGGCCAACAGCTGCATCCCGTAGCAGATGCCCAGGATCGGCACGCCCGCGGTGAGCACGTCGTCGCCCACGTCCGGCGCACCAGCATCGGAGACCGAAGACGGCCCGCCCGACAACACGATGCCCTTCACTTCCGGCCGACCCAGCACGTCCTGATAACGATGGTACGGATAGATCTGGCTGAACACGCCGACTTCGCGCAGACGGCGCGCGATGAGCTGGGTGTACTGCGAGCCGAAGTCCAGCACGGCGATCTCATCGTGGACGTGATGGGCGGCGTTGGCGTTCATCGAGCCTCCGGATCAGTGGCGGAAATGCCGCCGGCTTGTGTGGATCAGGGTCATGCCCAGTTCTTCGGCCTTGGCGACAACCTCGTCGTCGCGGATCGATCCCGAAGGAGCGATGGCCGCCCGGATCCCCGCGGCATGGAGCTGCTCGAGGCTGTCGGGGAAAGGGAAGAATGCATCGGAGGCACACACGGCGCCGCCGAGAGCCAGTCCCTGCTCCCCCGCCTTGCGCACGGCGATCTTCGTGGAGTCGACCCGGCTCATCTGCCCGGCGCCGATGCCCAGCGTACCGGTCGCATCGCCCAGGACGATGGCGTTGCTCTTGACGTGCTTGCAGACCTTCCAGTTCAACACGAGGGCGTCGTGCACATCCGGCGTCGGCGCGGGGCCCGCGGCGAGGGTCCAGTCGTCCAGTTCGGGGAAATCGAGGTCCTCGTCCTGAAACAAGGCCACTTCGCCGAAGGAGACGCTGCGGCCTGCGGTCGTTGCGCCGAAGACGTCGAGGTCGACGCTCAGGACCCGCAGGTTCTTCTTCTTGCACAGAACAGCCATGGCCTCGTCGCTGTACGAAGGCGCGACGATCACCTCGCAGAACCTCTTGCTCAGCACTTCGACAACGGCGGCGTCCACCTCGGTTGTGAAGGCGAAGATGCCGCCGAAGGCCGATTCCGGATCGCAGAGCAGGGCCCGTTCGAGGGCTGCGGCCGCCGTCGCGCCGACGCCGACGCCGCAGGGATTGGTGTGCTTGATCGCAGCGCAAGCAATGCCGCCGAAATCGTCCACCATCTTCACCGCGGCGATCAGATCGATCAGGTTGTTGTAGGACAGCTCTTTGCCGTTCCACTGCTTCAGACCGATGCCGCTGAGCGGCCCGTCGTCGCCGATCGGTACGATGGCTTCGGCCTTCTGGTGGGGGTTCTCGCCGTAGCGCAATTCGAGCAGGTTCTGCTCGGCGGCGGCGTCCTCACCCATGAACCAGTCCGAGATGGCGGCGTCGTAGTCGAGGACCATCTCGAAAGTCTGCACAGCCATGCGCCGACGGAAAGAGAGGTCGGGCAGACCGCCTCCGTCACGACACTCGTCCGCGAAGTCCTCGTAGTAGTCGGGGCTCGGCAGAACGCACACGCGCTGGTAGTTCTTGGCCGCCGCCCGCAGCAGCGAGGGGCCGCCGATGTCGATCTTCTCGATCACGCCGGCTTCATCGTCGCCGGATTCGACCGCCGCCTGGAACTGGTACAAGTTCACCACCACCACGTCGACCGGAGTGAGTCCGTGCTCCGCGACAGCCGGGAACTCAGTTACGCTCTTGCCGAGGATGCCGCCGAAGATCAGTGGGTGAAGCGTTTTGACGCGTCCGCCGAAGACTTCCGGGAAGCCCGTTACTTCGCTGACGTCGATCACATCGTAACCGTGTTCGCGCAACCAGGTCGCGGTGCCGCCGCTGGCGACCATTTCGTAATCGTACTCGCGCAGGGCGTCGGCCACGATATCGAGATCCGTCTTGTCGGTGACGCTCAACACGGCGCGGCGCCGACGGTTCAACTCAGGACCGACTGCCATCGGGCTACCTCCTCGGGAAACAGGATGTCGAGGACCTCGCGATAACGGCGGGCCGTGTGCTCGAGCACCTCGTCCGGCAAGTGCGGGGGTGGATAGGTCTTGTCCCAATCCAGGGTGTCGAGATGATTGCGGAGAATCTGTTTGTCCCAGCTCGGCGGCTCTTCTCCGGGGACATGATCGGCAGCCGGCCAGAAACGGCTCGAGTCCGGCGTGAGGACTTCGTCGATCAACACGATGCGTCCGTCGATTTTGCCGAACTCGAACTTCGTGTCGGCGATGAGCACACCACGGTCGGCGGCGTAGTCGGCGCCGGTGCCGTAGATCTTCAGGGTGAGGTCGCGGAGTGTCGAGGCGTCGGCTTCGCCGATCGTCACACAGGCTTCCTCGAAGGAGATGTTCTCGTCGTGGCCCTGCTCCGCCTTCGTCGAAGGCGTGAAGAGGATTTCGGGAAGCAGCTGGCTCTTGAGCAGCCCCTGGGGCAGAACGTGATCGCAGATGTGACCCTCGGCCTGGTAAGAGCGCCAGCCCGACCCGGTGATGTAACCGCGTGCGATGCACTCCACTGGGAAGGCTGCGGCCTTGCGGACCAGCATGCTGCGGCCGGCCAGGGCGTCGCGATGATCCGCAAACGGTGCTGGGAATTGCTCAGGATCAGCCGTGACGAGATGATTGGGTACGTCCGGAAACAGCTTGAGCCAGGCCAAGGTCATGATCGTCAGCATGCAGCCGCGGCCGGGCACGAGCTGGTCCATGACGACGTCGTAAGCGGAAATCCGGTCGGTGGCGACGATGAAGAGCTGGTCGCCGAGATCGAAGATCTCGCGTACCTTGCCGGTCCGGTCCGGCGAAAGGCCGAGATCGACCGTGCTGCGCAGCGCGTTCATGGGGCTCCCGTTTCGCTGGAAGGTCGTGGAGGTCCGTCGGAGCGGGCATGGTACGAACCGTGTCCGTAGGTGTCAAGGCGGGGCTGCTGCAGTGTCGCTGTTGCGAGCCGCCCGCACCACAGGCGGGCCTGATTCCGGCCATAGAACCATGAGGCTGCCGAGCAGATCCGTACGCAGCGACGGGATGGGCTCTCCCCCGGCCAGGAATGGGCCGTGGCTGGGGTGTCCATGCCGACTGGCGAGTCCGCAGCTGATGAGAATCAGTCGTGGACGCACGCGATCGAGGAGTTCCTGTCCACTCGACGTCCGGCTCCCATGGTGGCCTGCCTTGAAGATCGCACCGGGCTCCGGAAACCCTTCCGGCAGGGCTGCCAGCAGTCTCTGTTCACCTTCATGCTCCAGATCTCCAGTCCAGAGACCGGCCAAGCGGCCGTTTCTGAACAAGCCGAGGGCCAGAGAACGGTCGTTCTCATGTTCTGCGACCTCAGAATCGCCGTTGTCGAGACAGACCAGGGCCCAAGTTCCCACGGCGTGAAGAGTGTCCCCAGTACTCGGCCGTGCGATGAAGGTGTCCGGCGTGCCCGCAGGAGCACGGCAACTCCCTCCCAGCCACCAGCGGGCGACTGGAATCGCGGCGGCGATGCGTGAGGCCGCCCCGTCGTGATCGGAGTGAGCATGGGTCAGGACGATACCGGCCAAGCCGCGTACTCCGCGGCGCCGCAGCCACGGCAGCAGATCGCGAACGGCGGGCGCACCACCACCTTCCCAGCACTCGCCCGTGTCTACCAACAGGGCCGAACCGTCGGGAAAGAGGAACGCCGCCGCGTCTCCCTGCCCGACGTCGGCCTGCAGCACCATCATGGACCCGTCGCCGGAATTGGGCAGGAAGGGCCAGAGGGTCAAGAGGACGGCCAGCCCGATTCGACGGGGCCCGCGGTTCAGACACCAGCCCGAAAGCACCACGAGCCAACCGAGCCAACGCAGAGCACCCCAGGGCATCAATCCCGGTGGGGCGGCGAGAGTATGGGCCAACGCCGAGGCTGCTGCTTCCATACTGCGCAGCAGTAGCCAAGACCATGAACACAGCCCGTCCCCGACCCATGGGACCCAAGACAAGGCTACACCCCCGACGGCGCACCACACACCCAGCCCGAACAGTGGTACCGCCACCAGATTGACCAGCGGGGCCCATGGCGAGAGCCAGCCGAACGAGCGGGCGACTTCGGGCGCCGTCAGGCACTGGGCACCCAGACTGACAGAAAGACCGGCCACGAGCCAGCGTGCCCAGGCCCGAGGAGGTTTCCACGGCCGGATTCCCGCGAGCATGATGCCGGCCACAGCCAGGAACGAGAGACGCAACCCCGTATCAGACACCGAGGCCGGCGACCATACCTGGGTGCCCCAGAATATCAGCGCCAGCAGGCGCGGCAATGCATGACGACGTCCCCACACCGGCGCCGCCAACGCCCCCGATGCCATACAGGCTGCACGAACCGTAGAAGCGGCGGCACCGGTCAGCAGCACGTACACTCCGAGTCCGAGCGAGACCAAGACCCAACGACCCACAGGTCCGAGGCCGACGGGTTTGAGGGCGAGCAGGAAGATCCCCGCCACGATCCCTACATGGAGCCCGGACACAGCAAAGAGATGCGAGAGCCCCAACGCCCCGAACTCCGCCCGCGGTACGCCGTCGTCACGCAAGCGGCTACCCAGCAAGACGCTCTCGAACAGCGACGCCTCACGCGCCGGGAATCCTGCCTGCAGGCGCCCTGAACAGACCCGCCGCAAGGGAGAGAGGAACTTCGATCCGCAGGAGGAGATCGGATCGTCCGCGGCAACCACGACGAGCGTGTCTGTAGCCACGGCCCGCCAGCGGATGCCGCGGCCAGCGAGGAAGGCGGCTTGATCGAACCCGTCCTCGTAACCGGCGCGGGGCACCGCCGAAATACGCAAGGGACCGGCGAGGAGATCTCCCAAACCGGGAGCGAGTCCCTCGCCAGAGAGGATCACGCCGTCGCCAGACCTGGGATCCGGCAACACATTCTGCTGGCCTGGGCTTCGCCAGTTAGCGACGACTGCAGGCACGCGCCATCTCTGCCCCGCCTGTCTGGGCCAGCCCGTCACTCTCACGACGGCGACGCCGTTGATTTCGACGCGCTCGCTCGGGGAGTGGGGATCTTGAGCCCGAACTGCGGGACAACGCTCCAGATCAGCCTCGATCAGCGCGCCCTGGAGGGAACCTCCGGCCCAACCCAACCCTGCCGCCAGGACCATTCCACCCCAGCCCGGCACGAGAACACCAGCCACCGGCCCCAGCTGTGAGAATCGTACGGCGCCGACCCCTGTCGACGACAACGGCCAAGACACGCCGCCGGCCACGTTGCCCAAAAACCACGCGGCGCACCATGCAATCAGAACCGCCGTGCCGTGGCGGGCGGGCGACTGGGGAGCATGGCGGAGGAACGTCAGGAGGATTCGTAATGGGGCAGGGTCAGCAGAGGATCGCCGTCGGCGCGCCAGAAGTGGCAACGGTTCCTCCCCCGCTGTTTCGAGAGGTAGAGCATTTGGTCGGCGACGCGGTACAGGGTCTGATGATCTTCACCGCCCTCGGGGAAGGAGACGCCGCCGAAGGAAATCGTCGTGCGGATCGGCTCGGGATGGTTCGGGTCGGTGAGCCTGAGGTTGGCGATCCGAACCTGGATTCGGGTCACGACGTCGCGGGCCGCTTCCATGGTCGTGTCGGGCAGCACAAGGGCGAACTCTTCGCCGCCGACCCGGCAGACGATGTCGATGCGTCGCAGCCCCTGCAGCAACTCGCGAGCCACGGTCTTGAGGACCCGGTCCCCCATCTGATGACCGTAGGAATCGTTGACGTGCTTGAAGTGATCAATGTCCCCGAGCAGCAGCACCAAACTCGAATCCTGCCGCTTGCAGCGCTCCAGCTCCAGGGAGAACTGGGTGTCGAAGTAACCTCGGTTGCGCACTCCGGTGAGCTGGTCCGTGTGAACGAGACGGTTCATCAGCAGTCGCTGATGCCAGCTGTGGGTGACGAACCGCGAAAGCCTGAGACCCAGGGTTCTGAGTTGGTCGCCCGGCATGGCATGCCGGCTCAGGATGTAGAGCAGCCCGATTTCTTCCTGTTCCGATCCTGCAATGTGCTGCTCGTCGCTCGTGGGCGGGAAGACGGGCACCGCCACGGCGGCGGTGAACTTCGCCTCCGCATCTTCGGTGGTCAGAGCGGCGAGTTCCTGCAGGGGAGCCGGCAGCTCGGACATCTCCGTGATGGTCACGATCTCGCCGCGGACTCGTGTCGCGGCCCAGAATGGCCGGGCCATATCGCTGACCGAAAACAATCTGTCAGCCCGTTCCGGGGGTAGGTTTGGGTGATGGAGCTCGACGAAGATCTCGAGATCGCTCAGATAGCCGGCGAGCATGTCGAGAACGGGCCCGAGCCATGCTCCGGCGCCGGATCCGCCGCCGGGAGATACCTGCAGGGCCTGAGCGGTCTCCATGGCATGCAGAAGGCGTTCCTGAGCCTCGAAATCCATATCGGACATCGGGAGGGGGATCTCACCGCGGACCCCGGCAGGAGCTTCCCGAGATTTGGACTCGGCAGGTGACGTCTCTGCAGTCATCGTTCCGGGATCGAACAGCGGCGTGAGATCGAGCAGCCCTGTATGACCGCGCAGGGCATGGTATGCCTTATCGGATCCATTGCCGCTCTTGGTCGTCACCTTCACGAGATCCCCGCGCCGCATCAACGCCTGCACGGTGCTGCGTCCGCTGCGGAGCATCGTGCCCCTGTCACGCGAAGCCAGCGCGCGTTGGATCGATGCTCGTTGCATCGGTCCGAGGCGGGCGTGAGCGAGGAACTGCTTGAGCAGAGATTCCAAAACGGGCTCCCTAAAGGTACGGAGGTTCCCAAGACCGTGCTGATCGCCTATATTATGGATCGCCGACCCGGACCATCCTAGCAACAATTATGACATATTGTTATTATTGTTGCAAACAGAACAGTCCTGTACGCGTCCGGGTTCCCGCCTTTCTGGCAAGGAGGCCAGTGTCGATGCATTCCGCTTCGTCTCGCACATCAATGCTTATCGTCATGCTGCTCATCATGATGGGTTGCTCCAGAATCCATCGTACAGAGTCTCCAGACGGGGCGATGCTGCCCGTAGCGACCCTTCCGACGGCGGTGGTCGCTGCGGACACCGTGGTCGCCGACATCGAACCTCTACCGCTGGTGTCGATACCCCCGGAGAGCGTAGAAAGCACCTTGGCCTCCGTCCTTCACGACCGTCCGGACCTCGAAGAACTCGATCATCTCTATCGCCAGGCCCTCGAACTCCTCGCCCGGCGCCAGTTCGAGCCGGCGGAAGACGTGCTCTATCTGCTCCGCGATGAAGCAGTGGCCACCGTCCCCGCCGATCACGACAGCATCGCCGCCGCCTACCTCTCCAGCCTGGAGCGTCGCGTGTCGCTGTTGGCCGGAGTCGTTGCCGAAGAGCGCGTGCTGGACATGGCAGTCGTCGCTGACGACTCCCTGCTCGGGGCCGCCTATGCCGGTGTCCGCGGTCTGGCCTTTCCCGACTCCCTGATCCCCGTATCGGGAGCCGCCCGACGGGCCATCGAAACGGATCTTCTCGCGGTGGACAACGAAGCGGTCCAGCGGTGGATCGACTACTTCAGCGGCGACGGCAAGCGTCACTTCGAAATCTGGCTCTCCCGCAAGAGCGAAGTCGATTCCCTGGTCTACGCCGAACTCGATGCCGCGGGACTCCCCCGTGAACTCATCTACCTCGCCGCCATCGAGAGCGGGTTCAATCCCCGAGCTCGTTCCGGCGCCAACGCCGTCGGGCCCTGGCAGTTCATGGCCGGTACGGCCCGTCACTTCAAGCTGCGGTGCGACTGGTGGGTGGATGAACGCCAAGACATGCTGCTGGCGACGCAGGCCGCCGCCAAGTACCTCAGCCAGCTCTACAATCACTTCGGAGATTGGGCCCTCGTGCTGGCCGCCTACAATGCCGGCGAAGGACGCGTCGATCGGGCGATGACACGCAGCGCACACGACAATTTCTGGGAGCTGCACCTGCCGCCGCAGACTCGCAACCACATCCCGAAATTCATCGCCGTGGCCCGTTTGGGTGAGAACCCCGATGCCTATGGGCTCACAGTGGAGTCGCGTCCCGACATGGGCTTCGACATCGTGGACGTGACCGACGCCACCGACCTCGACCTCATCGCCCGCTGCGCCGGCGTTCCCGCCGAGGAAGTGCATGCCTTGAACACCGGGCTCATCCGCGGGGCCACTCCCCCCGGCAAGACGGACTATCCGGTCAAAGTCCCGCGCGGCACCGGTCAGATATGCCTGCAGAAGTTGCTCAGAATCCCCCTGGAGGAGCGCCTGACCTGGCGGCGTCACACCGTTCAGAATGGCGAAACTCTCGGCGCCATCGCGGGGCACTACGGCACCTCGGTGCAGGACGTGGCCCGGCTCAACAAGATCATCGACGTGAAGCTCATCCACCCCGGCGACAAACTGCTCATCCCCATGCCCGGCTCGCTGGCCGAACGTGTGGCGGGCAGGGCCAAGGAAGCCGGTTACTACGTTCCGCCCACGGGACACGAACGCGTTGCCTACAACGTGAAAACGGGCGACACCCTCAGCGGTATCGCCCGAAAACTCGGTGTGACTTTGGCCCATCTGCGCCGGGTCAACAACATGCACGGATCGAGCTTCATCAAGCCCGGTCAGCGGCTCTTCGCCTACCGACCCCCGCGCTCCTAGAAGCCGACGGTCAGGCTGACGCGGTGCGTGGATTCCTGGATCCCCAGGGTGTCCCCCGCGTAGGCGTAGTCCACCACCAGCCGCGACAGCATGAAGCCGGCGCCGGCCGTGACATCTTCCGATCCCCAGCCGCTGTCGAAGCCACCGCGGACAAAGACCTTGCCGCCGACTCCCACTTCCATGCCCGAGTGCATGTTCGTGCTCATCGAACCGCTCGCGTACTGGTCGGCAAGGTTGCCGCGGTTCTCGAACCGTGTCTCGAAGCTGGTGGCGATCAGGACCGTAGCGTCCCACTGAGGCAGGTCGACACGGTAGGCCAGGCCTGGGATGACGGCCGGTGCGATGATCTCATGTTTGCCTGTGTCCCAGGACAGATATGTGGTGGTGATGTCCTGGAGCTTCAACCCCACGTCAAGATTGCGCCAGATGCCCTGCCGCAACAGACCGATGTCCATGCCGATGCCGAAGCTCGAATAGATGCCCACGTTCTGCGAGATCAGCTTCAAGGATCCGCCCAGCCGCCATGAACCCATCAGTTCAGCATAGGACACGAACAATCCGTACTCGGAATCACTGACCCATTCGATGTCATCACGGTACTCGAAGAGTCCGAGCAGTTCGTCATCGTCGACCTCGCCGTCACCGTTGACGTCGAGGGCGTCCTCGAGGTGGCTCGTCAACGGGATATCGTCCACGCCGAGACGGATCAGAGAAATGCCGAATCCCGACTCCTCGCCGCCGAAAAGGGACCAGCCCACAGGCTGTACATACGAAACATAATCGCGGTCGACCAATCCGCCGAAGCGCTCTGCGTGCATCAACAGCAACGAGCGCTCGGTCGTCAGACTCAGACCGGCAGGGTTCCAGTACGCGGCGGAAGGGTCGTCGGACACCGCCGTAAAGGCGCCGCCCAGAGCGAGGGCACGAGCGCCGCCGCCGTCATCCATGAAGGCGCCCGCATACTTGTCGGCGGCCGCGGTCCCGCATAAGGCGATGATCAGCAGCAAGGCCGCCATCGCCTTCGTCATGTACCTACCAGGATGATCCGTCCGGAATCTCCGCATATCGTCCTCTCATTCCCAGGGGAGGGAAGAATGGGGGTGGCGGCACAGGCCGCTTGATCCTCCATCATGATAGACCGTTCCGGGACCGGAAGCCAGCCTCAGACCAGTCCATACCTGCGAATCTTACGGTACAGGGTCCGTTCCGAAATGCCCAGACGTTCCGCAGCTTGACGCCTGCGGCCACCGGTCGCCCTCAAGGCAGCCTCGATCAGGGCCCGTTCAGCGCTTTGAAGGTCCCCGCCCTCGTGGATGGGTTCGGTGGAATAGCCGCTATCGCCTGCATAGGTATCAACGACCGAGCCGGACAACGTATCGCGCCAACCCTCGGCCCGCGGTTCTCCCAGAAGACGAGCCTTGATCTCTTTAACATCGTTGCGGAGCTCCCACAATGTCCTGGTGAGGATCTCCATGTCGAGACCGTCGCGCAGCACCGTCCCCATCGGAACCGGAACATTGGGAGAGCTGCCCGTGTGGGCGACCGCTTCAATGATGTCGAGAGGCAGGTCGTCCACTTCGATCATACCGCTCTGCTTCAAGACAACCAGCGAACTGATAACGTTGCGGAGTTCTCGAATGTTCCCCGGCCAGCGGTACTGTTCGAGCACACGGAGCGCCGGTTTGGAAAGTCCCCGTAGTTTCAGGCCGTGCCGTTTGTTCTCCTGGTCGAGGAACGTCTGGGACAGAACCAGCACATCCTCGATGCGGTCCCGCAGCGGCGGTGTGGGGATCACGACCACGCGCAGGCGGTAGTAGAGATCCTGGCGGAAGCGTCCGGAGTCAACGTCGGCGGCCAGATCGCGATGCGTGGCGGCCACGAGTCTGATATCGCTGTGCAGAGTCTCGGAGCCCCCGACGGGTGTGAACTCGCCCGTTTCCAGCGCCCTGAGAAAGCGGGTCTGCATGCCGAGGGGCATTTCGGCGACCTCATCGAGAAAAAGGGTGCCGCCGTCCGCACGCTGGAACACGCCTTCATGGCGTTGCACCGCCCCGGTGAATGCGCCCTTGGCATGGCCGAACAGTTCACTCTCGAGCACCCCCTCGCTCAGGGCGCCGCAGTTCACGCTGAGGAACGGACGGTCAGCACGAGAGGAGTGCTCATGGATCGCCTGGGCGACGAGCTCCTTCCCCGTGCCGCTTTCACCCAGGATCAAGACGTTGACGTCGAGAGGGGCCGCCTGGGCGATCAGGGCGATCATCTGCTGCACGGCCGACGAGCGGCCGGCGATGCCGCTGCGGGTGCGCACGCTGCGCAGACGAAGGAGGCGTTCCATGACGTTGCGCAGCTCTTCAGGGGACGCCGTCAGGTCCAGGCGGCGGATGCGCCCGCGCCGCGGAATCTCGTTGCGGTCCGAAAGCACAGCCGGATCGCCGAGAACGATGAGGTCGGCGTCGCCCTTCATGGCTTGGAACGTGTCGATGATATGACCGGTGTTCTGATAGCCGCTGGTATCGAACAGGAACAAAGCCCCGAGGCCGTCGGCAAATGCGGCCAGAGCTTCCGATGGCGACTCGTGGATATAGAGATCCACGGCTGGCAGCTGCCAGTCGGCGAGAATTTTGTAGAGAGCGGGGTTACGGCCCAGAAGTACAACGAGATTCGAGTCCACGGCCCCTCCTGCACATTTGTCATGTCAACTCGTCCCCATCATAACAAAGAGGCCCGGGTTTTCAAGCCCGGGCCTCCAAATGGATGTCAGTGGGTTGCGAGCAGGGAGTCTTCGGCGTGGGATTCGGACATGGGCGCTTCCTGACGAGCGACCTCTTCGAGTGTATCGGCGGCCCGCCGCAGACGAGTGAGGTAGACTGTCAGCTGGCGTTCGCTCAATACGGTACGGTTCCCGGCGCTGGGCGAGATGTTCGTCACGTCGGTCTGGCTCGATTCCGGCTCCGTAGGCCTCCGCGCCGCTTCCGCTTTGTAGGCATCGATGCCCTGGGGAACAGGTTTCGACTTTTGGGGCGATTCGGAAACCGGAGAGATCGTCGGCGCGGGGCCGCGGGCTTTACGCCGAAACCCGAGGGCAACCTTCAGCACGGTGATCGCCGGAATGCCTCGCCGCATCTGGGCCCAGAACGCCACCACCACGGCGGTCCCTCCCAGTGCCAGCAATACGGCCGTCAGCCAGGCCAAAGCTCCGTTTCCGTCCTGCAACATGCCGATGATATCCATGATTCCTCCAGCCGCTTCGTTCACGCCTTGATGTCGAGCCGCAGTCCGATTTCTTCGCCGGATTCACTGCGTTGGTCCAGGTCGTTCCTCAACGCGGATTCGGCGTCCTCCGCTTCATGATGACTTGGGTGCCGTCGTCCGTCGTCCTTGTTCTTCTCCGGATCCACCTTGCTCTTCTGCGCTTCCTCGGTCTCGCGCACCTTCTCGACGCGGCTCTCCTTCTCCCCGGGCTTCTTGGCGTGCTCGGGGCCGGTGTTGTGCACCTGCTGGGCTTTGAGCTGCGTCCTGGCCACGCTTCCCATCTGCGCGATGGTCGTCTTGACCGCGAATCCGTCGCCGTTCATGCCTCGCCTCCTATCCCAACCAGCGGACCGCCTCGAGCCAGGGTACCCTGAGATCGACGAGCACCTCGGCCAGAGGGATCAGCGACACGACGGCGAAACCCGCCATGAGATTGAGAGACTTGATGTCCAGTTCGTCCCGATTCGAAGCCTGCTTCTTGCGGGAGTCGCTCAGATCCTTCGAGAGGCGGCCGATGGTCTTCTTGCCGGCCGGCTGAAGCAATTTGCTCTTGAGCCGCATGACAGCCTTGGTGTGGATCTGGCAGACGCGGGATTCGGTCACGTCGAGGATGGCGCCGATCTCCTTGAGGGTCAGATCCTCATAGTAATAAAGGATCAGCACCAACTGCTCCTTCTCAGGCAGTTCCTCGAGTCCGCTCGCGATCAGCTGGATCATCTCCTGTGAGGAGACCTTTTCCTCGATGTCTTCGGCTTTCGGATCAGGCAGGTAATCGCCGAGGGACGAGGAGTCGTCACCGTCTCCGGAGCTGTCCGCGTCGAGGGAGATGATCGTGGCCACGGACACCTCATCGATCATCGTGCTGAGCTCGTTGCGGCTCAGTCCGAGCTCGGCGGCGAGTTCCTCGTCGGTGGCCGGACGACCGAAGCGGGCCTCGAGGTTCGTGTACGCCTCTTCGAGCTGGCGCGCCTTGCGGCGCAAAGAACGCGGGAACCAATCCTGCGATCGCAGCTCGTCGAGAATCGCACCCCTGATGCGCGGGATGGCGTAGGTTTCGAACTTGATGCCGCGGTCGGCGTCGAAGTTGTCGATGGCCTGGATCAACCCCAACAGACCGGCCGACACCAGGTCGCTTTGGTCCACGTAATGCGGAAGCCCGATGGCCATGCGGCCAGCCACGTATTTGACCACGCGCGCATAGATCTCCACCAGCTTCTGGCGGGCGTCCCAATCGGCGTCGGCAGCGACGCGATCCCATAGTTCTCGGTGTGCGAGTGTATCCGTCTTCAGCATTGGTCGCCTTTCCTGTTGGATGTTCGTCTGGTTCTGCATGTTTCGTGCCATGGTCGGCTGCTGAATCAGACGGACGACTCCGCTTCTTCATCTTCCTTGTGCATCTTTGCGTACTGCAGCTCGTCAGCGGCTTTCTGTTGGGCTTTCTTCAAAGCCAGATCACGGCTCCTTTTCAGGCTCGCCTCGCGGATCCATTCCTCTTCGATGCCAGCCTTGAACACGAACGCCAGCAGGGAACCCACGATGAAGAAGGCGAAATAGGCGATCGCCGCCCGCTTGAAAGTCACGAGCACACCGTAATCCCGCCACAGAGCCATGCCGGCCGCCACAAGGGCTGCGGTCATGGCGATTGTATTGACGAGACGTTGCATGGATCAGACCTCCCTGGCCTTGGCCGACAGGCCCAGATGCCGTTCGGTCGTCTTCGCTTGACGCACCAGAACCGATTCGACCAGCTGCGCCGATGAAGGGACGACGGGGCTCGGTCCCGGCCAGGGGCCGCGTCCAAGCAGAGAGACGGGGCACGGTGCGGCCATCAGCACATCGATGAGCTTGCCTTTGTGAGCAATCAGATCGAGACGTGTCGGGGCGATCCAGTCGCAGTTCCACTCCTTTGCCTGGAGCCAGCCCTGCCCGATGACGCTCTGATCCGAGTCCAGGGGGACCGCGAGATGCCTGTGCATGTTTTCGTCCCCGGCGAGAATGACCTGTACGGCCGGGTCGGACATGAACGCCGTGCCGAGGGCGGGCGTGTCGATGATCACGGCGTCGTAGGATTTGAAGTGTTCGGCGGCGCGTACGATCTGATCGCCGCGGCGCAAAATCGCCGCATCGTAGCCATGCAGCCGCGACTCTTCCTGGAGCTGACGGACGTCTCCCTTGTGCCGTGGTCCAAGGGCCAGGATCAACACCCGTTGCCCGCGGGACCGCAGGGTCGCGGCTGTGCCCAAGACGAGGGTGGTCTTGCCTGATCCCGGACGTCCTAGCACGAGGTGGCGGCCCCCGATGGTTTCCCATGTGCCCCCGCTGGTGGGAAGAAGGCTCGCCAGATGCTGACGGGGCTCGGCCGCTCCGCCTTCGGCCCGCCATGTTCTGGCGATCTGTCGGACAGCGGGTCGAGAGACACCGGACAGCAGGAGTTCCCTGGTCAAGGGAAACGAATCCAGCAGCTCCGCGTCGGCGTCGACGTCGCGTCGGCGCCCACGGGTGATATCCTGGACGAGGGACTCGATGCGCGCGACCTCGACGGCGAGAGCCTCGGGCATGCCGGCCGGGCCGGAGTCATCAGCGGCGAAGCCGCTGTTCAGAGCGACCACGATTTCCACCAACCGCGTTTCGCCCAACCCTTCGATACTGCGCTCCTTCACCTCGCGGCTCTCGACGATCTGGGCGTTCGGTCCGTAACGCTTCTTCACGTTGGCCAAAGCCTCGTTGAGAGTGCGGCCGCGGATCGTCACGGTAGGCAGATCAACCGGTTGCTTGCTGAGCATGGCTCACGTCCTTCGTCGAGACCGTGCCGGCGGACTTGATCTGCGTCTGGGACGTGATCTCCGTGTAACCGACGACGGCCAGGCTGGAGAAGCTGGGCTCGACGAGCCGCTTCATGAACATCCTGATGGGTGTGGGAACGAGCAGCACCGGCGGGGTGCCGCGGCGATAGGCGGCCTGAAGAGAGCGCTCAAGACGCTCGAGGAACGACTGGGCGAAGGCCGGATCCAGAACAACAGAACCGATATTTTCGGAGTCGTGGGCCGCGCGGGCGATCACACGCTCCGTATCTGGGTGAATTGATACGACGTGCATGAAACCGTCGGGCTCGGTGTACAGAGAACTGATGATCCGACGCAGGCTTTCGCGCACCTTTTCCACGAGGGAGTCGACGGGCGCCGACGCTGCATTGTGATTGGCCAGGGTCTCGAGGATCGTGACGATGTCCTTGACCGGCACGCGCTCGTGCAGCAGGGAGCGCAGGACGTTGTGCAGGGTGTTGATCGGCACCCGATCCGGAATGAGGTCTTCGATGAGCGAAGGGGCGAAGTCACGCACCGTCTCGCACAGGTCCTTCACATCCTGCCGCGATAGCAGTTCATCGGCGTGAGCACGTACGATTTCAGAGAGATGCGTCGTCAGCACTGCCGAGGGCTCTACAACGGTGAACCCCTCCATCTCCGCAGCGGTCTTCATCCCGGGTTCGATCCACACGGCGGGCAGTCGGAACGCAGGTTCGACCGTGGGCATGCCGCCGAATTCAGCATCCGAGCCCAGGGCGTTCATGGCCAGCAGCCGTTCGGGCAGCAGTGTCGAACGCGCGATCTCTACGCCCTTGAGCTTCAGCACGTACTGATTGGGCTCGAGCTGGAGATTGTCGCGGACCCGCACCGGATGCACCACGATGCCGAGTTCGAGACCGATCTGATTGCGGACCTTGCTGATGCGCTGGAGCAGGTCTCCGCCGCGGCGCTCGTCCACCAGGGGCAGCAGGCCGTACCCCAGTTCCAGCTCCAGGGTATCTGTGATGAAGCGGCCGTCCTTCTCGTGGACTTCTGGGGCCGACTCGGCGTCGATGGCGTCCTGCTCTTCCTTTTCTTCCGCGTCGGTGGCCGCCTGCACCTTCTTGTTCAGGATGCGTCCCACCACGGCGAAGGTGGAGCCGAGCAGTACGAAGGGAAGTGTCGGCAGTCCGGGAATCAAGCCGAAGACGATGAGGGCACCGCTGGCCAGATCCACGGCTTTGGACTGACGGAAGATCTGCATCGTCAGGGCCTGCCCCAGGTTCAGGGAGCTGCTCTGGCGTGTGACGACCATGCCCGCGGCGGTGGAGATCAACAAGGCGGGGAGCTGGCTGACGAGGCCGTCGCCCACCGTCAGAGTGGTGAACCGACGCATGGAATCGCCGGCCGAGAGATCCAGCTGCGTCATTCCGATCACGAAACCTGCCAGGATATTGATCAGGGTGATCACGATTCCGGCAATGGCGTCGCCCCGCACGAACTTGCTGGCGCCGTCCATGGCGCCGAAGAACTCGGCCTCGCTGGCGATGTCCTGGCGGCGCTTGCGGGCCTGTTTCTCGGTGATCATGCCGGCGCCCAGATCGGCATCGATGGCCATCTGCTTGCCCGGCATGGCGTCCAGGGTGAAGCGGGCCGCCACCTCGGCGATCCGGCCGGATCCCTTGGTAATGACCACGAATTGGACGATCATCAAGATGGCAAAGACGATCACGCCGATGACGTAGTTGCCGCCCACGACGAAGTCGCCGAAGCTCTGGATCACCTTACCGGCTTCGGCCTCCCCCAAAATCAAGCGCGTCGAGGCCACGTTCAGGCTGAGTCGGAACAGGGTCACCATCAGCAGAAGTGACGGGAAACTGGAGAATTGCAGGGGTTCCTTCAGGTAGAGCGCGACCAGCAGGATGACCACCGCGAAGGCGATGTTGAAGGTGATCAGCAGGTCGAGGGCCAACGGGGCCACCGGCATGATCATCAGACCGATCACGGCCACGACAGCCAACGCGCTCAGCACGTTGCTGTTGGCCAGGATCATGTCCCTGTCGATGCTCGACTGGTGCTCCAAATGGCTCTCCTAGGACTTCTTCAAGCGGTAGACGTAGGCCAGGATCTCCGCCACGGCCTTGTAGAGTTCGTCCGGGATGTAATGCCCGATCTCGACGACCTTATGCAGGGCACGTGCCAGCGGTTTGTTCTCGATGACGGGAACCCGGTTTTCCCGGGCGATTTCCTTGATCCGACGCGCGACATGATCGGCGCCCTTGGCCACGACCTTCGGCGCCGGCTCACCCGGCACATACTTCAAAGCCACCGCGAAGTGGGTCGGGTTGGTGATCACGACATCGGCCGTGGGTACGTCGGCCATCATGCGACGACGCAGGTTCTCGAGCTGCATCGAGCGGATACGGGCCTTGATCTGGGGATCACCGTCGAGATCCTTGGCCTCCTCCTTGACCTCCTGCTTGGTCATCTTGAGGTCTTCCTCGTGCTGCCATTTCTGGAACGTCCAGTCCGCCACGGCCAGCAGGGCGAGCAAAGCCAGCATGCGGTAAACGAGCTTCATCATCATTGTCTTGCCGACAGCCGCTGCACCGTCGAGGGTCAGCAGCGACGTGCCGACGACTTCACCGATCACGCCGTTGATGGTCAGCCAGCCCATGGTTGAAATGATGGTGATTTTCAGCACGTTCTTGAACAGCTCGAAGGCGGACTTCTTCGAGACGATTTGCTTGAGCCCCGAAACGGGATTGAGCTTGCTCCAACGGAACGCCATCGCCGAGATGTTCACGTGCCAGCCCACCTGCAACACGTTGGCTGCGACACCGGCGACCATCACCGTGAGCATGATCGGAGCGAGGGTCTTGAGGATCAGGGCGAAGTTGGCCGACGCGATCTCCACCAGGGCGTAGGGATTGTCCAGAAGGAAGATGTGCGCCTGGCCGAAGAGGTAGCGGGAGTTCTCCCCCAGGAGTCGCGACATGAACCCGCCCACGACGAACAGCAGCGAAAAGGCGAGCAGCAGCACGATGAGGCTGTTGACCTCCTGACTGACGGCCACCTGTCCTTCTTCGAGGGCCTTCTCGCGACGTTTACCTGTCGCCGCTTCAGTCTTCTCTCCGCTCGATCCTTCCGCCATGTCCACTCACCTCCTCGGTGGGAAAAGGGCCTCCTCGGCCCCGTCGTTCAGGCGCGCAGCGCCGAAAGCAGCTCGTAGAGCTGCGTTTCCATACCGGTCATCAGATCCGTGACGATGCGGCCGAAGAACACGAGCGATGCGCCCATAACGGCCAAGCCCACGGCGATCTTGATGGGGAAGCCCACCACCAGGATGTTGATCTGGGGCACGGTCTTGACGACGAACCCCATGGCCGCACTGATCAGCAGCAGCACGATCACCACCGGCGTCGCGATCACAAATCCGATCTTGAAGAATTCCCCAAAACCGCCGACGAGATACCAGGCGCCGGACCGCACGGCCACATCGCCGAACAGGGGCGCCACATAGCAGGTCTCGACGAGCACCCGGATCAGCATGTGGTGGAGGTCCAGAGCGAAGAAGATCATCACCGCGAGCAGGTAGTAGAACTGGGCCAGCACCGACGCCTGCATGTTGCTCTGGGGATCGATGGTGTTGACCATGGAGAAACCGATCTGCACGCCGATGATCTGGCCGGCGAAGCGGACGGCTGCAAACGGGATGCCCACCACGAAGGCGACCATCATGCCCACCAGGGTGCTGTTGCCGGCTTCGGCCAGCAGCGTCTCCCAGGTCAGGATCAGGGTTCCTGGTGGCAGGGTCGCAACGATCACGGGCGCTGCTGCCGCGGCCACGACGCCGGCCAGGGTCAAGCGCCAGGCGACCGGAACTGTCCGTCCGGAGATCAACGGCAGCAACGCTGCGACGATGGACAGACGCAGCGTCAGCAGCACCGTCACTACCAGGAAGGTCGCGTCGAAGGTGACGGGCACGGACCCTCCTACATGGCGCCGATGCGCTCGAAGATGCCTTCGGTATAGCGCGTCAGCTGGGAGATGGCCCAGGGCAGCGAAAGGACCAGGGTGACGAAGACGGCGACGATCTTCGGTACGAAGGTCATGGTCATCTCGTTGATGTGGGTGGCGGCCTGGAAGATGGAGATCACCAGACCCACGAGCATGCCTGCGGCGAGCATCGGGCCGGCCACCAGCAGGGTCGTCTTCATGGCCGTCTGGCCCAGTTCGATCACGGTTTCAGGCGTCATGGGACCCTCCCGGGGTCATTCGAAGGCGCTCACCAATGAGCGCACGACCAGGTACCAGCCGTCGACGAGGACGAAGAGCAAAATCTTG
This sequence comes from uncultured bacterium, assembly GCA_937910695.1. Taxonomy (GTDB): domain Bacteria; phylum Krumholzibacteriota; class Krumholzibacteriia; order LZORAL124-64-63; family LZORAL124-64-63; genus CALEMW01. The sequence goes on from CALEMW010000148.1 coordinate 31,937, forward strand.
AACGGAAGACTGATCAACACGGGCGGGAGCATCATCATACCCATGGACATCAGCACCGAGGCGACGACCATGTCGATGATCAAAAACGGCAAAAACAGCACGAAGCCGATCTGGAAGGCCATCTTCAGCTCGCCGAGCACGAAGCTCGGCACGACCACCAGCATGGGCAGTTCCTGAGGTGTTTCGGGAGCCTCCCGATCGGTCAGTTCCAAAAACAGAGCCACGTCCTTTTCCCGCACCTGGCCCAGCATGAATTCCTTGAGCGGAGCCTGGGCCAGGGAGAAGGCCTCCTGCTGAGTGATCTGCTCGGCCAGGTAAGGCTGCACCGCATCGGTGTTGATCTGCTGGATCACCGGGCCCATGACCACGAAGGTCAAGAAGAGCGCCAGGCCGATGACGATCTGGTTCGAAGGCATCTGGTTGGTGCCCATGGCCTGACGCAGGAAGCCCAGCACGATGACGATGCGCGTAAAACTGGTGAGCATGACCAGCAAGGCTGGCGCGAGGGTCAACAGGGTCATCAGCAGAACGATTTCCACCGCTACGTCCATCCGGGCGGCACCGTCGGCATCGCCCAGAGACAAGCTGATGGAAGTGGGAACCTGCCCCGCAGGCGCTGTGATTTGGGCCGATGCAGACGCTGCAACAACGCCGATCAACAGCACGGCCAACATGATGATTCGAAAAGCGCGCAAGGAGGGCCTCCGGTTCGGGTCGGTCATCACGTCGTGCTCTCGCAACACGCGTGCCATCCTCACCTTCAGGGGCGCCGTCTTCTCCCAGGCATCTTGTGATGCGGCTTCAGCTTGGCTTGGGGTTTGAAAAAGGACCGTCCGGTAGGGATCCGGGCCGGTCGAGGGATGTCCAGGAGCGGTCGGTTTCAGATCGGTCAGCGGCGGCCGAGCACCCGTTTCAGGCTGCGGGCCAGGGTGGCGGGGCCCTCGTCGGAGGGAGCGGATCCAGCGGGTTTCGCCGGCTGTCTGTCGACCAGCAACATGGCGCCTTCGCTGCGGTAGATGATCAGTTCTTCGTCACGGTACTGCAAACGCTCCACGGAGCGTCGGGGTCCGAGGGGCGAGACGTCAAGCAGACGGAACTCGCCGGGCAGGCGCCGCCCTTGCCACTGGCCGAGCAACTTGAGGGTCAGTACGAGGACGCCGGCCACCAGCAGGAACGAGCCGATCAACCGCCACCACGGAGCGCCGAATTCCATCTCAGACCAGCTTCTGGATGTGCTCGCCGCGTCGCAGCAGCTTGGTGATGCGGATCGCGAAGTGATCGTCCACGACCACTACTTCACCGCGGGCGGTCAACACGCCGTTGACCATCAGGTCCACCGGCTCGCTGGGCGATTTGCCGAGCTCCACGACCGTCCCGGGAGCCAGGTCCAGGATCTCGCGCACCTTCATGCGTGTCCGTCCCAGTTCCACGTTCACCTTCATGTCGATGTCGAGCAGAACACCCAGGTTTTCGGCGCCGGAACCGATGTTCTCCAGATCTTCGTGCAACGGAGTCTCCATGGGATTGGGCGTGGTGTTCTTCTGGACCGCCTCATCCTTGACGAGTTCCTGGTTGGCGATTTCGGGGCTCATGGTGTCGTTGGTCATCTCAGTCCTCCGGGTCGAGGCGCTCGGTGATCCGCAGCGCACGACTGTTGTGGAGCTTGCCAGGCGTTCCCTTGAACAGGGGCTTGCCCTGAACCTCGACGGTCAGGGGGGAATTCACGGACTTGTGGAGAGGAATCACGTCCCCTTCCTTAATCTGCAGAACCTTGCTCAGAGGCATCTGGATTTCACCCAGATTTACAATCACATCCGATGACGTGATCTGAAGCATGTCGAACACCAGGGTGCGGTCACGGCGTACTTCATCAAGGGTCCGGTACTCGGCGCTCTCATCCGGTGAGAACTGTTCCCATACGGGCTCGAAGGCCGTCAGCGGAATGCAGAGCACGATCTCGCCGGTGACTCCGTCCAGGTCGAGCTGGAACTCCAGCAGGATCACCGTCTCGCCGTTGCTCATGGTACCGAGGTAGGCGGGACTGTTCTCCATGCCGTTGAGTTCGGGCTGAATAGGTACGGTTCGCTCCGTAGCTGCGCTGAAAGCGTCGAGGATCTTGGTGACGATGATCCGCGCCACGCCGAATTCGATGTCCGTGAACTTGCGGGGGTTCGTTTCCTCTTCGATCAGACCGCCGAGCAGACGCTTCATGATGATGAAGCTCATGCCGATGTCCATCAGCAGCAGGGAGGGGCCGGCCAGGGGCGGCAGCGAGAGGGTCGCAACGCTCGACAGGGCGGGCAGGGTACGCACGTAGTCGCCGAAGGTGGAGAGCTTGAGACTCTTGTGCTCCATGCTGACATTCGCCCGCAGCATGCTGGTAAACGAGAGGGAGACTGTTTTGGCGAACGATTCGCAGATCGTCAGCATGTTCTTCTCGAAAGACTTCGAGATGTTGTACGGACGCCGAAAATCGAAGGGCAGGATCGGGTGGCCCCGGTGACGCCCCAAGGTGTGCTCGATACTCTGACCCGCCAGGCCGTCGCGAACAGGCGCCGCGTTCTCCTCTTCAGGCTCGCGGGAGGGCGCCGGATCGCCGGCGAATCCCTCGGGCTCCTGATCGAGCAGATCGTCGATATCGACGTTGGTGTTCGTAGTCTCGGTGCTCATCGTTTCCGTCCCGCGGCGGTCCCTACTGGACAACCATGTCGGAGAAATAGACGCTCGTGAGCTTGCCCTCGGGCAGCACATCACCGAGCTTGCGGTGCAGTTCGGCCTTGAGGGCCGCTTTGCCGTCGCCGGTGCCGAGATCGTCGGAGGACTTGTTGGACAGGGCCAGGATTGCGATGTCACGCAGCTGGGGCATCCGCGCCGTAACGAGATCGGCTGTGACCTGGTCGCTGACCTCGAGATCGATGGTGATCTTCAGATAGTTCTGACGGCGACTGCCGTCATTGAGGGTCACGACCATCTCGTTCAGTCCCACGATGACGCCTTCACCTTCAACGGCCGCAACCACGACCGTATCGGTCGTCGACTCCCCCAAGGCCGTCAGCTTCGGAGCGATCACGAACTGGACGATCCCGACAGCCATCACGGCCTGCAGGACCACGATGATGCCCAAAAGGACGATCTTGTTGTCCAGGAATCCCGCTTTGGGTTCCGGAGGCGTCTCGGTCTTCGTCTTTTCTTCGGCCATTGCTTAGCCCTCGCTTTCCTGAGTCGTTGTCGCGGCGTTTTCCGCGGCGGTTTTCTCTTCGTACTTCATGAAGATCTCGACGCGTCGATTCTTCGATCGCCCATCCGGCGTGCCGTTGTCGGCGATGGGCCTAAACTCTCCGTATCCCGTGGCCCGCAGCCGCGCGGGCTGGATTCCCGTTCCTTGGAGGCTCCTGGCCACGGCGATGGCCCTGGCCGCCGAGAGCTCCCAGTTCGACGGGAACTGAGGCGTGTTGATCGGCAGCGAATCCGTGTGCCCGCTGACTTCGATCGTGGTGGCCTTGCCGTCCAGGAAGTCCGAGATCTTGGCGAGGACCGCTCCCGCCGTGCCTTGCAGCACGGCCTTGCCGGAGGAGAAAAGGAACTCGTCTTCGATCTTGATCTGGATCCCCTGATCGGTCATGGACACTTCGACCTGATCGTCGAGTCCCTCATCGAGCAAGTACTGTTCCAATTGCCGGAACTCGTAGAGCATCTCCTCGTCGGCCGCTCCTTCGTCCTTAGGAACGACGACATTTTCGAATTCGATGATGGTGTCGGAATTGTGGAATACGCCCAGGGCCGTCTGCAGAGACTCCATGGCCTGCTTGAATTTCGTCTCCTGGATCGACGAGAAACTGAGCAGCAGGATGAAGAACGTCAGCAACAGGGACATCATGTCCCCATAGGTCACCACCCACCCCGGGATTCCGGGCTCTTCGGGGGGGCATTTACACTTCTTCGCCATCGTGGCCCTCCGCGGGGATCAGTCGATGTCCTTTTCCATGGCCCGCTGGGCGCTGGGAGTCAGGAAGGACTTGAGCTTCTCTTCGACGATGCGCGGGGAGTCGCCGCCCTGGATCCCCATGACGCCTTCGATGATCATTTCACGGACGAGGATTTCTTCTCCCGACCTCGTCTGGAGCTTGCCGGCCATGGGAATGAAGAAGGCGTTGGCCATCACGGCGCCGTAGAAGGTCGTGAGCAGAGCCACCGCCATGCCTGTGCCGATGGAGCTGGGGTCTTCCATGTTCGCCAGCATGTTCACCAGTCCCACCAGGGTTCCGATCATGCCGAAAGCCGGAGCGTAGACGCCGCCGGCGTCGAGGATCTTCTTACCCTCGAGATGACGCTTCTGCTGCTGCTCGATGTCCGTTTCCAGAATGCGCTGCAGGAGCGAGGGATCGGTGCCGTCTACGGCCAGGCGGAGACCCTTACGGAGGAAGTCGTTCTCCTCATTTTCGGAATGCTCTTCGAGGGCCAGCATGCCCTCCTTGCGCGCCTGTTCGGCATACTTGACGATGCGCTGGATGACCTCTTCCGGTGCATTGGCTTCGGTCAGGACCGTCTTTTTGATGATGCCGATCATGCCGATAACCCGCGTCAGCGGGTAGTTCGTCAAAATCGCCATCACCGTGCCGCCGAAGACCATGATCATGGACGGAACGTTGACGAACAGGATCAGGGATCCCCCCATCAGGATCGCCCATACGATCAGACCCAGGGCGCCGAAGATTCCGATGATCGTCGCGATATCCACAGTTCGACCTCGCTGCAGTGAGTCCTAGTGCTGATCAATGCCTTCGTACACAGAGCCCGTGCCACCGGTGGGCACGGGGTGGCTGCGCGATTTCTGACGAAACTCGATGGACAGACGGATCACGTCGTCCAACGTCTCCTTGACCATGATCTTGCGCCCCGTCGTGAGGCTGATCAGGGTATCGGGAGTGATCTCAACCGTTTCGATGAGATCGGTGTTGAGCACCATCTGGCTCCCGTTCAATTTCGTGACGTTGATCATGGTCCTTTAGCTCCTTTAGGCGCGTTAACGCAGCATCGAGACGATCTCTTGCAAGATCTGGTCCCCCGTCGTCACAACGCGTGCATTGGCCTGGAAGGCGCGTTGGGCTACCACCAGATTCGTCAGTTCCGCCGTGATATCCACGTTGGATCCTTCAAGAGCCCCGGAAACCACCAGGGTCCCCTCGCCGTCGCCGGCGAACATGGTCATCGCCGCTCCGGAGTTGCTGCTGACCTTGTAGCTGTTCCCGTCGGCCTGCAGCAGTCCTTCGTTGTTGGCGAAACGCGCGATGCCGACGCGGGCCAGGGTCTGCATGGTGTCGTTGGAGAAACGGCCGATGACGGTGCCGCTGGTATCGATTTCGAAATCGAGCAGCTCGCCCGCCGCATAGCCGTCGGACATGCCCTGCAGGGTGTCGGTGCCGGCATGCTGGGTCATGCCGTCGAGGGTGCCGAGCTGACCGGCGTCGATCTCGATGATCACGATATCCGCGCCCTGGTCGTCGGCACTCTGGGGACGGAACGACAGATGGCCGGAATCGTCTGCGTAGCGGAAGGCGACGATGTCACCATTGCTGTCGAAGGTGACCGTGCCGGATCCGCCTTCGATGAGCTCTTCGGTCCCCTCCATCTCGGCGGTCCACGTCCATTCGTTCAAGCCGACCCGCTTGGTGAAGGTCAGCTGTACGTTGTGGGTATTCCCGAGGGAGTCGTAGACCATCGACGACATGGTGAAGGTGTCGGAATCGGCGGCCTCCTGGACTTCGGTGAAGGAGAACGAGGTTTCGAGGGTCGGGTTCACTTCGCCGACTTCACGGATCTCGACCTGGCCCAGGGCGTTCTCCGTGCCCAGTTCGCCGAGCAGGAGCACCTCGCCCTGTTCGTTGATGGTGACCGGATCGGTGCTGATGCCGAAGGCGATCTGCAGACCCGTGAGCAGGTCCTGGACCGTCGAGGCGGCGTCGGCCACCAGGTTGTAGCCGGGAGCTTCGCTCGTGCCGATGGAACCGCTCAACGAAAGGGTCGTCTGGGGGTTGAGCGCATCGATGTTCAAGCCCAGGCTTTCACCGCGGCTGTTGAACACGTCGGTCAAGAGATCGTCGGAAGTCGCTGCGGCCCGCAACCGCCCTTGACTCGCGGCCGGATCGTCCGTCGTACCGGTGCCGCCTGGGGCCACGGCATTCGTGAAGCGGAAACTGCTGTTGAAGTCGGAGTTGCCGGCCACAGAAAGCTGCAGGTTCAGCAGAGTCGCAGCTCCGCTGCCGTTGTCGATGGACACCGAGCCGTCGGCTCCGAGTGTAAGCGTGACTTCACCAGGGTTGAACTCGGGGAGCGCTTCTAGCTGAGCCGTGACCCAGCCCAGGAGCTCGATCAGGGTGTCGCCACCCTCCCCGACCACGTCGCTGCCGACAAGGAACGGCGAGGCGTCGATGGTCGCGGCCGTACCGCCTGTTTCCACCATGCCGGTCAAGGCGATGCGGTCGCCGTCCTGCAGGCCCATGAGATCGCCGTTCTGGGCATAAAGGCCGGTCAGGGCGTCGGAACCGGCGGCGGCTGCCATCAGATGCTGTGACTCGAGGATGCTGTTCTGGGCGTCGGAATCGGCATCGAGGTTGCCGAAGATCTGCAGACTGGTCGAAGCCGCAGCGGGAACGCTCATGCTAGGATCGATGATGATGTCGCTCCAGGCACCGGCGGTGATCGTCCCGTCGGGACCGGCCATGACTCCCTGCAGGCGCAGACCGCTGCCGGGATCCACCAGGTGGTGATCTGCGTCGAGACCGAAGGCCCCGGCGCGCGTGTAGACCGAATCGCGGCCGTCGCTGAGCATGAAGAAGCCGTCGCCCTGCAGGGCGAGGTCGGTGATCATGCCTGTCGACTGCAGCGACCCCTGCTGGAAGCGCGTGTCGATGGTCGAGACCGCGGTTCCCAGACCGATCTGCATGGCATTGATACCGCCGCGCTGACCCGAGACGGGACGGCTTGCCCCGTGGAGCGTCTGGGAGAACATTTCCCTGAACGTGACCCGCGATCCCTTGTAACCCACCGTGTTGGCGTTGGCGATGTTGTTGCCGATGACGTCCATCTCGATGGAGTTGGCGCCAAGACCGGAAATTCCTGCGTAAAGTGAACGAAGCATGGTTCCTCCTTGGAACGGTCTACAGACCGACTTCCGCGATCTCGGACGCGAAGTATTCGTCGCCGGCCACCGAGAGGATGGCCAGGTTGTTCTCGAAACGGATGCTGTCGACATGACCCTGGCGGTAGACTTCGTGGCCGATGTCGTTGCCGGCCCGGTCGACGACCGTGACGCTCAGGGTGTACGTACCATCGGGAGCCGCCTCACCATTGTCGGTCAGACCGTTCCAATCGATGTCGTTCCAACCCAACTCCACATCGGCCAGATATGTGGCGACAACTTCGCCGGCGCTGTTGTGTACCTCGACAGTGGCAGTTCCGTCGCCGGACGACTGCAACCGGCTGCCGGTCGCCGTCTCGTCGGCCACATCCACGCCGTCGCCAAGAACCGTGGCCGTGCGGCCGACGATGTCGAGCATCATGGTATTGTTCAGAGACTGGGAAATGCCCATGTCGGCCGCGAAGTTGCTGTTCATCTGCTCGAGCTGCTCCAGCATGGAGAACTGGGTCAGCTGAGACGTGAACTCCTCGTTGGACATGGGGTCGAGGGGATTCTGGTTCTGGATCTGGGTCACCAGGAGCTGCAGGAACTGGTCCTGGCTCTCCTGAGTGCTGGACGTCGTATAGGACGACGTCGCGGTCGTCGAGTTTACGCCGCTGACGTTCATCGTTCACCCTCCTGGTCGTCGCCGTGGTCGGCCCGCTGATCGCCGTCGTCAGGCGTGCCGTGTTCGGGTCGGTCCTGCGGTTCGCCGGCTCCCTCGTCGTCTTCCTTCTCGGTCGCTAGGATGTGGATTTTGACCTCGTTCCACGAGGTGCTGCGTCCCAGCAGCAGTTGGCCCAACTCATCTGCGCCCTCGCGCAATGCGGACTCGGCCATGGCGGACTCGACACGGATGTGGATCTCGAGACGTTCCCCGACCCGCGTGAGCTGGATGTCCAACTTACCCAGATGGGCCGGCTCCAGATGAAGTCGGATGTCTCCTTTGCCATTGTTCAAACCCATGTGCTTCAACAGGGAATTGATCACCTGCTGCTTGACTTGTCCCGGATCGGGAGCGGGTGCTGCTTCCGGGGCCTGTTGCCCTTGCACACCGACGGCGCGCCAGATGCCGTCCAACTTGACGACGCCGACTCCGGGCGTCAGAGCTGCTGCGGCCGGAGTCGCCACGTTCTGGACCGTTGCGACTGGGCGTGAATCGACCGGGGCGGAACTCTCGCTGCTGAGCGTCGGCTTCATGTCCTGGGGAAGCCCATCGGGTTCCGACGCCGCTGCATCATCGCCCGGGGTTTGACGGAGCTCCTTCTCGGTTCCGTGCGCCTTATCTGCGGGCAGTTCCTTTGCCGCATGGTCGGACCGATCATTGCGCCGTTCGACGGACGCGGTATCACGGTTTCCGGAGGCACGGTCGGAGCGGAAACGCGGTTCCCGCCGTTCGTCTGCACCTGAGCGGGACGAACGTTTGCTGGGGTCGTTATCATCACTGCGTGTCGAAGTCGTCTCGTCCATGTGCGACCGCTTCTGGGCGGGCGGCATGGTTTCCTGCAGCAAACGTGAGAAATCGGGTGCCGCGACACCTGCGAAACCGACCAGCAGCTCGTTGCTGCGTCGATCTTGCTGCTGTGTGGTGCGCTCGACGGCGGTACGACTGCTTCCGGTCGTGGTCTGGACGCTGTTCAAATGTCCTCCCCCTTCCGGCTCATCCGGCTGCTGATTTCCGAAGCCAAAGCACGGTCCATGAACGAAAGTACCTTGGCGGCCTGTCGGTCCTTCATGCGCGAAACGATTTCGAGCACGATGTCGGGATGGAGGGTTTCGAGAATGGGCGCGGCCTTGTCGGGCTTCATGGCCCCGTAGACCTTAGCCAGGCGGGCCACGGAAACTTCCCGCTCCTCGGTGAAGTCTGCCTGGACGGTCCGCAGCTCCGTGATCATCTGCTGGATCTTCTGCTGCTGGATGAGCAGGACGGCTTCCTCCACATCGAATGTCGTCTTGAGCGTCAGCAGGCGTTCCGAAGAGATCTGGATATGGTCGCGCTCGGAGTCGAGAGTCGCCTTGATGCGTTCGGCCGCGAGCTGCTCGTCGGATTTCACACCGGGAGTCCTCGGCATGGCGAGGTGAACGGCGCTCTCAAGCAGTCCGGTTGTCACCAGGATGATCCCGAAGATCAGGGTGAAGGTGATGGCAGAGACGACGATCAACGATTTCATGCAATTCCTCCGGGACGGCTCATGCCGACCATCGAGTGTCGTGGCGGCGGGCGGCGACTTCGTCGAGTTGTTTCTGTTCCCGTCGTCTCATAGTCTGCTCCCAATCGGCGCGCTGCCTCTCTTCCAGACGTTCGAGCACCGAAACTTCATGCTGTGCCGTCACAAGGACTCGGCGCTGTCGCTCCACGACGATCCGCTGTTCGCCGGCCTGGACATCAAGCAATTCGATCTGCTTGCGCCGGCCCTCGACGAAGGCCGCAGCGGCCCTCTCGAAACCGAGATCGACGGTGTCGCGGCGAGAACGATGGGCCGCAAGTGCCGCTTCCTCGACATCCGCCGCAAAGGCGTGGCGGCTGGCCAGTAGCTGATTCAGAGCCAGCGCCAGTTCCTGTAGTCGCCGGGCTTCGTTCTCGACGATGCGGCGCCGATGCTTCATCACCTTCGCAAGTCGGAAATGAAACACGTCAGACCTCCGCGGTGAGCTTTAGCAAGCCGCGGGCCGTATCTGAGAAGGGAGCGGGTTCGTCGATCTCCTGGCAGAGGAAGCCGCGGATGGCTTCGCGTCGAGAGAGGGCGGCGTCGACGAGCGGATCGGATCCAGCCACGTATGCACCGATATTGATCAGATCTCGATTCTCCTCCACCGCCTTGAGCCAGCGGGCGAGACGCACGCCGGCGGCGAGCACCTCTGGCTCGGCGACGTCCTGGCGAAGGCGGCTGATGCTGCCCAGGACATCGACGGCAGGGTAATGGCCCTCGCGAGCCAGATCCCTGCTGAGCATGATGTGTCCGTCGAGGATGGACCGGACGGCATCGCCGATGGGGTCGTGGATGTCGTCGCCTTCGATCAGGACGGTGAAGAAAGCAGTAATGGAGCTGCCTGTAGAACAGCCGGCACGCTCGCACAGTCGAGGCAGAGCGGCGAAGACAGAAGGCGTGTAACCCTTCGTGGTGGGGGGCTCCCCCGCAGCCAGACCGATCTCTCGCAGAGCCATGGCGTAGCGTGTCAGCGAATCCATCATGAGCATGACGTTGCGCCCGGCGTCGCGGAAGCTTTCGGCGATGGCCATGGCGGTTTCGGCGCCTTTGGCCCGCATGACGGCGCTCTCGTCCGAGGTGACGACCACCACGACGGTGCGGGCCATGCCCTCGACCCCCAGATCGCGCTCCAGGAATTCCCGTACCTCGCGGCCCCGTTCACCGATCAGCGCTACGACGTTCACATCGACTTCGGCGTTGCGGGCGAGCATGCCCAGCAAAACGCTTTTGCCCACACCACTCCCGGCGAAGATGCCCATACGCTGACCCTGGGCCACCGTGATCATCGAATCGATGGACCGCACGCCTGTGGCCAGGTGCTGGGTGATCCGACGCCGCGTCATGGCCGAGGGCGGCGGGCCGGCGACACGTTGTTCGTGCATGCCTCGGAAATCGGCGCCGCCGTCAACAGGCCGGCCGAGACCATCCACGACACGGCCGAGGAGTTCGGGGCCTACCGGTACGCTCAAAGAGTCTCCTACCAGAGCCACCCGCTGACCCCTCGCGACGCCATCGAGGTTGCCGTAGGGCATGAGCAAAGCAGTGCTCCCACGGAAGCCTACGACCTCGCAGTCGATGGACTGGCGACCGCCCCCCAGGTCGATGCTGCACTGGGAACCAACAGAGACGGTCAGGCCCACGACTTCGATGACGAGGCCCACGAGTTTTTCCACGCGGCCGGTCACGCGGATCGGATCCCCAGCGGTCACCTGGGCTGCGCAGTGGCTCCAGGGCAGAGTCATGTGCCGACCTCGCAGGGCTCCACTATGTCGAGTTCCTGGTTTCTCGGCGATCTCACAGCATCCTTGCCGTAGATCATCGCATCGCGGGCGATTGTGGCGAGCGCCTCGCTCTGGCCGCGAAACGTGAGGTCCCATTCCTGGCCACCCGATTTGACGATGCAGCCGCCCGGAGGCAACGCAAGCTCGGGAGTCATGGCAACGACGTTCAGATCTCGCAGTTGGTCGGCGTATTGTTCCAGCTTGGCGACTTCAGACGGATGGGCAATGACGGTCAGTTCGGCGCCGATCTGCTTGCGGTCGATGAGGTCCTCGAGGCAGCGCACCAGATAAGTGTCGTCCACGGCAATCGCACTGCGGGCCAGGCGCTCACCGATGGCCACCGCCAGTTCAACTGCGCCCAGGGCCATGGAATGCAGGTCGTCATCGATGGCCTTGTTGATCTGATCCTTCAGGGGGATCAGCATGCCGCGAATGAGTTCCATCTCGCTGCCGATGTTCCCATGAAGCTCCTGCCGGATCTCCTCGCTCACTTCCTCACGGACCATGGCGTAGAGAGCTTCGCGCTCTTCCTGTTCGAGCCGCTTCATAAATGCGCCGGCCCTGTCGGCAGGCCGATCCTCGACGAAGTCCGGATTCTCGCACCATGAATTACTAACAGCGTCGGAGTTTCCGTCCTGATCGGACAAGAGGATTTCATCAGGTGACCATCTGTGCACCGCCGCCTCCCTTCCCGATCACGATCACGCCGGTGTCCATGAGCTTCCGCACGACCGAAACGACCTTGGACTGGGCGTCCTCCACCTCGCTCAACGGCAGCGGGCCCATGTACTCCATGTCCTCCTTGATGCCCGCCGCGGCGCGCTTCGAGAGGTTGTTGAAGATTTTTTCCTGAATCGTACCCGGCGTCCCCTTGAGTGCAGTCGCCAGATCCTTGCCCTTGATCTCCTTGAGGATCTCCTGGATGTAGAGATCGTCCAGGTTGGTCAGATCCTCGAAGACGAACATGAGGTTCTTGACCTCGGAAGCGCATTCGTCGTCGATGTCGCGCATGTCGTCGATGATCTCGAGCCAGGCTTCCTGCTCGATCTCGTTGAGGATGTCGGCGACCTGCTTCTTGCCGCCGTACTTGCGGCGCTCTTCCTGGAATTCGCCCTGGACCATGGAACTCACCACGTTCTCAACGACTTGCAGCGCATCCTTGTTGGGCTTGTCGAGGGTCGCGATCTTGTGGGCCACGTCGCCCTGGATCGAGGGGGGCAGCAGGGCCATGATCGGACCGCTGAAGCGCGGATCGACGTGCGCCAGCACCAGGGCAATGGTCTGGGGATGTTCGTTCTTCAGGTAGTTGACCACGGTGAGGTGGTCGACCTTCTTGAGGTTCTCGAACCCGCTCATGCTGCTGAAGCCGGTGGCCCGGTTGATGATCGAGTTCGCCTGGCGGCGGCCGAGAGCCTCTTCGAGGATCTCCTTGGCCGAATCCTCGCCGCCGAATTCGAAACCGGTGGCGCTCTTGCGCATCTGGACGAAGTCCATCAGCGCGCGGCGCTTCTCTTCCGCGGTGACCAGCTTGAGCTTGCTGATCTCGCCGGTGATCGCCTCGATGAGCTTCTCCGGCAGCGTCTTCATGATCTTGCCCGACACCTTGGGGCCGAGGGCGATCATCAACACGGCGATCTTGCGCAGCTTGATCCTGTTGATCTCTTCCATGGTGCTTCCCGTCTAGCTCGCGGCCACTTCGGAGTCGCTGATCCAGGCCTGGACCAGGTCGGACATGTCGTCGGTGTTTTCGTCGGCGAAGCCCTTGATCTCCTCGAGGATCTTCTCGGTCGTCGCCGCCGATTCGTCCAGGTCAAGCAGGCCCGAAGGACCCGTGTTCATGCTGCCTGTGACCGACCGTACGTCTCCGGCGACGATGCCGGCCGGCACGTAAGGAGATTCCATCATCTCGCCGAGATTCTTGCGCATCCGCATCAGGATCAGACCGGCGACGACGAACAGGATGATGCGGCCGACGATCTGCATGATGGTGTCGGTGGATTGATTGCCCAGCTTGCCGACGACGCCGCCGCCGCCGGATCCGCCGACGCCATCGGTCGCGGTCATTCCGCCCAAATCCTGGAACTGCATGTTGGATACCTCGACCCGATCACCGCGCTGGGCGTCGAAGCCCACGGCGGTCTGGACGATGCGCTGGATCTGATCGAGGTCTTCGGTCGTCAGGGGTGAGTAGGCGGGCTCGCCACCGTCGACGGGCTGATAACGGCCATCGACGAAGACGGCGACCGAAAGGCTCTTCACGCCGCCGACCTCGCCGACAACGGTTTCGATGGTCTTGTTCAGTTCGTAGTTGGAAACCGAGGTCTCCTCCCCGCCCTCGCCTTCGGCGCCGGTCACCTCGGTGCGTTCCTCGCTCAACAGGGTGCCGTCGGGGTCGTAGTGTTCGCGCTGCTGTTCGATACGGTCGAAGTTCAGGGTCGCGTCGACGCGTACGATGGAGCGTCCCATGCCCAGCACCGTGTTGAGCATGCTCTCGGCCTTTTCGGACAGGTAGCCGTCGACTTCCTTCTTCATGGCCAACTGGCTTTCGCTGCCGCCGAGCATGTCGTTGTCGTAACTCCGCGAGAGGACCACGCCGAACTGGTCGATGACGGATACGTTGGGCAGTTCCAGGCCTTCGACGCTGTTGGCGACCATGGACTGGATGCCGTTGATCTGATGATCGCTGAGCACCGAACTGCGGTTGAGGTTCAGCACGACCGAGGCGGTGGCCGATTCCTGCATCGATTTGAAGATCGAAGGCTTGGGCAGCACCAGGTGGATCCTCGCGCTCTGAATGCCCTGCAGACCTTCGATGGTTCGGGTCAGCTCACCTTCGAGGGCGCGCTTGAAGTTGACGTTCTGCACGAATTCGGTCATGCCGTACTGCTTGCCGTCGAAAATGCCCCAGCCCACGATCCCCTGGGACGGAATGCCCCGCGCCGACAGCTCCACGCGCATGCGGGAGACCGAGTCCTCGGAAACGAGGATGGTCGTGCCGCCGTTGCTGAGCTCGGCTTCGATGTCGAGCTTGGCCAGCTCGCTGAGGGCCGCCGATGCGTCTTCAGGGCTCAGATTGGTGAACAGGACCGCCATCTCCTCGCTTTGCAGCCAGAAGCTGAAGATCACGACGCTCAGGATCATGGTGACCCCGATGGCGCCCATCAGCACCTTCTGGTTGAAGGTGAAGCGGCGAGTCATTTCGTTCATCTGCTGTAGCAAGTTCGTCATGGTGCTCCGTCAGCTTGTTCTAGACCTGCATCTGCATGATTTGCTGGTAGCTCTCCAGCAGCTTGTTTCTCACTTCAAGCATCAACTCGAACGACAGTTGGGCCTCTTCGGCCGCGATCATCACGTCGTGGACTTCGCCGATTTCACCGGTGACCATGGACTGCACCGCATCGTCGCGTCGCAGCTGCGACTGGTCCACATTCTCGACTGCATCCTTCAGGTGGTTCAAGAACGACGTGGCGCCGCCTTGGTCGGCTTTCTGCAAGCCGTAGGCCTGACGCGGGTCGGTGATCCCACCGAGTTTGATTTGTCCGATCGACATCCTTCATCCCCCCGCTTAGATGTCCAACGCCTTGGCGAACATCTGCTTGGCGCTCTGCACCGCGGCGATGTTGGCCTCGTAGGCGCGGCTGGCCGTGATCATGTCCACCATCTCGGTGATCACGTTCACGTTCGGCATCAGCACGTATCCCTCTTCGTCGGCGTCCGGATGGCCCGGATCGTAGACGACCTTGAATTCCGAAGCGTCCTCGGCGATGTCCACTTCCGAATCCACACCGGTCGGAGTGGCGTAACGGCCGCTGGCCGGCCCGCCGGCGATATGGCGCGAACGACTCGTCAGCAGACCGTCGCGAGGCTGGGACTGCACCTTGGACAGCGCGGTGCTTTTCATTTTTTCGGCCAGTGACTGGGAAAACACCACACGTTCGCGGCGGTAGGGCGTGCCGTCGGCCGTGCGCGTGGTCTCGGCATTGGCTAGATTCTTGGCGATGGTGTCCATTTTCGTGCGCTGGCCCGAGAGGCCGCTGGCACTGAGTCGAATGGAACTGAAGAGGCCTTGGCTCATCGTTCACTCCCCTGCTAGCGGACCCGGCCGCTGATCGCCTCGCGCATGACGTTGTACTTCATGCTCAAGACGCGTGTGGCAAGCCGGTAGGACAGCTCGGTGGTGGCGATTTCTGTCATTTCCTGGTCCACGTTCACGTCGTTCACGCCGTTGTCGAAGCCGGTGTCCTGGGCTGAAATCTTGCCGTTGGTGTTCAGGATGTCGTTGCGGCCCACGGGCATGTGGCCTTCCCGCGTCGTCTTGCCCTGCAGCGTGTTGCCGCGGGCCTTCTGGAGCATTTCCTCGAACTTGTACTCCTGAGCCTTATAGCCCCCGGTCTCGACGTTGGCGATATTCTCGGCCGTCACGCGCTGGCGACGTGCATAGACCGTCAACGCCTTCTTCAGGTGGTCTAGATGGGCTCGATCAAAGATCGTGCTTTCCACGTCGCTCCTTTCCGTTTCGGTTCGCGGGCTACTCGAATCCGGTCTTCTCTATCAAGGACCGTGCCTGCCGGGGTCAAACACCCGCAGCAGCGGCCAGGAAGAGACGGTCCGTTTCCGCCTCAAGGTTCAAGACGTCCTCGATCAGTTCCCCGAGCTGAGACAGGCATTCCTTGATCCGGACGCACAGCACATCGTCGGTGGCATAACGGAGGCGCTCCCAGACGGCCTTGGCGCCGTCGAAGCCCGATTCCATGTTGGCGATCATGTCCAGCATCGTACGCTTGCGCTCGAAGATCCCGCGGATGTCCTCGAGATCACCGCCGGTGCGTACTGCGGCGACCTGTCGCTTCGTCAGCGTGAGGATCTCGGCGTACATGCAGCGTTCGCGCTCGTAGAGCCCCAAGAGCCCGTTCAGAGCATCGCGCTCAGCGACTGTGAACGACATCGGTGCCATAGGGCTCACCTTCCTTCCTGATCTCGTCGAGCTGGCTGACGAGCGTTGCCATCTCGCAGGCCCTGCCGGCCCATGATGTGTGTTCCGAATCGGTGCAGAAGCTTGAGTAGATCGCCCCGGCCTGGGCGTATTCGCCCGCCAGCAGGTGTTGATTGGCCACCTGGTAGCGTCCCCAGTCGCCGTCCACGCCGTCCAGTTCGGCCAGCAGGATGTAGAGGCGCAGAGCATCGTCTTGAAATCCGGCGAGATAATGCAGATCTGCATACGTTCGCATCACCCATCCGCGCTGCTCACCGCTGAGTTGTTCGGGAGCCCCGGTGCGGGCCATCAGCCGTCTCAGGCTCGCCAGACAGCCGTCACGGTCGTCTCGAACTGCTTGAACGTAGGCGTACCAGAACCAGAGACGTGGACCGAGTCCTGACATCTGAACCTCGATCTTACGCATGAGATGATCCAGGTTCTGCTCGTCGCCGCTGACCACAAGCCAGCGGACAGCGGTTTCGACGGTGCTTTCGTAGCGGGCGAGGTCTTTGCGACCGACCAGGTTCAACAGTTCCCGCGTCACCTGAAGCGAATCTCCTGTCATCACCGCCACGGCGAAGATCTCCTGCCGCAGATCGGCGTCGTCTGCCGTCGCCCCGGGATTCGCTTCGGCGCGTCGATACCAGCGCAGCGCTTCGGCATATTCACCGACTTCGCGATAGCTACGGGCCGTCGTGATGTTCTGTTCAGGTGAGAAGGCTTCGGCGCGCTTCCATTCACGGACCAGAAAGTCTTCGAGAACCAGAAGAGAGCGCGTTGCGGTCAGCAGACGATCACTGGACATGGCCATGGTGTCACGTTGAACAGCCATCGACAGTCCGGGAAAGGACAGGACGGCTTCGACGTCGCCGGCGTGGTCTTGGTGAATCTTGACCCAGGTATGGTAGCGGTAGAAATCCGACCGACTCAGCCGTGGGGCCGCCTGAAGATCACCCACGGCAATGAGTGACAGCAGGGCGATCGCCAGCCAAGCGGATGGGATGTTCGAGCACAAAAGGCGCAAAGACATGGTGTTCCACTCCTGGATACGTGGTCGCAACTAGGAGTGGAAACGCAAACCCCGTGCCTGCGGGCACGGGGTTGCTGAGGTGGGAATGTCGGTCTCTCGAGTCGGAGTCAGCAACCGGCCTGTTCTTCGTCCGCCTGTTCGTACTGGCGCAATTTCTCCCGGAGCGTCTGACGGGAGATCCCCAGGATCCGGGCCGCCTTCGACTTGTTGTTCTCCGTCTTCTCCAGAGTGTAGAGAATCTGATGCCTCTCCACGTCGGCCAGCGACACGAGACCCGCTCCGGGGCCCGTCGGTGCATCGGAGCCCAGACGCGGATCCCGGCCTTCGGCGATGTGACGTGGGAAGAGGGAACTCGAGAGTTCCGACGGCTCCTCGAGAATCATGATGCGCTTGAGCACATTGCGCATTTCACGGACGTTCCCCGGCCAGGGGTAGCGCTGAAGAGTCTCGATCAGCGCTTGATCCGGAGCAGCGCACTCCAGGCCCAGTTTCTGGTTGAACTCCTGGACGAAGGCTGTGAGCAGCACGCCGACGTCTTCGGGGCGCTCCCGAAGCGGCGGAATATTCACCTCGACCACCTGCAGTCGGTAATAGAGATCGTTGCGGAACAACCCCTCGCTGATGGCCTCCTCCAGCTCGCGGTTCGTGGCCGCGACGATACGGGCGTCGACACTCAGCTCATCCTTGCCCCCCACGCGACGGAAGCGGCGGTTCTCGATGACCCGCAGCAGTCGACTCTGGAGCAGAATGCCCATTTCGCCGATCTCATCAAGGAAGATGGTGCCGGTCCCGGCGACTTCGAACAGGCCCTCCTTGCGGGACTTGGCGTCGGTGAAGGCGCCTTTCTCGTGTCCCATGAGTTCGCTTTCCAGCAGCGTTTCCGGTACGGCAGCGCAGTTGATCTCCATGAACGGAGCGTTGGGCACGCCGCTCACTTCGTGGATGGCTCGGGCCACGATCTCCTTGCCGCTGCCGCTTTCACCACGGATCAGCACGGAGGTGTCGTTGCCGGCCCGGCTGGCGCCGACCTTTTCCAGGAGATTGCGGATGGGCGTCAGGCCGGGGCAGGCGCGGATCATCTCCATGTAAGGCGTTGCGCTCGCGACGGCCGAGCGAACCGCACTGCGCTGTCGGGTGCGGGGACGTTCCGCCGGAGCTTCCTGTGCTGGCATGTCGATGTCGCCGGGACGCGTCGCCCGCAGCGCCGCACGGACCTGGCTGCGCATGGTGCCGAGCTTGAAGGGCTTTTGGATGAAGTCGTAGGCCCCGAGGCGCATGCTCTCCACGGCGGTGTCCACGTCACCGTAAGCCGTCATCATGATGATGGGAGTCTCCCTGCCCTGATTGCGCAGGGCCTGGAGGAGTTCGAGTCCTGAAACGCCTGGCATCTTCAGGTCGGTCACCACGAGATCGAAAGACTCGTTGTGGAGCATGGCGAGGGCGGCCTCCCCTGTCTCCGCCCCGGAGACTTCGTAGCCGTCTGTGCGCAGGGCTTCCTCCAGGGACTCCCTGATGGCAGCCTCGTCGTCGACGATCAGGATGCGTTCGCTCATGCTCTTTCCTCTTTCTCTCGATGGGTCCGGTCGCACGTTTCGGGCAGCAGGACGGAGAACACCGTCTCGGCTCCCTGACGTTCAGCCCGCAGATTCCCCCCGTGGGCCTCGACGATTTTCAAACAGATGGGCAGTCCGAGCCCGGTACCGGCGCTCTTGGTGGTGAAGAAGGGACGGAAGAGGGACTCCGGTGGCGTGGCGCCGAAACCGGCTCCCCGATCCGCCACGCGCAGATGAAGGCCCGGGCGGCGCTGACGCAGTCCGGTGGCGTCGTCCTCGAATTCCAGGGTCCGCTGACGTCGCACCGTGATCGCCACGGTGCCGCCGCTGGGCGACGCGTCGACGGCGTTGAACAGGAGGTTCAGGGCCACCTGCTTGAGCAGGGCCCCATCGCACTCCCACGATCGGGCGTCGGGATCCAGGTCGAGAGCGAACGACAGACCTTTCTCCTGCGCCCGCGGCCGGGTCAGCTCCACGGAATCGCGCAGGAGTCGGTCCAGATCGCAATCGGACCGACGCGGTTCACAGGGCCTCACGAACTGGAGCATGCGGGTGATCGTCTCGTTGATCCGATCCACTTCGCTGGTGATCACATCGATATAGCGACGTCGAGGGTCCTGCTGGTCGAGATGGTCGGCCAGGAGCTCGGCTTGGGCGCTCAGCCCCATCAGGGGATTGCGGATCTCGTGGGCCAGCGTGGCGGACATCTCCACCATGCTCTGCAGGCTGTCCGCCCGCAGGCGTTCGGCCGCCAGCTTCTTGGTTTCGCGCAGATCCTCGAGCACGACCACGAGCCAGCGTTCGTCCTGGCCGCGGCCCTGCATCTGCGACGACGTCACCAGCACGGGTATCGCGATATCGCCCCGGTGGACCATCCCCTCCCCCTGAAAATGCCCTGCAGGTGCCGAGCCGAGGGTGACGAAGGGCAGAGCCTCGCCGTCGCCCAGCTTCAACAACCCGTCGAGAAAGAGTTCGGAGAGGTCTTCGGGAGCAAAGGACTCGCGTCGAAAGAATTCGGCGCCGGCACGGCTTTGGGCGGCGCTGCGACCGCGTCCCACACCGAGCCGCGGTTCGGTTTGGAGCGCCGGTTCATGGGCCCGGCCGGACAGCATCTCCCGCGCGATCCTGTTGCAGTAGATGGTGCGCGCCTGCTCGTCCACGACCCAGATGCCGCTCTGAACGGTCTCGAGAACCCGGGCGTTGAAGATGCTCAGTTCGCGCATGCGATCGAGCATCTGGGCCGCAGCCACCTCTTCGGAGAGGATGACCTGAACGGCACGCAGGAATGCCTGGAGATCACCGGATGTCTCATCATCGTCGAGACCCAGCAACAGCAGATACCCGAAACCGATGCCCATGTGTTCCAGGGGCATGGCCGTCACCCTGCGTGAGGCGTCGGACGAAAGCTGGAAGACTTCGGCGTCCTGGTCGCGACGACGGGCGGCGTGCGCTTCCTCGAGATGGAGCAGAACTCGGTCCCAGGGCGAATCGTCCCACTGCCAGGTCTGCCGCGGCGCGAACGGGGCGTCCGGGGCTGGACGCAGCACGAGGGCGGCACCGTCGGCGCCCACGAATCCCGAGAGGTTTTCGAGCAGTCGGGCCAGGGTGTCGTCCCAGTTGCGGGCCGTGCTCAGTTCTCGGCCGAACTGGTAGAGCAACGACAACTGCTGCGTGTGGCGCGTGAGTTCGCTGTGAGCGCGGGCGAGATCCTCGCCGGTGGCGTCCAGCTGCCTCTGAAGATCGAGGCGGTGACGGCGAAGCCGATCGGTGTTTGTCGCATGTTCACGGGCGAGGTCCTGCCTGGCGCGCAAGGCCTCGAAGCGTTCGGCCAACCGATCCCTCAGAGCGAGCCAGGCGGCATGGCTGGCGTCCATGGCGAGCAGGTCGGAGGCTCCAGCACGAACGGCGGCCACGAGCAGGTCCTCCGAAGTGCCGTCATGGAGCAACACGACAATCTCGCCGCTGCGGCGAGCGTCGCGCATGACCATCAACGCCTCATCAGGATCGCCATCCACGATCACCAGCATGGCGCCGATCTCGACAGGCAGCGCAGCCTCGACGATCCCGGACATCGTTTGCAAACGTCCAGAACGCCAAAGCCGTGTCGGATGCGGCCATTCGAGATCATTGGGAAGAGAATCACGGGTGGACATGAGAGTCCAACCCCCGAATGTTCAAGGAGTTGTGTTGATTCTTGGCCGGAGTGTAAAAATATTGGCCAGTAGAGGCAAGCAAAATATCGCCGGACGACGCCGAACGGCGCCGTCGCAGCTGAATGTCGTGCCGGCTCGGAGCTAGCTGACGAAGAGGTCGAGGATCTTCATCACCCGAGCGAGGCTCTCGGCAACCTGTTCGCGAACCATTGCTGTATCGTAATCCCCGTTCAACAGGCGTTCGCGGACTTCGTCAATGCGCTGTTGCCTCAGATCGGGTTCCTTGGCCACCGCGGCCTCTCCGGCCTTGAGCGTCTCGTTCAGGCGCTCATACCGCTCTGCGAGGTCGGAACGCTCGAAGCGTTCGCCCTGAACCTCGAGGTTCTGGGTCACGGTCTCCTGAGTGGGCGTCGTCCCGCTATCCTTGACCTGGCCTTTATCCTGGGACTGCTGAGTCCGCTGGAACTGAGCCAAGGCCTGCTGGCGTAACGAGAGATCGATTTTGTTGGTCGCCATCCCTGTGTCTCCTTGCTGTCAGGCGATCGTGTCATCCTGGACGGTCTGACGGAGCGTGTGAAGCAATGTTGAGGCCAGATCCTCCGTCAGGATCACCTGAGCGTTCTTGAGTCATATCATCGACCCATTCATCAATAACTTTAGCATTATTTACGCTATGGTGCTGTGATTGTCTTATTGTCCGCTTCGTATGCCGGAAGCATATCTGAGGACTGACTATATATACAGTCACAATCATCAAAGACGAATGGAACGGGTCTCATTCTGAACATGCAGGACAAGCAGCATTCGGCAGCCTGGGTCAACGGTATCATGCCGACCGTGCTCGACTCCTTGGATGGAGCACGAGACGACTCTCCCAAGCCAAGCATGAAACAGACTTCAAAATAAAAGGAATTAAAAGCTCAAGTTCGCGGCGCTGCAGTCCGATAACAAATCCAGTTGCGGATGGACCCAGGTTCAGCGGCGCTCTACGGACGGATCCAAGGACGCCACCTGGACATCACACATGACCCGTTCGTTCTTTCAAGGAGGAACACGAAATGGCCCTGAGGATCAACACCAACGTCGCGTCCCTGAACGCGCAGCGCAACCTGAACAAGAGCACGAGCATGCTGAACAAGTCGCTCGAACGCTTGAGTTCCGGTCTGCGCATCAACCGCGCCGCCGACGACGCCGCCGGTCTGGCAATCTCCGAGTCCATGAAGGCCGACATCCGGGCTCTCGAGCAGTCCGGCCGGAACGCTGCCGACGGCGTATCCATGGTGCAGCTGGCGGAAGGCGCCCTCGATGAAGTGTCGGGGATCCTGATCCGCATGCGTGAACTGGCCCAACAGGCTGGTAACGGAACCATGGGTGCCACCGAGCGTGGATACATCGATGACGAGTTCGATGCTCTGTCTCTGGAGATCAACCGGATCAGCGACGCTGCCGAGTTCAACGGCATCAAGCTGCTCAATGGCGTTGGCGCTACCAGCGATATTCTCGTCGGTACCAGTGCCACCGACACGATCACGGTCAATCTCGCAAACGATGCTGATACGACCGGTCTCGGCATCAATGCGGTCGATCTGACGACGGCTGCGACTGCACAGGCCGCCATGGCTACCATCGATACTGCGATCGGTACCCTCAGTGGCTGGCGCGCCGATTTCGGTGTGACCCAGAACCGGCTCGAGTCGGCCATGCGCTCGATCGACAACTCGATCGAGAACATCTCGGCCGCGAACAGCCGTATCCGCGATGTGGACATCGCCGCCGAAACGAGCCGTATGACCAGCAGCCAGATCCTGCAGCAGGCTGGCGTGTCGGTGCTCGCACAGGCGAACATGTCGCCGCAGATGGCGTTGAACCTGCTCCAGTAGCCGCAACTCCGAGGCCGGGAGCCCGCGTCGCGGGCTCCCAGCCGAGGTCGTCATGACACGTTCGGGAGGACGTCATGGGATCGATCACTTTCGGAGGACTCGCATCGGGACTGGACACGAAGTACATCATCCAGTCGTTGGTGGCCCTGAGGCGCCGACCGATCGACAAGCTCGAAGCCAGGATTGACGATTACAACAAGACCAAGGGTGCCTACTCTGATCTTGAAGCGACGCTGAAGGGGCTGCTCACCGCTGTCCAGAATCTGGACACACCGAGCGAATTCGCCTCGTTGAGCGCAATCTCCGGCAACGAGGATCTGCTCACTGCCACGGCAGGAGCATTGGCTCAGCCCGGTTCCTACTCGGTTTCGGTCGAACAATTGGCTGCAGCCCAGAAGGACCGGTCACAAGGCTACGACGAAGCGAACTCGAGCGTGGGTACCGGAACCTTCTCCATCACGGTTGATGGAGTGACCACCGATATCGTGCTGGCTCCAGGTAGCGATGGATTGGCGGATCTGAAGACCGCCATCAACGAATCGAACGTGGGTGTGACAGCCACGATCATCTACGACGGTTCTGAGACCGGTGGCTACCACCTGGTCATGACAGCCGAAGAGACCGGCACCGACGCCGCGTTCTCCGTAGACGCCAGCGGCCTGAGCGGCGGTACGTCTCCGGTGTTCGTGAATGTGGATGCGGCCCTCAACGCCTCGTTGACCATCGACGGCCTGAACGTCACAAGCCAGAGCAACAGCATCGCCAACGCCATCGAAGGCGTGACCCTGGAACTCGAAGGTGAGGACGCCCTGTCCACGTTCACTCTCGATGTTTCGGTGGATGCAACCGCATTGAAGGACAAGGTCCAGACATTTGTGGACGCCTACAATGAGGTGTTTACATACGTCAACGCTCAGAAGTCTGAAGAAGCTTCTCTGCAGGGCGACCGTACTGTTCGCTCGGTGGTCAGCCGTATTCAGCGCATCATGACCACGGCCCTCGGCTCCGGCGACATCACCATGCTCTATCAGGCGGGTGTGAAGCAGGCTGAAGACGGGTTCTTGACCTTCGAGGAAGACACGTTTAACGAAGAAGTCGCCGCCGACTACCAGGGCGTGCGCAATCTCTTCGTGAGCGACGGCAGCCATCAGGGTACAGTCTACCTGCTGGGCATCGCACTCGATGAGATGACAGACTCCGTCGACGGTATGTTGCAAGTCAGCCGCGAAGCTATGGACTCGCGCATTGAGACTGCTGAAGATCGTATCGTTCGCATGGAACTCCTAGTGGACAGCTACGAAGCACGGATCAGCGCTCAATTCACAGCCATGGAAAACATGATCTCCATGCTCCAGTCTCAGGGCAACGCCTTGGCCGGCATGTCCGTCTTCTAGAAAGCGCGAAAGGTTTCCACGACCATGCAGCAGATACGGGGAATCAACCAATACCAGCAGGTGACGATGCAGACCGTCTCCCCCGGTCGCATGATCGTGATGCTCTACGAAGGTGCTCTGCGGTTTCTCGAACGCGGCCGCGTGGCCCTGCAGGACAGGAACATCGAAACGCGGGCGATCAATCTGAACAAGGCGCAAGCCATCGTCTCGGAATTGAGGTTCGCCCTGGATCACGGCGCCGGCGCCACCTTCACCAGGGACCTGGAATCCCTCTACGATTTTGTAATCAGCGAGATCAACCAGGCGGTGCTCACCCAGGACGCCGTCCATGTGACCAACGCCATGGAAACCCTCGTTCCCCTGCTCGAAGCCTGGCGACAGATCCCCATGAACGGCACCAGCGGACCCACCGGAAACGGCACCGAGGTCGTGAATCTCTCCAACGGCGGAACGAAACCTGCTACGGAAGCATCGTCCGCTCCGGATTCCGCATCCAAGCAGGATTCCGGCATGAAGAGCCACCTCTGCGTCGCGGTCTGATCATGATCCCTACGTCCCAACGCATTCTGGAACTGACTCTGGCCGTGGCTGAAGCCGCCGTAGCCGGAGATATCCCGCGTTGTGACGCCCTGCTGACCGAACGCGGCGAAGCCGTCCGTCGACTGGGCGAACTTCATGCAGAATCCGGCTGTAGCCAGCCCTCGAACGAAGTCAGGGATAATCTGCGACACGTCCAGGAACTGGATAGGGAGCTCGAGCGGAGCTGGACTCAAGAGCGGGACCTGGCCGGTCGTGAACTGGACCGCATCGCAAGCCGCCCCAAACAAAAACACGGTACCGAAGCACCGTGTATTATCGACCGTCAAGCCTGATCCTCACCCCTAATCCCCGTCCTTCTCCTCGGGATCCTTCTTCTTAAGATTCTCCCGAACCTTCTGTACGTCCTCTGGAGCCGAATCTGCGGCGCTCATCGTAACACTGCGGATCTCTTCATAGATCTCGTGCCGATGGACGGGTATGGAACGTGGGGCATCGATCCCGACCTGGACCTGATCGCCGCGAATATCGACGATCATGATCGAGATGTTGTCTCCGATCATGATCTTCTCGTTGCGTTTGCGGCTGAGGATGAGCACGTGACCTCCATGTCCCGCTTGGCCCCCGTAGGGTCCGCCAACCCGACGCTGTTGCGCTGATGCGAACCGGTCAGGTCCTGACCAGGAACTGCTCCTTGTTCTCGACGCAGCAATCCTCCTGCGACGATGCATTCGGGGTCTCGGAATCGTCGTTAAGCTCCTCGAGGGCAACGACGTCGGCCCCGAACCTGACATAATCGATCTCTTGGTGCAAGCAATAGTTTTGTTCGGTCAGGATGCACTGTAACCCACTGTGGTTTTTCACGTTGACCACGACTGGCGCCGTCAGGTTACCTGTGATTCGCTCACCTCCCTGGTGGATCGTCGTGACGATCATCACCACCAGGTCTTCGGCCTTGGGACTGTCCAACAAACGTTCCGCGCGGTCGTCCAGCTCGAAGGCGTAGTCCTGGTCGAAGTATCCTGGATCCGTCATCGGTACGCGAAAGCCCGGTCGATCGAGGGATTGGAGCCACTTCAACGGCAGCGGCGGATCCATTTCCGTCAATACCCAGCGGCGCAGGGTGGGAAGTCCGACAAGACCCTCCGGCAGGCTGATCACGTCCTCCTCACAGTGTGTCGTTGCTGGCTTGCTGTTCATCGTATCTCCTCAGTTCAGGACACTGTCAAATGGTTACAGGAAATCGAACAGGTTCATCGACATGATCCTGCTCGAAACCAGAAGGCTGGCCTGATAGGCCGTCTCCGCATGGGTCAATTCCGAGGCCACCTCGATGATGTCCGCATCGCGGACGTTGCTCAAATTGGCGTTGAGGCGAGTGTCGCGATCGATGAGCAGGCCCTCGGTCCACTCCAGCATCGACTCCCGACCGCCGACTTCGATCTCCAGCTCCAGGACATGTTGCTGGATGGCATCGAGCTCGCCGATGGCGGCCCGCATACCTTCGATGTCGTTGGCGCGCATCGCGTCGGCCAGGGCTTCGAGAGTTCCGAACAGTCGCGCTGGTTGGCCCGAACCGACAATGCCCAAAGCGTCTGCGGTGCTGTCTCCGGCCACCGAGGTGATCTGGAAGGTCTCCCCCGTCGTGCTCACGATATCCAGGGCAGCACCATCAAGGTCCATGGTCAGACCAGGCAGACCGGCGCCGATCACGGCGGTTTCGAACGCCGTACGGACATCGTCCAGACTGGCGGATCCGGACAGATCGATGATCACGTCGGTACCGTTCATCGTGAGCTGGATCTGTCCGAGAGGCAGCGCTGTCGCCAGGGATTCCACAGCTGCGAGGTTCGTACTCCATTGCGGCGCGGTGCGGATGTCGGTGCCGGCGATCGTGCCGTCTTCGCTGCTGCCGACAATACCCAGGCTTGAGGCCGTTCCGGACTCATCGGCGTTGCGGATCGTCAAAGGACCACCTGCGGGATCTGTGATCTCGAGGTTTCGTCCATCGCTCGAGATCACGGCGGTCAGCCCGGCATCGCCAAGCAGGGAGATCACATCGCCGATGGTCCCTGCCCCCGAGAGATCCACCGTCATGTCCACACCGGCATTTCCGGAATACACGATGCTTCCCATGCTCCAACCGTCGCCGCGCGCGATTTCGGAAAGGGCCGTGTTCACTCCGAGACGTGGTCCGAGATCGCCGAAGCCGCCGAGAATCGACGTGTCCGACCCTAGAAGTTCGCTACCGGGAACGTTGACCTGCATTTCCGTATTCGGAGAAATCGCCACCATCATCCTGTTGACATCGCCCTGGTACTGGACTTCGCCGGTGGACGAACGGACGAAAGGCTGCAGATCGGTGCGGAAGCCGCCGAACAGGGAACTGCCCTCGACCGACTGGTTCAACAGGGTCATGGCTGCGCCGATCAGCCCCTCGACCTCTGCGGCGGCGACGGATCTGGTCTGCCAGCTTGAACTGGCGCCGGATACTTCCCGTCTCGCCACCTGCGAGGCGTCGCGGATGAGTTCCAGCAGGTCCTGCAGGGCCATATCCGTACTGTCGACCATCGTCCGGGAGCGGTTGATATTGCGGAGGTACTGGTCGTTCTGGGTCAGGAGCGATTCGTAGTGACGCACGAGCCCAACGCCCCTTGGGTCGTCGGCGTAGGCGTTGATGCGCAGTCCCGTGGAGGTCATCTCCTGCAGGCGCGCCATGTTGCCGAGGTTGTTCTGGGTGCCGTAATACACCATCCGCGAAATCTGTCCCTCTGTCACTCGCATGACCATCGGATTCCTCCTAGAAGATGCTCAGGATCGTGTCGAACATGTCCTGAGCCGTCGCGATCACTTTGGCCGATGCGGCGTAGGCATTCTGGTAACGGGCCATGTTGGCCGCTTCCTCATCCAGACTCACTCCCCGCACGCTTTCTAGGCGCACGGTCAGGGCATCCAAGGTTTGTTGCTGACTCTCGAGCTTGAGCCGAGACGATGCGCCCGCCGCAGCCACGTCGGTGATCAAGGTTCCGAACAGCTCCGACAGGTTGTTCTGAATGGAGCTGTTGGCGGTTTCCGTGCCTAGGGCGGCGATCTCCCGGGCGATGTCGTTGTCACCGGAAAGACCGGTCCGCGAGGTTGCCAGCATATCGGGACGCGATTCGAGTTGCGGGTTCACGCCGATGCTTGCCGCATCTGTGCCTGTGAAGAACATCAAGCCGCTGCCGCCCGCGGTACGACCCTGGACATGGACCTGGTTCACGCGATCGATGAGCTCCGCCGCGAAATCGTCGAGCATGGCCTGGGTGTTCACGACTTCTGCATGCAGCGAGCTGATCAGACCACCGATCTCGCCGCCTTGAATCCCGAGGGGATAATTGCGGTTGCCCGCGGTGATCTGAACGACGCCGGTTTCGGCATCGTGGCTCACGTCGAGTTCGTCCACCTGGTCGCGCACCACCACAGTGCGGCCGGCGATGATCACATCGACTGTCCCGTCGCCTCGCCCTACCGCTTCGACTTCGGTAAGTTGTGCGATCTCCTGCAGGAGGTAGTCTCGCCGATCACGCAGATCGTTGGCGAATTCCCCGGGGCCTTCGGCCAACTGGATCTGACCGTTGAGATCGGCAACGCCCCTGAGCAGATCGTTCAGGATCCCGACGCTGTCATTGACCCTCCGTTCCATCTGCACCGCGAGGTCCTGGAAGCCGGCGGCTGCACCTGAAATCTGACCGGCCAGCAGGGCTGCCTTGTCCAGAACGTCGCGCCGCAGCTCGTCGGTGATCGGAGGCGACGAGAGTTCGCTCCAGCTCGCGAAGAACGTATCGAGAGCCGTGCCGATGGGGTTGTCGCCGGCCGGCCCCAGCACGAGTTCGATCTCCTGCAGGGTCAGATCGGTTTGCTGTTGGGCCTGCATGTGCGCTGTTTGTCCGCGCAGACGACCGATGAGGAATTCGTCGGTCAGACGACGGATCCCCGTGATGTCGGCACCGCCGCCCAGCAAGCCGTAGGAATTGCCCAACGGCATACGCGTGCCCGTTGTCACGGACTGGCGTGAAAACCCGCTGGTTCCCACGTTGGCCACGTTGTGGCTCGCGGTCTGCAGAGCCGCACTGGCCGCGTACAGGCCAGACATACCGATGTCGAGAATACGGTTCAGTCCCATGATTCCTCCTAGGCCCTGTGCGTCACGACACCGCCGGTGCCCGCGTCCGCGCGTTTACCGTTCTCGTCGTAGGATCCTCCGTCGCCTTCCTGGATTCCCCGGCGGAAGACTTCGGCCTCGTCCATCACCAGGTCGAGACAGAAACGGGCCAGGTTGCCGTTCAAAGCGTTCTGCCTGGCCAATTCTTCGGCGGCCGTCTTCCATTCGTCCCGGAGCAGCAACAACCGCTCGGCTTCAGGATGGCCGTTCCTTTGGGCCCAATCCTCGAGGGTCTCCACATCACGGGGCCAGCCCCGTCGCTCGGCAAGAGAACGCTGGAGCTGCTCACGGTTGTGTCGAATGCT
Source organism: uncultured bacterium (assembly GCA_937910695.1). Classification (GTDB taxonomy): domain Bacteria; phylum Krumholzibacteriota; class Krumholzibacteriia; order LZORAL124-64-63; family LZORAL124-64-63; genus CALEMW01. The sequence continues at coordinate 61,133 of CALEMW010000148.1, forward strand.
CTGGACTTCAGGCAAAGCACGCTCCCAATCCTTGGTGTTGGACGCAAGACGAGCGGTGTCCTGGTTGCGCATGTAGTGATTCTGGCGGACGGCGAGGCGCCACAGTCGGCGGTAGGCCTGGGTTTCATCCTCAAGCAGCCCGCACAGTGTGGTCAGATCGTCGGCGATCGTTTTGGTCTCCATCCCGGTCATGGTGTCTCCTCCGACAAGGTCCCGAAGGGACCATTCTTAAGGGCGTCGTACATGCCGCCCACGTTCATGACGTAATGTTGCGTTTCAGCGATCTCGGGCACCCGGTGCCCGGCTCTCTCCACACGCCCCGGCCCGGCGTTGTATCCGGCCAGCACTAGCTCCAGATCATCTCCGAACCGTTCTTTGAGTCGAGCAAGGTACCGTGCGCCGCCGCGGATGTTTTCGACAGGATCGAAAGGATCCTCTACGCCCAGCTCAGCGGCCGTTCCCGGCATCAACTGCATCAAACCCCTGGCGCCTGTTCGAGATTCGGCATCCGGGCGCCCTGACGACTCCTGCAAGATGACGGCCAATATCAGTTCCCGATCCAGTCCGGTCTCAGCAGCGGCCGCGGAGATCGTGTCGCCGTAGCGTTCCAACGTGTCCGCCGCCGCTACACCTAGATTGCGGGCTTTTTCGGTCAATCCCGAGTCGTTCCGCGGGACGACCCGACCTTCCGCACCGGCTCCGTACGCTGCGAGCGCCCTGCGCACCGACGGCCTGGGCACCGGCTGAAATTCAGGCGCCCGGTCCGCGGCCGGTCGCTCTGGGCGGTTGCCGTGGATGTCCGGCAGGAAGCGCTGGATGATCATGTCCGCGATCCCCATGCCGTTGGGGCCCGCCGCCACCGTCTTGCTCATCTCTTCGTCCAGCAGGGACCGGTAGGTCTCGATACCGCCGCCGTCGTCGATCAGATCCGATTTCATGACCGTGCTGCGCATGTTCTTCATGAGCATGTTGACGAACAGCGACTCGAACTGCTCGGCGGCCTTGCGCAGTTGAGCCTCCTGCTTCGCCGCGCTGACCTTGGACGGGTCCGCTGCGGCGACGGGCGGGTTCTTAACTGTCGTCGTTTGCAATTCCGGTCTCCTACATGATCACGAGTTCAGCCTGCAGGGCCCCGGCCACCTTGAGGGCCTGGAGAATCGCCACGATGTCACGGGGACTCGCACCCACTTCGTTCAGCACGGCCACGACGTCGGAAACGGTGCCGGAGTCGGGTACATGAATGACCGAAGCTTCCTTCTCCTCCACGTCGGTGATCACCGAAGGCGTGACGATTGTGCGGCCGCTCTCGTTGAACGAATTCGGCTGCGATACGTCATAGCTGGTCTTGATGATGACTTTGAGATTGCCGTGAGCGACCGCGGCCTCATGCAGCCTGACCCCGGCACCCGCAATGATGGTGCCCGTGCGCTCGTTGATGATCACCTTGGCCGTCTGGTCCGCCTCAGCTGACAACTCGCCCATACGCGCGATGAAGTCGACGGGCTGGGAGAAGAACGCTTCCGGTACGTTCACTTCGATGCGTTGGGCGTCCATTGCCCGGGCTGTGCCGCCGCCGAAGACCATGTTGATGGCGTTGGTGACCCGCTGAGCGGTCGTAAAATCAGGGTTGTGCAGCAGCCAGGCCATGGTGCCGTCGCGGACCATGCTGCCCGGTCCACGGGTGGTCACCTTGCCGCCGTTGGGAATGCGGCCGACCGTTGAATGGTTCTTGCGGATCGAGTTGTTGGCCCCGCCGCTGATGTTGAAGCCCCCGATGGACACGGCCCCCTGAGCAACCACGTAGACGTTGCCGTCGGTGCCTTTCATGGGCGCCATGATCAGTTCGCCGCCCTCGAGACTCGAAGCGTCACCCAAGGACGACACCTTCACGTCCAGGCGGCTGCCTGGCGCCGAATGGGGACAGTTCCGAGGTGATCAGCACCGCGGCGACGTTCTTCAACTTGATCTGGGTCTGATCCACCGTCACACCGAGCCGCTCCAACATGGAGGTGAGCGAGGCCACGGTATAGGCGGAGCTCTGTCCGTCGCCGGTTCCGTTCAATCCCACGACCAGGCCGTAGCCCAGCAGCGGTTCGGTGGACTGTCCGTCGAGCATGGCCAGGTCCTTGATGCGCGAGAACGATGCGTCGACACCCGACGCAGTCACGACCACGAACATCAATCCGAGCAGCAGAATGCGTTTCCACATGGTCATGTCCCCCTAGAACAGCCAGTTGATGAGTTTGGTCACGACGCCTGGTTCGCTCGCCGCATTCACTGGGCCGGTGCCGTTGTAGGCGATGCGGGCGTCGGCGATGTGGGTCGAGAGGATCGTATTGTCGGAGCCGATGTCCCGTCCCCGGCACAGTCCGGTGATCTCGATGAGTTGCCGCTCGCCGTTGATGTCGACCATGCGGGTTCCCGACAACCGGAAGTCGCCGTTGTGCATGACTTCGACGATGCGGGCAGTGATCTGGGCCTCCAACGAGCCCGAACGCTGGGTCCGACCGTCGCCGGTGTACTTGTTTTCGGTCTCGATGCCCCAGTTGGTCAGCACATCGAGAAACCCGAGGCCGGGTCCGCCCGAAACCTCTGATTTGTTGTTCGCGTCGGTCTTGGCCGAGGCGTTGGCCGTGGATTGTTCGACGATCAGGATGGTGACGATGTCTCCCACCACGTGCGCTTTGTAATTGCTGACCAAAGAGCGCCCGCTTTCGAGATCCACCAGCGGTTCGTTGGCCCGAGCCGCCGTTGTTGCGAGCACCAGCACCGCCATGCCCAGAAAGCCGAGGCCCCGTTTCGCGTCGTTCATCATGTCATTTCCTCCAGGAGACCCGTCCGGGTCCTGTCACGCGGCCGGTGATCAGCCGTCCGTCGATTTCATTGCGCACCGTGACGACCTGTCCTTCAGCGCCGTCTTGTCGGGCTGTCGCCCGCAGGGTGACTTCCACACCGCCACGGCCGAAGACGAGCTCGACCGGTTCGCCCTGACGGACCAGAGGCGTCCGCTTCATATCCGCATCCCTCAATTCATCGCCGAGGCTGAGAGTCCGCACGGCGGTCATGCCGCTCAATACATGACGCCCGACAGCAACACCTGCATCGAGTTGGGCCAGATTGCGCCATTCCCAAGTGAAGAGCTCCTCCTGCAGGGGATCACCCTCACGGATCGTCGTCCTCGCCCGGGGGATTTCCCCGAAAGCGTGACAGACGACCGTGGCTGTGAACCGTGTTCCGCCACGAGGTGCAGTCACGTGAACGGCGACAAGATTGCGACCGGGCCTCAGCGGCCGCGGTTCCACGAGTTCCAAGGTCCAGGCGCCGTCGACGGCCACCGACGGCAATTCGCTCTCGATGGCCAGGGCCGCCGCCGGAGCACCGGGTACCTCCTCGGGCAGCCAGCGGCTCAGTCCGGCCAGCAATGCGGCTTCCAGCTCGCTGCGCCCTACGGTGTTGCCGGTCACGGTGACACGGCAGGTCACGGCCCCGCGGAACACGACGTCGGCCGCCATCTGCCGCGTCGACAATTCGCGCAGCAGACGTCGGCGTGTGAAGGTATAGGTCCGGCCCGGATCGCAACGCCCCATCAGAACCAAGGCTGACGCTTCAGCTGGGATCTCTCCGGTTGCGACATCGCCCAGGGTCACATCTGGCCCCGCCGCTTCACAGACGTCGGGCAGATCCAGGATCCAGGCTGAGGCCGATCCGACGCCGAGCGCCGCTGCGGCGAGCACGACGCACAGCGACAGCCGTAGGGCCGTCGCCAGCGTTGATGCCTGGATCCTGATCGTGATCATCGGTTACCTCTTGAGCTGGTTGACGGTGCTGAGCATCTCGTCGGCGGCGCTGATTGTGCGCGCATTGAGCTCGTAGGCTCGCTGCGCCGAGATCATGCTCACCAGTTCCTCCACGGTTTCCACATTGCTCATCTCCAAAAATCCGCTGGCAATCTCACCGAGGCCGTCGAGGCCTGGTGTGCTCAGCTGGGGCTGGCCGCTCGCCGGCGACTGAAGAAACACGTTGCCGCCGCGGGCCATCAGGCCACCGGCGTTCGGGAAGCGAGCCAGTTCGATGTTGCCGACGTCCTGGACTGTCGAGGTGTTGCCGGCCAGCAGCACCGACACGGTGCCGTCGCGGGCGATGTTGATCTCGGTCGCGTCCTGGGGAATCTGGATGGGCGGTTCGAGGAGGTAGCCGGACGAGGTCACGAGGTTGCGTTCTGCGTCGAGCTTGAAGGAACCGTCACGGGAGTAGCCGATGCTGCCGTCGGGCAGACGGACCTGGAAGAAGCCGTCGCCTTCGACCATCAGGTCGAGGGGATTCGAGGTCTGGCGGATCAGCCCCTGGGAGAATTGCTTATTCGTCGCCACCAGCTTGACGCCGTGACCGATCTCCACGCGGGTGGGTTCGGCGTCGCCGGACGCGCGTCCCGTCGGCACGATGGATTCGTAGAGCAGGTCCTGGAATTCGGCGTGACTCTTCTTGTACCCCGTCGTGTTCACGTTGGCGAGGTTGTTGGCGATCGTGTCGATGTTGGTCTGTTGCGCCTTCATACCCGACGCAGCGGTGGTCATGGCTCTCAGCATGGTTCTCCGTCCTTCCTAGAGCAGACCGCTAGGCCCTGCTACTGAGCTTGTTCACGGCCTGATCAAGAGTCCTGTCGGCTGTCTGCATGACCTTGGATTCCATTTCAAAGGCCCGCTGAGCCGCAATCATGCTCACCATCGTGTCGATGGGATTGACATTGCTCTGTTCCAGCACTCCCTGAGCCAGGGACACCACATCGGCACCGAGGGGCTGGGCCGGCATATCATCGGGAGCTCCGAAGAGGGTCGTCCCCACGTGACGCAGGCGGCTGGGGTCATCGAACTTAACGACACTCAGACGTCCGGCTTCGGCGCCGTTCACGATGATCGTGCCGTCGTTGCGGATCAGGAGTTCTCCCTGGGGCAACGTGATGGGACCTCCGGTCCCGAGGACCTGGTCGCCTTCCATGGTGACGAGTTCCCGCGTATCGTTGAGCGTGAAGGCGCCGCTACGCGTGTAGTACTCTTCGCCGTTGCGTCGTACTTTGAACAATCCTTCACCCTGCAGCGCGACATCGGTGCTGTTTCCGGTTTCCCGGAGGCCGCCCTGGGTCATGTCGATCGGCGCGCGCATGTCGAGGATCAGGTCGCGCACGTTGCCGGGGACCGCTCGTGCTGCCTGGCCACCGCCGAGACCCTGATCATTGGGCGCCGCTGAGCGCTCCGTCACCTGTGTGAGCATCCTCTTGAAACCCGTCGTGTTGACGTTGGCCAAGTTGTTGGCCAGGACATTCGTCCGGTTCATCTGGATGTTCATGGCCGTTTCGGCCGTCCTGAGACCCTTGAGCACGGGCTCTCCTTCCGTCCTGGGGACACGTCGTCGCCGGACGGAACCGCAAGGCACATGCCAGCAGTCGTGATTCTCAGCGGCGCGGCGATGTGGGAAACCACGCGCTCCTGGAGAAGCGCTGCAAACGACGAGGACGGCGCGGGATGAAGCGAGAAACTCAGACGCAATAATCTTGGTAATCGGGAATCGCCTGGAGGAACCGACGCGGAGATGCTGCAGGGGTGGTCAGAGGCGGATCACTTGCTGGCTGGTTTCCGGACGCAACGAACCCGACAGCGTAATGCCGTCGGGCTCCGTGTTGCACAGCCGTCCGGGTCAGACGTCGGTGAGGATCATGCTGATATGCTGCTGCAGATGGTCGAGTCCCAACTCATCGATCTGAGTGAAGAACACGGCGACCTCGTAGTGGGCGATGTCATCCGCCGCGACTTCCGGCAACACGCGCACAACGATACCTTCGCAACGGGCGTTGGCCGTGCACTGGGTGCCGTCGGAACCGGGAATCGGCAGCTCCAGCTCCATGTTGAGCTTGGTCATCGGCTCGATGAAGTTGTCGGATTTGAAGTAGATGCCCGACGAGCTGATGTTCAGAGTCTCCATCTCGGCCGGCTCGTGACTGCCGTCTGGGCGCGGAACCATCAC
>CALEMW010000149.1 GCA_937910695.1 uncultured bacterium
CATCTCAGCAACCCGTCGCGCCCACGGCAACTCGTTGAAGTTGCCATCTTCAAATCCGATCGAAAATGTGCGCACTCTGCTACCGGATGAACGGGCCAGCATCGCCGTGATCAGGCCCGAGTCGATCCCTCCGCTCAACAGCGCACCCAGGGGGACATCGGCAACCGTCCGCATGGTTACGGCCGAATGCAGCAGGCGGTCGAGCGACTCCACGGCTTCGCCCATGGTGCTAGGCGCGGAATCCTCAGCCTGCACTCCCCAGTACCGCTGCGTGGTGATCTCACCCTTGCGGAAACGAATGCAATGTCCCGGAGGCAGGGCCTCGACACCTTCGAATATCGTCCTCGGGGCACATACGAATCCGAAGCTGAGATAGTCGGAGAAAGCTGTGGGATCCATCCTAAGATCCAAGCAACCCGAAGCACGGATGCAGCCCAGCTCGCTGCCGAACACGATTCCGCCCTGCGCCGGGGCGTAGAACATAGGCTTGATCCCCAGCCTATCCCGCGCACCGAACAACGAGTCCCGGTCACGGTCGTGGATCATGAATGCGAACATACCGTTGAGTTGTTCGAGCATCCCCTCGCCGTATTCTTCATACATGGCGAGCAGGACCTCCGTATCGCTCTGGGTCGCAAAGCTCCTGCCGGAGACCTGCAACGTCCTACGCAGCTCGCGGAAATTGTAGATTTCACCGTTGAACACGATCGTATAACGCCCGCATGGGCTGCTCATCGGTTGGTGACCGCCGGCGAGATCGATGATCGACAAACGAACGAAGGCCAGGCCCGCCTTTGATATGACTTCCACACCCGAGTCGTCCGGGCCACGATGGCGCATCGCAGAGGCCATGGCGTTCAGACGCAGCTCCATATCACCCAACGGAATCCGTTGGTCCGATCCAAGGAGAATGCCAGCAATACCGCACATGAATCGAAACTCTCCATTCAACTTCTGACGATCCCCAGGCAGCACGCCGAGAGCTCTGGTCGCAGTCAACACACAGGCAGGCAAAGCCCTTTTCGTCGCGGCGATGCCTGTAGCCGGTCCTTAAGGACCTGAAAACTCCGCGAATACAGACTCGTAACGGTCGACCTGGTGTTCGGTCATGCACTCCGCACGGAAAAACGCAGCGATTCTCTCCGGTGACGCTTGAAGTGTTCCGTCAAGAACTCTGGCAAGGACTGTGCTCATCTCGTCCGGAGATGAGACGACCCATCCGAGGCGGTTCTTCTCGACGATGGAATCAGGATCCACATAGGTGATGACCGGCACGCCCCAGGACCAGGCATGGAGGAACGTATTGGGGAAACCCTCCACGTCGGAGGTGTTGACCAGGACACGGGCCCTGGCATACCGGTCCTCGACCTCGGCCGGCGCAAGATACCCGGTGTACTTGCAGTTCGGCAACGAATGAGCAGGCAGGCCTGACGTTGTGGACGGCCCTTCCGGATAGCGTGACTCGTCAGCAATGCCGCCGACCATCACGAAAGAATGTTCGGGAAAGGCTGCGGCCAGATCCACAAACCGTTCCGGCATTTTTTTCGGACGGATGTTGCCCACCCACAGGACATCCTCCTGCTTGCTGAGTTCCTTGGCATGTGTGGGCAACGCGTTGTGGATGACCTGGGTTTTGACACCAAGCAACTTCTTCGCACACGCGGCCTGGTGTTGATTCTGCGTTACGACAGCGTCGGTGCGCCGCAAGCCCCACCAGTACAAGAACCGATCCCGGGCGAATCTGAAATGCCGGGCCTTGGGATCGAAGTCGGTATCCGATGCTCCGGCGAAGACCACACGTTTCCCGTTCCGCCTGGCGTACATCACGATCGGGCCCAACAGAAAACCTGCGCCTCGCATGTAATAGACATCCGCATTGGCACGCTGAAGGGCCTTCATGATGCCCCCCCAGCGCGGATAGTAGAACTTCAGCATGGGAAGACCGGCTCCTGGCCTGTAGGCCCCCAAGACGCGAAAGGGTCCCAGTTGACATTCGGGACCTTGGCCATGGTCGAGCGTCACATAGGAGATCGGATAACCCCGCGCCGCGAGCTCGCTCCCGATCAACAGCTGCTGGAGCTCCGCGCCGCCGCAAAAACGGCTGGATTCTGAATTCTCCAGCAAGGGGTAGATCGGCATCGAGACGAAGCAGATTTTAGGCTTCATCATCTAGCCATCTTTCATCGGTGACGATGTTGGACTCTGACGACACAGCGACCCTGCCGTTATATCCATAGACGATCCCGGCCGCCGAATAGAACATCGTTCCCACCATGGAGAAGAAGCGGTAATCGATGGATATACCACCGACTAGATACCCTACAGAGAGCCCAGTGAACACAGGCAGGAGAAACAGCCTGAAGTGAGGCGGTACGTCCCGCCTCCGTA
>CALEMW010000150.1 GCA_937910695.1 uncultured bacterium
CCTCGCTCAGGGGTGTGATCGTCACGATGGCGCGATCGCCGGCGGTTGCGGCGCGCTCGGCCGTATCCCAGACGGACTTGGTCTCGCGCACATGTTCGAGGGCCGCGTCGACGGCTCCATCCTCGAGCTCGGCCGAACGGGTCGTCAAAGGCAAATCGTCATAGTCCTTGGCCTCGATCTCCGGACGTACCTCCACCGAAAGGTCCAACGAGACAGACTCGCCATCCTCCATCTTGAGGTCGTCGAGCTGGGGATCGGACACCGGCCAGAACTTGTGTTCGATCATGGCCGCCTGATAGGCCTTGGGCATCAGATCGTCGAGGGTGTTCATGCGCACTTCACCGCCGAGGTCGGTTTCGACCATCGCCATGGGCGCCTTGCCCTTCCGGAAACCCGGGCGGGCATAGTCCCTGCGTGCCTTCTGCAGGTTCTTGGCGTATTCGGAGTCGAAGTGGTTGCGTTCGATCACAATGTGAATGACACGCTTCCACTGCTCGGGAGCGTCGACGGTCGTGGTGAAGGGAGACGAGGTCTCACTCGCTGCGGTCATGAACAGTCCTCTTTCGGGTTGAACCGGCCCCACGGTGCGGCCGGGATCTGGTGCGAGAGGGGGGACTCGAACCCCCACGGTTTCCCACAGGAACCTAAATCCTGCGCGTCTGCCAGTTCCGCCACTCTCGCGTCACGGCGTACGTCGGGATGACCGATTTGATCCGGGCCGATCCAGGACTGATCGTGCAGGATCCGGGCCAATATAGCTCGGCCCCCAAAACCGGTCAAGGACGCGGTAATTCGGCCTAATCCTTGATTTTTCGATAGATCGTCCGGGAGGCGATGCCCAGAATCTTGGCCGCTGTTTCCTTGTCGCCGCCGGTGCTCTCGAGCGTGGCCCGGATGAGTTCCATCTCGGCGTCCCGCAACGGGGTTCCCACCGGGATCGTCACAACGTCGGAAGTGCGGCGACCGACAAGCACCTGCTGGGGCAGCACGTCCACATCGATCACGTCACCGCGGCTCAGAACCGCTGCGCGTTCCACACAGTTCTCCAATTCGCGGACGTTGCCGGGCCATGAATAACGTTCGAGAGCTTCGGCAGCCGCCGGTGTGAAGCCGGCCAAGGATTTGTTGTTCACAGCGCAGGCTTTTTTCAGAAATGCGCTGGCCAGGAGTTCGACGTCGCCGCTGCGGGCCCGCAGAGGCGGCACCTCGATATTGATGACGTTCAGGCGGTAATAGAGGTCCTCACGGAAGGACCCGTCCGCCACCATTTGCTCCAGATCGGCATTGGTGGCGGCCAGCAGCCGCACGTTCACTTCGATCGAGTCGTTGCTGCCCAGGCGCTCGAAAACGCCTTCCTGGATCACTCGCAGCAGTTTGACCTGAACCGAAAGGGGCATCTCCCCCACTTCGTCCAGGAACAGCGTGCCGCCGTGAGCCGCTTCGAAACGTCCACGACGACGGTTGACAGCACCGGTGAAGGCGCCCTTTTCATATCCGAAAAGTTCAGCCTCAAGGAGCGTTTCGGGAATGGCGGCGCAGCTGATTTTGATCAGGGGCTTGCCGGCGCGGTCGCTCCAGCGGTGGATGGCGTTGGCGAAGACTTCCTTACCGGTTCCGCTCTCACCCGTCAGCAGTACCGTCGCCCGGCTCTGAGCCACTTGGCGAGCCGTATCGAGAGTCTGGTGCATGGCTTCGCTGCGACCGACGATCATCTCTTTGCCTTCGCCCTCGTTGAGCATGCGGCGCAGTTCGACGTTCTCGGCCAGGAGCTGCTGCTTCTCGAGGGCCTTGCGCACCACCTTGAGGGTGGTCGAAGCCGTGAATGGTTTTTCGATAAAGTCATAGGCGCCCATCTTCATGGCCTCGACGGCGGTCTCGATGGTGCCGTGGCCCGTGACGATGACCATCTCGGTGGCGGGCGAGACGATCTTCGCCGCCTTCAGAAGTTCGACGCCGTTCATCCGGGGCATCATGAGGTCCGACAGCACCAGGGGCACCTGCTCCTTGCGGAGCACTTCGAGGGCCTCTTCACCGTTGCCGGCAGTCAAGGCCTGGTAACCGTGACGTGTCAGCAGACGTGACAAAGCTTGGCAAAGCTCGGGCTCGTCGTCGACGACGAGGATCGTAGCAGTGGTCCGGGCGTCGGAAACGGGAGCAGTGGGGCCCACGTCGATCTCCTGTCAGCATGAATGGACAATTCGTCACATCTTGACAATATGTCACATTCCAACCGCTGGCGCAAGAGCGATTCCGGGCGGATCAGCTCGGAAAAGGAGCGAAATGGGTGCGCTGATGAGCGGCCTTGAGCAGGTCTTCCCTGAACCGCGGATCGGCGATCTCGATGAGCTCCTTGGCCCGCTCTCTCAGAGTTCGACCAATCATGCGGGCCACACCATGCTCGGTCACGACATAGTGGACGTCGGCCCGGGTCGTCACGACTCCAGCACCTGTGTCGAGGGTCGGCACGATACGGCTGATGGTTCCGTTGCAGGCCGTCGATCTCAGAGCCGTGATCGCCACGCCGCCCTCACTCATCGCGGCGCCCCGCATGAAGTCGACCTGTCCGCCGAATCCCGAGTAGATCTCGGTTCCGATGGAATCGGCGCACACCTGACCCGTCAGGTCCACCTGCAGGGCCCCGTTGATCGCCGTCATGCGTTCGTTGCGGGCGATGTGGATGGGGTTGTTGACGTAGTCGGTGGGATGGAGCTCGATGATGGCGTTGTCGTGGACATAGTCGTAGAGGTCCTGGGACCCGAGGACGAATCCGGCGACGACCTTGCCCGGGTGGAAGGTCTTTCGCTCCCCCGTGATGACGCCTTTGTCCATCAACTCGAGCAGCCCATCGCTGAACATTTCGGTGTGGATGCCGAGGTCCTTCTTGTCGTCGAGGTGACCGAGGACCGCCTCGGCGATGCCGCCGATGCCGAGCTGCAGGCAGGCGCCGTCCTGGACGAGGGTCGCGACGTTCCGTCCGATGCAGCGCTGCACTTCGCTCATCTCCGCCCGCGGAAAGATGTCCAGGGGGCGGTCGACCTCGACGCAGGCGTCGAGCTTGGAGACGTGGATGAAGCTGTCGCCGAGGGTGCGGGGCATGCACCGGTTGATCTCCGCGACGATGCGGCGGGCGGATCGGGCCGCCGGCCGGGTCACCCCCACTTCGATGCCGAAGCTGCAGAAGCCGTGCTCGTCGGGAGGCGAAACCTGGACGAACGCCACATCGGGGCGGTGGTCGTCGCTGCGGAAGAGATCGGGTACCTGGTGCAGGTGGATGGGCATATAGTCCACGCGGCCGTCGTTGACTGCCTGCCTGACATTGGGTCCGACGAACAGCGCGATGCAGCGGAAGCGGTCCGCCATCTCCGCCTCGGCGTAGCGGGCGGTGCCGACGGTCAGGATGTGGTAGACGTGGACGTCGCGCAGCTCTTCGCGGTCGACCAGGGCGTCCACCAACGAGTGCGGTACGGCGCAACCAGCTCCGAGGTAGACCCGTTGCCCCGCCTCGATGCCCGCGACGGCTGCGGCGGCCGTCGTTCGTTTGGCGTTGTAATCGTCCATCCAGCGCATGTCAGCCTCCGTATGCAGACGCCCCCGGGTTGATCCGGGGGCGTCCGTGTCGCTCGTCGTCGGTGCCGGCGAGGTCAGCCCCCGTTTTTCACGTGGTCCCAACCGCGTTTGAGCGCCGTCATGTTCATGTCGATGAGGTTCTTCTTCTTGATCGTCGCCCGCAGTGTCTTTTCCACCTGCTCGATGGTGAACGCGCCGCTCGCCGCCGCGAGTGCTCCGAGCAGCACCACGTTGGCCACCTTGGGCGTGCCCACCTCGTCGGCGATCTCCGTGGCGGGGATGAGCACCGCATTCAGACGCGCAGTGTCTGGACGCCCCTCCACGATGGAGGTGTCGATGATGATCGTGCCGCCGTCGATGACGTCCGGCTCGAACAGCTCCAGCGAAGGCTGGTTCATCACGACCAGAGCGTTCGGCTTCTCCACCAAAGGCGATCCGATACGCTTCTCAGAAATGTTGACCGAACAGTTGGCGGTACCACCGCGCATCTCCGGCCCGTAGGACGGGATCCAACTGGTGTGCAACCCGTTGCGCATGCCGACCTGGGCCCAGAACAGACCGAGAGTGAGGATGCCCTGGCCGCCGAAGCCGGCGAACTTGCACATCAGGTCCTGCTTCAGCCCCACCTTTTCGATGACTTCATCGGGAATGTCGGCGCCCAGATAGGTGTCGCGCTTGGCGGGCTCGAAGCCCTTGACCGGGCGGTACCAATCGCCTTCACGCTCGTCGGCATCGTCCTTGAGAACGCCGAGCGGAAAGACCTTGGTCATCTCTTCGATGAGCCAGTCGCGTGAATCGGGCCCGTCCATCTTCCAGCCCGTGGGGCAGGTCGAGAGGATCTCCACGAAGGAGTAGCCCTTATTGGCGACCTGGTTCTCCAGCGCTTTGCGGATGGCCTTGCGGGCCTTCATGATGTGCTTGGAGTTGCCGATGGCTACGCGTTCGACGTAGCTCGCCGCCGGCAGGGTCGCGATGATCTCGGCCATGCGGATCGGGTTGCCGTGAACGGTTTCCATGCGGCCGCGGGGCGTGGTGGTGGTCTTCTGGCCGATCATGGTGGTCGGGGCCATCTGGCCGCCGGTCATGCCGTAGATGGCGTTGTTTACAAAAAACACCGTGATGTTCTCGCCGCGGTTGGCCGTGTGGATCGTCTCGGCGGTACCGATGGCCGCCAGGTCGCCGTCGCCCTGGTAGCTGATGACGATCGAGTCGGGGTTGGCCCGCTTGATACCCGTGGCGACGGCCGGCGCGCGGCCATGGGCCGCCTGGATGTTGCCGCAGTCGAAGTAGTAGTATCCGAAAACGGAACAGCCCACCGGCGACACGAAGACCGTGCGGTCACGGATGCCCAGGTCGTCCATGCACTCGGCGATCATCTTGTGGACATTGCCGTGCCCGCAGCCCGGGCAATAGTGCGTGGTCTCTTTGTGGGGGCCGCTCTTGCGCTCGAATTCCTTGTAGAAGGACAAGGATTTCTCGACGATCTTCATGATCGGCCTCCTTCCAGGATCCTGTCGTACTCGGCCAGCAGCTCGTCGCCGCTCGGCACGTTGCCGCCGCAGCGGCCGTAGAAGTGCACCGGCGCGCGACCGTTCACGGCCAGCCTTACGTCCTCGACCATCTGCCCCGTGCTCAGCTCCACCGACAAGAACTGCACGTCGCGCTCGGCGTGCTGGGAGATGATCCCGCTCGGGTACGGCCACAGCGTGATGGGACGGATCAGGCCGATCTTCTTGCCGGCGGCGCGGGCCTCGTCGATGGTGGAGTACACGATGCGCGAGACGATGCCGAAGGCCACGATGATCAGCTCGGCGTCGTCGCACAGGTACTCCTCGTACCGCACTTCGTTGGCCGTGATCTCCTTGTACTTGGCGTCGAGCTTCAGGTTGTGACGCTCGAGATCGTTGCTTTCGAGGTAGATGGAGCTGATGAGGTTCTTGCTGGTTTCCGGCGTGCCAGCCACCGCCCATGATGTATGGTCGTAAGGAACCTCTTTGGCGAGAGGCACTTCGACCGGCTCCATCATCTGGCCGGTGAAGCCGTCCGCCATCAGACAGGCCGGCGTGCGGTATTTGTCGGCCAGGTCGAAGGCCAGGACCGTCAGGTCGCACATCTCCTGGGCGCAGTTGGGCGCGAAGGTGATCAGCCTGTAGTTGCCGTGGCCGCCGCCCTTGGTGACCTGGAAATAGTCGGCCTGCTCCGGGGCGATGTTGCCCAGTCCCGGTCCGCCGCGCACGACGTTGACCACGACGCAGGGCAGCTCGGCACCGGCGATGTAGCTCATGCCCTCCTGCTTCAGCGAGAAGCCGGGGCTCGACGACGCGGTCATCGTGCGGATGCCCATGCCCGCGGTGCCGTAGACCATGTTGATGGCCGCGATCTCGCTCTCGGCCTGGATGAACGTGCCGCCGAGGGCCGGAAAGTGCATGGCCGCGGCGTGGGCGATTTCACTGGCGGGGGTGATCGGATACCCATAGTAGGCCCGGCACCCCGCCTGCAGGGCGCCGACGACGATGGCGTCGTTGCCCTTCATGAACTGTCTCGACATATCCCGTCTCCCGCTTGGTGGTTGGTCAAGGTTTGACGACGCGAATCGCAGCCGGCTCGGGACAGGCGTAGAAGCACAGGGCGCAGCCCGTGCAATCGGCGCCCGTGTAGTAGGCCGGGTGGTAGCTCGAACCGTTGAGCTTCTCGCTGATGGCGATGACGCTCTTGGGACAGACGTCGATGCAAAGCTTGCAGCCCTTGCACAGCTCGCCCGTGATCTCGATGAAGGGAGCATCCTTCTGGACGGTCTCGGTCATCCCCGCCTCCTTGGAGTGGAAATGAAGGGGTGAGTTCGGCCTCAAACATAGTCAACGGTCTTGCGCGACGGTAGGAATGATTCTCAGGGTAAACACAGGCTAAACCCGTAAATCAGGACAAGATCGTCCTATATTCACCGGGTCCTCGTCACGGCTCCGACGTCTCCTCAGCAGTCCTTGAACTCCGGTTTCCGCTTCTCCATGAAAGCGCGGCAGCCCTCCTCGGCGTCGGCGGTGGCGCCCACGCCTCCGAACAGGGCGGCCTCGAGGCGCTGGCCTGCGTCGGGGGTCATGTTCAGCCCCTCGCCCACGGCCTTCAGAGCGTAGCGGGCTGTCACCGTGGAATGGGCGGCGATGGCAGCCGCGGTTTTGCGCACGGCGTCCATGAGCTCGGCCTGCGGCACGACGGCGTTGACCAGCCCCATGGCCGCGGCGTCGGCGGCGCCGATCATCTTGCCGGTGAGGATCATTTCCAGGGCTCGGCCCCGACCGACCAGTCGCGGCAGGCGCTGGGTTCCCCCGTAGCCGGGAATGAGCCCGAGGGTGATCTCCGGAAGACCAAGCCGCGCGTTGTCCGACGCATAGCGGAAGGTGCAGGCCAGGGCCAGCTCGCAGCCGCCGCCCAGGGCGAAGCCGTTGACCGCAGCGATGACCGGCTTGCCCAGGTTCTCGATGGTCCACATCAGGGACTGGCCCCGTTCGGCGAGGCGCTCGAGATCGGGACCCGACGCTGCGGCCAGCTCGCCGATGTCGGCGCCGGCGACGAAGGCCTTCTCCCCTGCGCCGGTCAGCACGACCACCCGGGCGGCGGGGTCCGCCTGCAGGGATCGGAAACAGGCGCCCAGCTCGGCGACGACCTCGGCGTTCAGGGCGTTCATCTTCTCGGGGCGGTTGACGGTGACGACGGCGATGCCGTCGGCGATTTCGCACAGCAGGGTCTTGAATTCCATCCCAGTCCTCCCGGATCTCCGTGGCTTCGTGGCTTCGTGGCGCGACGGGATCATAGGGGGTGGAGCGGATCGTGACAAGGGAGGGAGCCGGTCATGGCCAGGCGTCGGACGTCGGCGCCGCAGCCGGCGCACTTGGGGCAGGTGAAGCGCTGGGCGAAGTCGAGATCGATCTGCTTGGTCATGATTCCTCCGGGGTTGAGCCACGGTGTTCGTACGAAGATTCATCTTCACGGTTTCGCAGGTTGACGCGGCGGATCACGCCCGGGTACCATGTCCCGCCGGATTCCCGCGACCCGTTCGACCCCAGAATGTTAGGACACGACCATGTCCGAATCCCGACAGGACAAGCTCGACCGCCTCCACGATCTGCGTGAGAAGGCCCATCTTGGCGGCGGCCAGGCCAAGATCGACAAGATCCACGCCAAGGGCCGGCTGACAGCCCGCGAGCGCGTGCACCTGCTGCTCGACGAGGGCACCTTCCTCGAGACCGGCGCCTTCGTCACCCACCGCGAGAAGAGCATCGAGGGCGACAAGCCCGTGGGCGACGGCATGATCACCGGCACCGGCCGCATCGACGGCCGCCAGGTCTACGTGTTCGCCCAGGACTTCACCGTCTTCGGCGGCTCGATGAGCGAGAGCAACGCCCTGAAGGTCTGCCGGCTCATGGACCAGGCATTGGAGAACGGCTGCCCCGTGATCGGGCTCAACGACTCCGGCGGCGCCCGCATCCAGGAGGGCGTGAAGTCCCTCGCCGGCTACGCGGAGATCTTCTGGCGCAACACCATGGCCTCGGGCGTGATCCCCCAGATCTCGGCCATCCTCGGCCCCTGCGCCGGCGGCGCGGTGTACTCCCCCGCCATCACCGACTTCACCCTGATGGTCGACAAGACGAGCTACATGTTCGTGACCGGCCCCAACGTCATCAAGATGGTCACCGGCGAAGACGTGACCTTCGAGGAGCTCGGTGGCGCCGACACCCACGCCTCGCGCAGCGGCGTGGCCCACCTCAAGGCCGCCAGCGACCAGGACTGCCTGCTGATGACCCGGCGCCTGCTCAGCTACCTGCCCCAGAACAATCTCGAAGAGGCACCGCGCCGTGTGACGAGCGACCCCGCCGACCGTCGCGACGTCCAGCTCGATACGGTGGTCCCGGACGACCCACGCAAGCCCTACGACATGCACGACGTGATCACCCGGGTGGTGGACGAAGGTGAGTTCATGGAGATCCAGCCGCGCTACGCCCAGAACATCATCTGCGGCTTCGCACGGCTCGACGGCATGAGCGTGGGCATCGTCGCCAACCAACCCAAGGTGCAGGCCGGGGTGCTGGACATCGACGCCTCGCTGAAGGCCGCGCGCTTCATCCGCACCTGTGACTGCTACAACGTGCCGCTGGTGACCTTCGAGGACGTGCCAGGCTTCCTGCCCGGCACCGGCCAGGAATTCGGCGGCATCATCAAGCACGGCGCCAAGCTGCTCTTCGCCTACTGCGAGGCCACGGTTCCCAAGCTGACGGTGATCACCCGTAAGGCCTACGGCGGCGCCTACGACGTGATGAGCTCCAAGCACATCCGCGCCGACTACAACGTGGCCTGGCCCACCGCCGAGCTGGCCGTGATGGGGCCCGAGGGCGCCGTGAACATCCTGCACCGCGAGACCCTGGCCAACGCCGACGACCCCGACGCCCTGCGCAAGGAACTGGTCGACGAGTACAACAGCAACTTCGCCAACCCGTACATCGCAGCCGGGCTGGGTTACATCGACGACGTGATCGATCCGCGCGACACCCGACCGCTGCTCATCGCGGCGCTGCAAAACCTGCAGAACAAGAAGCAGGTCTTGCCGCCCAAGAAGCACGGCAACATCCCTCTGTAGAACTGGACGAGGAGCGTCATGAGCGAACGCAAGATCACCAAGGTGCTGGTGGCCAACCGCGGCGAAATCGCCGTGCGCGTGATCCAGGGCCTGCGCGAGATGGGCGTGCGCACCGTGGCTGTGCACTCGACGCCCGACCGCACCGCCCTGCACGTGCTGGTCGCCGACGAGGCCTACGAGATCGGCCCCGCCCCCGCCGCGGAGAGCTACCTGCGGGGCGACGTACTGATCGCGACGGCCAAGGCCTGCGGCGCCGACGCCATCCACCCTGGCTACGGGTTCCTCTCGGAGAACGCCGGGTTCGCTCGCCAGTGCGAGGCGGCCGGCATCGTGTTCATCGGCCCGCGGCCTGAGACCATCGACCTGATGGGCAATAAGCTCTCGGCTCGCCATAAGATGCTCGAAAGCGGCGTACCGGTCATTCCCGGTACCGAAGCAGCGGTCCGCGACCCCGAAGTGGCCAAGAAGGCCGCCGCGGAGATCGGCTACCCGGTGCTGCTCAAGGCGGCGGCTGGCGGCGGCGGCAAGGGCATGCGGGTGGTCCGCGAGCCAGCCGAGATCGACACCGCCCTGCGGCAAACCATGGGCGAGGCCAAGGCCTCCTTCGGCGACGACGCCGTGTTCATCGAGCGCTACATCGAGAACCCCAAGCACATCGAGGTGCAGGTGCTCGGCGACGGCGAGGGCAAGGTCATCCACCTGTTCGAGCGCGAGTGTTCTGTGCAGCGTCGTCATCAGAAGGTGATCGAGGAATCGCCTTCGCCCAGCCTGACGCCCGAGCTGCGCGAGGCCATCTGTTCCGCGGCGGTACGCACCGCCGAATCGGTGAACTACCTGGGCGCCGGCACGGTCGAATTCATTCTCAGCCAGGACAAGGAGTTCTTCTTCCTCGAGATGAACACGCGGCTGCAGGTGGAGCACCCGATCACCGAAATGGTCACCGGCACCGACCTGGTGCGCGCCCAGCTGCGCATCGCCCGCGGGCAGGGGCTCCCCTACACCCAGGACGAGCTGCGCCAGCGCGGCTGGGCCATCGAGTTCCGCATCTACGCCGAGGACCCGGCCAAGAACTTCATGCCGGCCATCGGACGCATCAACTCGCACATCGCGCCGTCGGGGCCCGGCGTGCGCGTCGACAGCGGCATCTACGAGGGCTTCGACGTCCCCATCTACTACGACCCGCTGCTGGCCAAGCTCATCGTGTGGGGCGAAGACCGCCCCCAGGCCATCGCTCGTGGTCGGCGCGCGCTGATGGAGTACACGCTCCACGGCCCGGGCCATAACATCCCGTTCCATCTCTGGGCGCTGGAGCGTCCCCGGTTCATCGCCGGCACCTACACCACGAATTTCATCGACGAACGTTTCGACCCCGCCGAGTTCCAGGACCCCCTGCCCGACGACGACCGCGAGGCCCTGCTCACCGCTGCCGCCTTGTGGGAGGCCCGGCGCCGTGAGGCCGTCCGCACCGGCGACAGTCCCGCCTCCACACCTTCGGCCTGGCGACTCGACGCCCGACGCCGCATGACCGGCAACAGCTAGGAGCATCGACATGTGGATGAAGAAGCGCTACGTCCTGGACAACGGCGGCGAGCAGTACACAGCGGAGGTCGCCACCCACCGCGACGGCCGCATCGCCGTGAAGCTCGACGACGGCGGCCCCCGCGACGTCGATGCCTGTTGGGTACAGAACGGCCGTGCCTTGTCGTTGCGCGTGGACGGACGCATGCACCTGATCGACCTGACCGCCACCGGACAGCGCGGCGGGCTCGCCGCCACGGTCAACGGCCGTCACCTCGCCCTCACGGTCATGGACGAACTGCGGGCCCTGGCCCAACGAAGTGTGGAGTCGACCGTGGCCGGCGGCACCGTGGCCGCCGAGATCCCCGGCGTGGTCGTTTCGCTCGCGGTGACGGCTGGTCAGAAGGTGCACCAAGGGGACGCCATGCTGGTGCTCGAGGCCATGAAGATGCAGAACGAGATCACCGCGCCGGTGACCGGGACAATCGACGAGATCAGGGTCGAAGTGGGGCAGTCGGTAAGCACGGGTGATGTGATGGTGATGATGACGGCGGAGGTGGGGGGCTAGCCCGCCTCCGCACCGATGAAGCGGCCGAATCGGAATTCGACCACGATATCCCTCGTCGGCGAAACAGCAGGTACTTCAGGAATCCTCTTCGCATGAGATCGTTATTTCAGATTCTCCGGATTCAGCCCCGCCAACTCCGGCAGCACGAATAGCCCGTCCTTGCGCACGAGCACACCGTCGAAGCGGATCTCTCCCCCGCCCCACTCTGGCGTCTGGATACAGACGAGGTCCCAGTGCACAGCGCTCTTGTTGCCGTTGTCGGTGGCGGCGTAAGCCTGGCCCGGTGTCAGATGGAAGGAACCGCCTATCTTCTCGTCGAAGAGCGTGTCGAGCATCGGCGCATCGATGTACGGATTGACGCCGATGGCGAACTCGCCGAAATAGCGGGCGCCCTCGTCGGTGTCGAGGATCTCGTTGAGCTTGGTCGTGTCGCCGTCGCAGGTCGCTGTGACGATCTTCCCGTTCTCGCAGATGAAGCTCACGTTCTTGAAGAGCTGTCCGTTGCGCATGGTCGCCGCGTTGTAGGTGATCGTGCCGTTGACCGAATCGCGCACGGGGCACGAGTAGACCTCGCCGTCGGGCACGTTGCGGTGGCCGTCGCACTTCACGGCGCCGATGCCCTTGATGCTGAAGGTCAGTTCGGTGCCGGGACCGACGATCTCGACCTTGTCGGTGCGGCTCAGCAGGGCGTGGAGGGGATCCATGGCCTCGGACATCTTCGCGTAGTCGAAACAGCAGACGCGGAAGTAGAAATCCTCGAGATCCTCGGTGGGCCGTTCCGCCTGGATGGCCATGCTCGCGTTGGGGTAGCGCAGCACCACCCACTTCTTCTGGTTCACGCGCACCGAATGGACCTCGTCCCAGTAGGCCTTGCTGTACCACTTCATGCGGTCGGCGTCGACGTCCTTGTGGTCGTAGGGATTGCTGCTGCCGCGGATGGCGATGTAGCAGTCGGCGTTCTCCATGGCCTTGCGGTGGAAAGCAGCCCAGAGCTTGAACTGTCCTTCGCTCGCGTTCTTGACGAAGCCCCGCGAGAGATCCTCGTCGTTGTAGTACCAGAACGGCACGCCGCCGGCCTCGGTGGCCGCCCGGATCAGCTCGCGGCCGAGGTCGAGGGACTCGAGCCCCTTGAGCTCGATGTAGACGACTTCGCCGGGCTGGACGTTGACGGAATAGCGGACGAGCTGTTCGGCGAGCTGGGCGTGGCGCGGGTCTTTCATGATTCCTCCGAGAGGTCTGTCGGCGTGGGACTCGTCCACAATCATAAGGACGGAGACGGCGGGATCAAACCCCTTTCTCCACCCAAGGCCCTGTCGGGCAGATTCGTCTTTCCCTTGCCGGACGTTCGTCTATGTTTCAGAGGGATTCAACCGGGAGGCCGAGGATGAACTTCGATGACATCAAGCTGCCCGCCGGCATGGCCGGCAACGTCGACCATGTGGGAATCGCCGTCACGAACCTGGACGACGCCGTGAAGCTCTACAAGGGACTGCTGGGCCTGGAGCTCGATGGCGTCGAGGAAGTGCCGCGCGAGAAGATCCGTGTGGCGTTCCTGCGCCTGGCCAAGGGATCGGGCATCGGCCACATCGAACTGCTCGAAGCCCTGGATCCGGACAGCAACATCGGACGCTTCATCGCAAAGAAGGGCCCCGGCCTGCACCACGTCGCCTTCGCGGCGGACGACATGACCCAGGCGCTGGCGAACTGCCGCGAGGCGGGCATCCGTCTGCTGAACGAAGAGCCCGTCGTCGGGGCGCACGGCAAGATGGTGACGTTCCTTCATCCCAAGGACACCGGCGGCGTGCTGGTGGAGATCTGTTCGGCGGAACACTGACACCACGGGTCCCCCCATGGCATAAGCCCCGTCCGGGAGGTCGGGGCTTTGCTCGATCGTCGATAGGCCTAATGTTCAGTCCGCCAGGGTGAACAGCCCCGTATCCTGCCAATCCGTCTTGCCCCGCACGGGTGTGAGGTCCTTCTCGCCGTCCCAGTTCAGATAGGCGGGCACGTACCCCGCGCTGAACAGAAGCCCATGCTGTCGGGCCTGCATGCTTCCCGACCACAGGGCCAGGGTGCCGCTCCCATCGCAGCCTTCGAGATCCGCGCAGCTCTGGACGCCACCGGGATCGAGCACGAACTTCACGGGTTTCGCCTCGCCGGGCACCAGGACCTTCCAGGTCACCAGAACAGCAGAACCGTCGGCGAGGCCGAGGTCAGGAAACAGGCCGACGACGCAGCCGGTTGGATCCTCGGACAAGTCGAGATGCTTCACCGTGATGGTCTTCTCCAGGACACGCGCATCGTCGGCGCCCTCGATGCCGAGCTTCATCTCGAAACCGCCGACGGCCAACACGCGTTCGCCGTCCTGGAGCAGGGGGTCGAGATCGGTGAGCACTGCGCTCACATCCACGACCACGCCCATCTCTCCCAGAGCCGGCGAGCCGGCCACGGATACGACGGCGTCGGTGGAGTCGATGCTCAGGTAGATGGTGCCGTGATGACCGCCCCACTGGCTGGCCAAGGTCGGTGCGGCTGCGAGCAGCGCTACACAGGTCACGAGCGTCGTCATTATCTTCATGGTTTCCTCCTAGGACCGCAATTCAACCATCTTGAGGCCTCCGTGTTCCCGGGTCAACTCCCGGTGCTGGTGTAGCGGCGGCTGCCGCGCGTCCAGACGACGTAGGCGAGGGTGAACGTGAGGATGCCGACCAGCGGCGTCAACAGTGCGAGGAGCCGGAATTCTTCACCGCCGATGAACCAGGCGGCCGGGTAGAATGCCACCCAGGCGAAGGGCAGCACGAAGGTCAGCAGGGCCCGGACCAGCGGGTGGAAGATCGTCAGAGGATAGCGGCTGAAGCGGATCACGTTGTAGACCGGCGGCGCCAAGCCCATGCGGTCCTCGAACCAGAACGACACCGACGTCAGGCCGAGGAACACGCCGGCGAAGATGAGGGCCGCTGAAACCGCAAAGACCGGCAGCAGCATAATGTCCACCGCACTGAAAGAGAGGCCGTACCGCCCACCCGCATAGATCATGACCGCCGAACCGAGCACAAGTTCGTTCAGGCCGTTGATGCCGAAGGAGCTGAACATGACCTGGGCCAGGCTGTTGACCGGCCGCAGCAGCACGCGGTCGAAGTTGCCCTCGATGATGTACTGCTCGCTGAAATTGTACAGATTCACGCCAACCAGGTTGAAAAGGCCGAGCGGCAGCAGGCTGAAACCGTAGATGAACAGCACCTGCTCGTAGGACCACCCCCGCAGGGCGTCGATCTTGCCGAACAGAACGGTCAGCACCGTCAGCTGGACTCCCAGCGAGAACAGGTTGGCCGTCAGGTCGATGACGAAATCCACGCGGTAGGACATCCGCGACTTGAGGAACTGGGCGAAGTAGGCGGCGATGATCGCCCCTTGACGACGCGGCTCGCGCAGCCGTCGGCCCCAGCTCGTGTCCCGGCGCGGCAGGATGTTGTCGCCGCTGCGGTCATGCATGGTCATCCTCCCTGCAGCGTCACGTGTTTGACCGACACGCTCCACAGCAAGCGCCCGAGCACGAACAATCCCAGCGCCCAAGCCGCCTGCACGATCAGCGAGATGATCAGATCGTGGCCGGTGCGCAGGCCCAGATAGACCGTCACCGGCACGTAGCTGATGGCCTGGAACGGCAGCCACTCCATGGCCGACTGGAACCATGCGGGGAAAAATGTGAAGGGCACCAGCACACCAGTCAGAAACTCCATGATCACCATCTTGGCCCTGATCACGCCGATGATGTTCTTCAGGTAAAAGGCCAAGCATCCCACCAGAAAATTGAGTTGGGCGTTGACCAGAAATGCCAGGGCGAAGCTCAGGACCGTCCAACCGTAGAGGGCGGGGTCAGGGGGCGAACTCAGACCGAATAGGGGCACGACCACCAGCAGGATCGGTGCCGTGAACATCAACAGCCGGAACAGCGCTTCGCCCAGCGCCTCGCTGAGCATGACCGTCTGGACGTGGAAGGGTTTGATGAGCTGCAAGGCGATTTCGCCCTGGACCACCTGCTGAGCCAGGGTGCGGTCGATGTTGTTGAAGGTGAAGCTTCTGCCCACCCAGCTGAGGATCACATAGCTGATCATCTGCGCCAGGGTCAGTCCACCGATCAGTTCCTCACCCGCCGGGCGGCTCGCAAAAAGCGCTGTGAAGAGATAGTAATTGCCGGCCACGAACACCGTGTAACTGACCACGCCGGTGTAGTAGCGCAGACGGTAGGCCAGGAACTTGAGGAACGCGAGGCGGGCGAAGCTGACGTAGAGTCCCGCGGTGGCAGCGCCTCCGCGGCGCCACCTCTCGAATTCGTTTCCGGGGACGGTGATCGCCGTCTCAGGCATCGCCGGCCTCCTGTCCCTCATCCGCTGCGTCAGTCGCCTTTGCATCGCCCCTACGGTAGATGCCGCGAACGATCTCCTCGATGTCCTGCTCCTCGATGCGCAGGTCGTGGACAGGCCTGTCGTTCACCACGGCGCGGATGACTTCGGCGCTGCGCACGTCGCGGCGGGAGAACTCCACCTCGTGGACCAGACCGTCGCCTGCCCGCCAAATCACCGGCATCGTGCCTGTGACGTCGGCCAGCGACGCCGACGTCGCCGCCTCGCGCAGCTCGATGGTCAGTTTGATCCGGTCGCCGACCCGACTGCGCAGTTCGTCGATCTCGCCGTCGAAGATGACCTTGCCGTGGTCGATGATCACGATGCGGCGACACAGCTGCTGGATGTCTCCCAGATCATGGGTCGTCAACAGCACCGTCACACCCAACTGGTCGCGGATCTCGCGCAGGAAGACCCTCACGCTCTCCTTGGCCACCACATCGAGGCCGATGGTGGGTTCGTCGAGGAACAGCAGCCGCGGCCCGTGGAGCAGCGCCGCGGCCAGGTCGCAGCGCATGCGCTGGCCGAGGGAGAGCTTGCGGACGGGCTGGTGGAGGAACTCGTCGAGTCCGAGAAGTTCGCGGAAGAGATCGAGCTGCTTGCGGTATGCGCCCTCCTCCACCTCGTAGATCTTGCGCAGCAGGTGGAACGATTCGATGACCGCCAGATCCCACCACAGCTGGGTGCGCTGCCCGAAGACCGCGCCGATGTGGCGCGTATAGTGGGTGCGGTCGCGCCAGGGCACGAGGCCGCCCACCGACACGTGGCCCGAGGTGGGCGTGAGGATGCCGGTGAGCATCTTGATGGTTGTGCTCTTGCCGGCTCCGTTCGCCCCGATGTACCCCACCATCTCGCCGGCCGGGATCTCGAAGCTCACATCGTCGACCGCGCGCAGGATTTCGCGGCGCGGCTTGACGAGGTCGACGACACCGCCCCAGACACCCTCGCGCCGACGCGTGACCTGGTAGTCCTTGCAGAGATTCTCGACGCGGATCAGCGGTTCCATGGTCACCTCAGAACGGAAGGGCGCCGGTGTCGGCTTCGGTCACGGCCGGCGGAACGTCGGCGGCGTCGGCTTCGAGTCTGGCCACGAACTCCTTCACCTCGAGCTCGGTGCGCTGCAGCTTGGCGCGGCACAGGCCCACCAGCTCCACGGCACGCTTCACTTCGCCGGAGAGCTCGTCGACATCGATCTCGTCGCTCTCGAGACGGGTCAGGATAGCTTCGACCTCGCCCACGGCTTCGCCGAAGCTGGGGTCCTTCTTCTTGGCGTTCATTCCTTACCTCCGGTTTGCTCAGGAATCGTGTGGTCCACGATGCTGTCGATCACGCCGTCGTGCACCCGCGTCCGTATCATGTCGCCGGGTCCCAGGGCGGCCACGCTGCGGACAAGCCGCCCGTCGGAATCGAGAGTCAGGCTGTACCCGCGGGCCAGCAGGCGGGCGGGATCGAGCAGAGAGGCCTTCTCGGCCAGGTGATCGAGCCGGCGCCGACGGTCGGCCGTGAACGCACCACAGCGACGTTCGAGGCGCATGGTCAGATTCGCGATTTCTTGCCGATGCCGCGGCCAGCGTGCCAGCAGTCGCTCAGGAGCAAGACGGACGGCCCGGCCGCTCAACTCACGGCGCTCCCCCGCCAGACGCCTTCGTACCGAAGCGACGAGCCGTGGGCCGCCGGCATCCAGATTGGCGGTCTCAGCGGCCAGGCGACGGCGCACTTCCCGTGAGACGCCGTCACGGATACGGATCAGAGCGGCGGCCTCCCCGCGAACCCGAGCGGTGACGTTTGAACTCAGAGCGCGGGCGGAAACAGTGATGGACCGACGAGCTTCGTCGAGGACATCGCCGGCTGCAGAGATCGTCCCTGTGGCGGCCCGCTCAAGCCTGTCCTCGGCGGCGACCACGCGCTCCACAACGTCGGCGGCGGCGGCCGTCGGTGTCTTGCAGTGATGATGAGCTACAAGATCCGTCAACGACTGGTCGATCTCATGACCGATGGCGGTCACCACAGGCTTGGGACAGGCAGCGACAGCAGCACAGATCTTCACATCGTCGAACCACGACAGGTCCGCCTTGGAGCCGCCGCCGCGGGTCAGAACGATCACGTCCACCTTGCTGCGACCGAGGGCCGATACGGCTGCGACCACTTGTGCGACCATCCGCTCGCCCATCATGCGGCAGTCGGCACGTTCCACCCTGAATCCATAGCCGCTGTCGTGCAGCGTGCGCAGGAAATCCGCCTCGGCGGCGCTGCCGGCGGACGTGATCAAGCCGATGTTCAAAGGCAGGTCCGGCAGGGGGATTCGTGCATTGCGAGCGAGCAGTCCCTCCTGCTCCAGCCAGGCCAGGGTTCGGCGACGCCTGGCTTCGAGCTGGCCGAGGGTCGTGGTCGTATCGACCCCCACGAGCTGGAGTGACAGGCCCCACTTGGGGTGGTAGTTCAACCGCGCCTGAAGGCAGATCTCCATGGAGTCCTGAATGCGAAGGACCGGGTCGGATCCGTCGAAATAGCGCTCGAGGCCGAACCGGTCACGGTCCCATTTGAGGGCCGCCACTCTGATCTGGTCGATGCCGCTACCATCGGCGCCGTGAAGTTCGAAGTATATGTGCCCACTGCGGTTATGGTTCAGACGTTGAACTTCTCCTCGAACCCAGATCGCCGCCGGAAATGCCGCCTGCAGGGCAGCCTCGACGCATGCGTTGAGCTCGCCGACGGTCAGCACACGGCGCCCGACGGCGTCGTCGGGCTGAGTCGCATTCAGGTTGGAGAAGAGATCGCCCAAGTCACACCTCGATCCGCCGCCAGCTGCCGCGGACAAACCACACGGTGATCGCCACCGCATACATGAAGAACCACACCAGGATGCCGATCCAGGCTCCGTTCAGTCCCCAACCCAGATGCACGCCGAAGAACCAGGCGCTCGGAATCAGCAGACCCCAGGCCGCACAGACATCGATGATCATGACCGCCCGATTGGCACCGGCGCCGCGCAGCCCGCCGGCCAGGGTCAGGCCCACGGCATCGAAGATCTGAACGAGACCCATCATCCTGAGGATGGGCGTGCCAGCAGCGACCAGGACGGGGTCCGAGGTGAACAGGCTCATGAGCCATCCGGGCCAGAACAGGAACACCAGCCCGAAAGCTCCCATGAATACTACCGCCAACCCCACGCCGGTCCAACCGGAACGGACGGCGGCGTCCGGATCACCGCGGCCGAGAGCCTGGCTGACCGTCGTCTGCACGGCGACTCCCATACCGATGGCGGGCATGAACGACAGCGCCGCGATGCGCAGCACGATGTTGCCGGCGGCCACGGCCTCGGTGGAGATCCTCCCCAGGATCGTGAAGAACACCAGGACCGCAACCAGCGCCCCAAGCACCTGCACTCCCAGGGGCCAGGCCAGACGCACCAGCGGCCCCATGAGATCCCGCCGGATGCTGCCCTTGGCGATCATGCCGAATCGTTGACGGGTTCCGGGAGCCAGGGCGACCGCCACCATCACCAGCACAGCTATGGCGCTGGCCAGGGTGCTGCCGAGAGCCGCTCCCGCCACGCCGAGCTGCGGCATACCCAAGTGGCCGAAGATCAGGCCCCAGTTGAGCACCGCGTTGAGCACGTTCATGCCGATGCCCACGATCATGCCCACCCGCGTCCAGCCGATGCCGTCGAAGCAGCCGCGCAGGATGAAGAACGCCATGAACGGCACCATGCCCGGCACCCTCGCCATCAGATATTCCACGCCGAGACGCCGAACATCTTCGGAACTCGAAACCAGAGCCATCGCTCGATCCGGCCAGATCAGACCCACGACCGTGACCACGATTCCCAGCGAGACGGCGAGGAACAGCCCGGTGGCGAGCACCCCCCCTACCTCGTGGTCGCGACCCTCGCCGACCCGGCGGGCCGTGATGGTCTGCACGGCCATGTCGAAGGCCTTCAACGCCGAGGCGACGGCCGAAAACACCAATGTGGCCACGCCCACTGCGGCGATGGGAGCAACTCCGAGCCGACCGACCATCAACGTGTCGACGAGGCCCATGAGGGTCTGGGAAATGTTGGCGAGGATCACCGGCAGGGCCAGACCGAGAAGAGCCCGGGTCAGGCCCCGCCGTTGGGAGGGCAGGCCGGCTGTCATGCGCCGCTGCGGGCCGCCAGCGCCTCGAGGTAGAGCTCCACCCCGCGGGCGATCACACGAGCCCCGTAGCCGGTGGCCCCCTTGGGGCTCAGGGGCGTGTCGCCTTCGGTCCAGGCGGGTCCTGCGATGTCGAGATGGGCCCAGGCCGTTTCGTCGTCGACGAATTCGGCCAGGAACGCCGCGGCCGTGCTGGCGCCTGCCCAGCGGCCGCCACCTATGTTCTTGATGTCGGCGATGGGGCTCTCGATCATCTTGTGATGTTCGTCGATCAACGGCATGGGCCAGACGCGTTCGAAGACATCGCCGCCCGCCTGCTGCAGGGCGTCGCTCAGTGTCGTGTCGTTGGCGAACATCCCTGCGAACTGCATACCCAGGGCCACCACGCAGGCGCCGGTGAGGGTGGCGGCGTCGATGATCAGGTCCGGCTTTTCTGCTGCCGCATAATGCAAGCCGTCGGCCAGGATCAAACGACCCTCGGCGTCGGTATTAAGAATCTCGACGGTTTTCCCGGAGGCCATGGTCAACACGTCGCCCGGGCGGATGGCGTTGCCGTCGGGCATGTTCTCCACGGTCGGCACCACGATCACCAGCCGGGCCTCGATGTTGCGACGGGCCAGGATCAAGGCCGCCCCCAGCACGGCGGCGGCGCCTCCCATGTCGCCCTTCATCTCGTGCATCCCGGATCCGGGTTTGAGCGAAATGCCGCCTGTGTCGAAGGTCACGCCCTTGCCGACCAGCACAACCGTCGGCAGTTTCTTGCGGCTCCGCGGTGCTCGCTCCATGACCACGAGCTTCGACTCCTGCCGGCTGCCCTGCCCCACTCCCAGGATGCCGCCCATCCCCTGCTTACGGAGCCAGGGTTCACCGTGAACGGCGCAAACGTATCCTTCGGCGCGGGCGATGCGTCGAGCTTCGAGAGCCAGACGGGAGGGTGTGAGTTCGTTGGGTGGCATATTCACCAGGCGGCGGGCGGTGAGGCACCCCACAGCCATGTCCACGCCTGTCTCCAGGCCGGTACGCACGTCTGCCAGGGGGGCGCCATCGGCGAGGCACAGCTTCACGCTGACCGGCTCGGGACTATCCTTGTAGGACTTGGCCTTGCAACTGCCGGCCTCGAAAAGAGCCAGCTCACCGCCTTCGGCGCAGCTGCGGGCCACCGCCTCGGCCGAAAAGCCCTTGAGGCTCGACCAGGGCAGCGCCAAGGCGATCCGCTTGATCTTCAGCGCGCGGGCACGTTTGACGGCGACCGCCACGCAGCAACGCAAGACTTGGAGCGTCAAGTCGTCCGCCGTGCCGAGACCGAGCAGCAGAACCCAGGGCGCCTTGGCCGCACCGCCCGGCACAGTATGCATCGACTCCGCCGCGGCACCGAAGATCTCGGTGCCCCTCAAGCTTTTCAGGGCGTTGCCGGTTGCCTTATCCAGCTCATGCCACGGCTTCAGTTCGGGGCCATCGTCGTTTTTCAGGACGCCTACGATCAGCAGGTCGGCGGCGGTCTCATTCGGTGCAGTGCGGGCAGTGGTCCAGCGCATGAATCGGTTCTCCTGGTCGGACGGATCTCGATATGGTCCTGGGTGCGGAAAATGGAGCAGGCATCGTAGCACAGGCCTGACGACCCGCCACCCCAAATCCCCGAGTCCTTGTGAGGGGAGCATCTCTGGGTTAGTCTCCATTCCAGTTCCCCTTTTTGCCAGCGCCTGAAGGAGACCCATGGCCAACCCATCCAATCACACGCATGCCCGCGCTCCCTGGCGCTGGCCCCTTCACTGGCAGATCCTCACCGCCCTCGCTCTGGGCATTACGAGCGGACTCGCCATACCCGACGGCGCTCGTCTCGGCCCTCTCGACCCCATCGACGCCTTCGGTTTCCTGGGCGACCTGTTCTTGAGAGCCCTGAAAATGGTCATCGTGCCCCTGCTGGCCGGTTCCATCGTCACCGGTGTGGCGGGGCTAGGCGATGCCCGCACTCTCGGCCGTCTGTTCGGACGCACTTTTGCCTGGTACATGGGCACCAGCCTGCTGGCCATCCTCGTCGGACTCCTGCTGGTCAATCTCATCCAACCCGGCTACGCCGACGGTGTGCCCGTTGGCGAGACCATGGGACTGCAGGCCGACGTCTCCCAGATCGACGAGAATCTCCAGGGGCGCGGCGCCGGCGATCTGGTCGCCATCGTCCTGAGGATGATCCCCACCAATCCCGTGGCCGCCGCCGCCGAGGGCGACATGCTGCCGTTGATCGTGTTCTGCATGCTCTTCGGCGCCGCCATCACCATGCTCCCGTCCGAACTGCGCAACCCTCAGCTACGCTGGTGGGAGGGTCTGTTCGCAATCATGATGCGCATTACGGGCTGGGTGATCCGCTTCACGCCCCTCGGCGTCTTCGGACTGATCGCCCGCATCGCCGCGTCCAGCGGCGTCGAAGCCTTCGCACCGCTGGCCCGCTTCGCCCTGACGGTCGTGCTGGCTCTGTCCTTCCACAGCCTCATCACTCTCCCGCTGCTGCTCCGCCTCGTGGCGAAGGTCAGCCCAGCCCGCCATGCACGCGTCATGGCGCCGGCGCTGATGACCGCGTTCACCACCCGCAGCAGTTCCGCGACCCTGCCGCTGACGATGGAGTGTGTGGAACACGGGGCCGGCGTGAGCAACCGTGTGACGAGCTTCGTGCTGCCCCTCGGCGCCACCGTCAACATGGACGGCACCGCGCTGTACGAATGCGTGTCTGCCCTGTTCATCGCCCAGGCCTACGGCATCGTCCTCGGGCCGGTGGAACAGTTCCTGGTGGTGGTGACTGCGTTGCTGGCCTCCATAGGCGCAGCCGGCATCCCTTCGGCGGGGCTGGTGATGATCTCCATCATCCTCAGCACGGTGGGTCTGCCCCTCGAAGGCGTGGCTCTCATTCTTGCCGTGGACCCACTGCTGGACATGCTGCGAACCTGCGTGAACGTTCTGAGCGATAGCTGCGGTGCCGTGGCGGTGGCCGTGCGTGAAGGCGAAACCGATCTGTATCCGGAGATTCAGGAGTAGGTACCATGGACGACGATCACCGCGACGACACTCCGTTCCCCCCGTCCCACGATCCTGATCCGCAGGACGAGTTCGGCGACGGCGGACCGCCATCACCCCCGCGACCGGACGTCGGTGGCCTGCCGCCTTGGGAGGACCGTCTGCACCACGGCATACTCGGTGGCTTTCTGACGACCGTCGCCCAGGTCATGACAGCCCCCGGCCGTTTCTTCGGCGATCATCCCGTAGATCGCGGCTGGTTGGGCCCTGTCAGCTTCGCAGTGATCATGGGCGTCCTCGCGGCGGCGGTGGGCTGGGTATGGTCCACGATGTTTTCTGGGATGGAGCTGGGCATGCTGTCGATGCTCGAGGAATTGAGCGCGGAATCCGCCACCGACACCGCCCTGATGCAGACCTTCCAGTCCGTCGGGGTGATCCTCAGTCCCTTTACAAGTCTAGCGTTCCTGTTCATTTACGCCGGCGTGTTTCACCTGGGCATCATGCTGCTGCATCCCGACGGCCGCGGCTTCGAGGCCACGCTGCGGGCTGTCGCCTACGGCAACGCCGCCTACGTGCTGACCTTCGTGCCCATGTGCGGCGGCCTGCTGATGAGCGTGTGGACCCTGGTGATCTATGCGATCGCCCTGGACAAACTCCACGGCTGCGGGGCGGGTAAGGCGGCGGTGATCGTGATCGCTCCGATGCTGGTGTTCGTCTGTGGCTGTGGCGCGCTCCTGGGCCTGACCGGACTCTTGGCTGCATGAGGATCGTTCCTGAGCGCAACGCCTCGACGCGGTATCTCCCTTACATCTATACGCTGTTGGGTCTGGCGGCCTGGTGGGCCGTGAAGCGGGGATTGCTGTGGCCGGCCGCTACCTACCGCTGCCCCCTGCTCGTCCACACAGGGGTGGCGTGTCCTACCTGCGGCGGCGTTCGGGCAGCCCTGGCTTTCGGGAGTGGCGATCTGGTTCTCGCCTTTCAGCAGAACCCTCTGGTGGCGCTGGCTTTGACGGTCTTGGCGGTATGGTTGCTGGCTGCCCTGGTCATGACCGCGGTACCGCGCTGGCGCCGTACGTTGACCGTCTCGCCGGCCGAAGGGCGTGTGCTCAGGGTGACCGCCCTGCTTCTGCTCGCCGGCTCCTGGATCTACGAAATCGTCCGCCATTGGCGATGATGCTTCAGTCGCCCTCGCCGATCTCCGGCTTGGCCACCGGATATCCCGCAGAACGACATCGCTGGTAGGCGGCTCGGTAGAACTCGTCGGCCGGCATCCGGGCGAACCCCAGCTTGATGGGCCCGAGCCTCTTCCCCTCGATGAACCGCCAGTGATGCAGGACCGTGGGCTCTTCGGCACCCGTTTCGGTCTGCAGGAAACGCCGGTGAGAGCTGGAGAGCAGCGTGCGCGGATGGTTGTTCTTCGCGGCGAACCAGATCAAGCCGAGCAGATCTTCGTCGGGCACCAGATGATGACCATGACGTTCGCGCCACGCCGCCTGGATCGCCTCGGCCAAACGGGTATCGCTGCCCTTGGCCGTGAAACGTGAGAGGAATTTGTCGTAGGTGTCGAGACCGTCCATGATGAAGGCGCCGAGCATGGCGTCGAGGCCGTGCCGCAGGCCGATGCCGATCAGGGCCAGATCGTCGCAGACGCCCTCACCCAACCGCCGCCGGAAGTAGACCTGGTCGTAGTGCGGATAGGCCCATTCCCGCTCGTCCATGGGCATGAGGATGCCGAGGCGCTCCATTTCCTGGAGATCGAGATCGTCCCAGGCGACGCGACCTGGATCTTCGATGCCCGAGGCATTGAAGAGACCGCGTTGGACCACACGGATCTCGCCGCCGCCGAGATCGTAACGATCACCGGCGAAATCGGCAGGATGGAGCTTGCGGGCCAGGTGGCGGTGCTCGATGTCGTCCATGAATCCGGCCAGGACCATGCCGCGCAGGAAATCCGCCGTATCGACGACGCGTCCGGAGAGCAGGCCCGCCCCCAACAATGGGCCGTCGGCTGAGTCCAGAGGCATCACGTCTTGGTGGATGTGGGCCAGCACATGATCGCGAACGGTCTCGACCAGCTGCGTCCGCTTGGCCCGAACCATTTCGTGGCGCAGGTGGGGCATGGTGTCTTCCAGCTGGCTCAGCACACGGTCGAAGGAGGCTTCGCGGAAAGCCAGCGGCGCACCGTACTGGTCGGTGAACCAGCCATGGCCGTTCTGGGCGCGGCCGACCACCGACTGGGGCAGCAACACTTCGAGCACGTCCGACGGGGCATCGATGCGCTGGGACATCAGATATGTGAAATCGTCACGGCAGAGCTTGCGGAACAGGTCCTCGTTGCCGCGGATGGTCAGGTAGCGGACACCCCGAGGCGGTCGCTCGCGATTGTCCGACCGACCTGGACGGCCCCGTCGCTCGCCGGATTTCCCGGAGAGGCGGTCCATGATGTTCAGAACCCGTTCAGCAGCCTTGCGTGAGGGTTGGAAGCGTTTTCTTCGTCTCATGGGCGACACGATAGTGCGGGAACTGCGTTCAGGGTAGAACTATCCCGAGATCTCCAACCGCCGGTCATCACTAGAAAATATCAATACACAAATATGGAATTATTAATGCTCAAGTATTCTCATATCTTGCCGATATATCATGCAAGATCGTGCAAATGGAGGACTACCATGCTGTTCAAGACTCGAATCGCCTGCTACGGCAACCGGGACATCGCTCTCGACGTGGCTCGGGAAACGATCATCGAAGCCGGATTTGAGGCCGTTTCAGGACCTAAAGACGACGTGCAGGAATTCGTCAATCCCCACACATGGAACCTGGCGGCTCAATCACCCCTGCTCCTCTCGGACAGGATCTCCGTGCGTTCGGCTCCCGACTCCTTGGTGCTCGAAGGCAACCTCGATGGTGTTGTGAGGCGATCCACAGTCATGGCCTATGGATTGGGTGCCGTCGCGCTGATGCTGATCATCGCC
Organism: uncultured bacterium; assembly: GCA_937910695.1. GTDB lineage: Bacteria > Krumholzibacteriota > Krumholzibacteriia > LZORAL124-64-63 > LZORAL124-64-63 > CALEMW01. The sequence goes on from CALEMW010000150.1 coordinate 25,797, forward strand.
AACTTCATGTGGTCGGTGCACACGCTTTCCCTGGCCAAGGTGATGCTGCCCATCGCCCCCTGGCCGCTGCTGATCCCTCTGATCCACAAGAACCTGAACTGGTTGGCTCAGCGTAAATGGAACACCACGCTCCGTTTGATCGGCCGCACGGCGGCTCTCAGGGCGGCGGAACAGATCATCGTCGAAGAGCCCGAGACGGAGTCGAGTAACGTGAAGCCGAGAGCGGATACGAAAGTGGCGGAGGTCGAAGAAGCAGAGGCGGAAGTCCTGCTGGTCTGAGCCGGCACCCATGAGAGTCGAGCCCCCGATGCCAAAGCACGGGGGCTTCTTCTTGTGCTAGATGTAACCGAGTGTCCGTAGCCGCTCGAGCTGATCGGTGTCGAGCAGCTGAGTGGCGTCCCGTGTTCTGGCACCGCGCCGCTTCTCGTCGACATGGTCCCACCAATCCGACAGTAGACGTTGCAGGGTCTGGTCGGCGTCCACATTCCCCACACGCCTCGGCTGGCGCTCGTCGGGATCGGCGGCCAGATCGTACACAACCGTGTGCCCGGCCTGGCCGTCACGAATCATCTTGAATCCGCCGAATTCCACGGCGGCCAAGGCAATCGGTTGCATGCCGCCGGGACGGTGCTGCTGGGCGTGGAAGGTTTCCGAGAAGACGGGCCTCTTCAGTACGCCGTCCTTGCTGCTCCAATCGTGGGCCGAGCCCTCGAGCCCGGCTGGCGGCTCGATACCGGTGGCCTGAAGCAGGGACGGAAAAATGTCGAGGAGCGAGACAGCAGTGGCGATGTCGGCGTGGCGGTTGCCCGGCATCTTGACCAGCAGCGGCACATGGATCTGCTCACGATGCACCGAAATCGAATGGCCCAACCAGCCTCGTTCGAAGAACTCCTCGCCGTGGTCGCCGGTGACGATGATCAGGGCGTCGTCATAACGGCCGGCGGCGTGCAGTTCGTCGAGAAACGCGCCGATGTGTCGATCGGTATAGGCCACTTCGGAGTCGTAGCAGGCGCTCAGAAAGTTTCGATCTGCATCATCGAGGCGGTCGAGCATCCCCCATAGTTCCACGATCTCATGGTTGCTGCGCACGGGTCCTCTGTAATCGGAACCGGCCGCCCATCCCTCGTGGTGGATGTAGTTGTAGTGGGGATCGAAGACGTGGAGCAGGGCGAAGGTCGGAGTGTCGTCCGCAGCAGCGACCAGACGCTTCGCCTTGCCCATCACACGGGCGGCGGTCAGGCCCTCACGGCCGGTGTAGTTGGCGTCGTCGTAGGAATCGAATCCGGCGGCGAAACCCAGTTCCTTGGAAAGCATGTCCACCGACACGATGCCGCTGGTGCGGTAGCCATGCTCGTGAAGCGTGCCAGGCAACGTCGGATAGCCGGGATCGAAGCGTACTGGTCGATCACGGATGCCGAGGGTCGAGGGAAACTGGCCTGTCAGCATCGCGGCGACCGAAGCCGAGGTCCAAGGGGCCGCCGACAGGCAGCGCCGGAACAGGAGGCTGTCGAGGGCAAGGGCGTCCAAGGCTGGGGTTTGGGCTTGCTCATGGCCGTAGCAACCGAGGCGGTCGGCACGCAGGGAGTCGACGACGATCAGGTAGATGTCAGGTCGACGTCCGCCCCGGGAGCAGCCTCCCAGGCCACCGACGCCGCCGAGGCCCAGGCCCAGGGCGCCAACGACTCCCAGCTCGAGAAAATGCCTGCGGTCCATGCTCGTCCCTTCGGGCTCAGCCCAGCTCGCGGATCACCGAACGTGCGATGACCAGCCGCTGGATTTCGCTGGTTCCCTCGTAGATGCGCGTGACGCGGACGTCACGGTAGTAACGCTCCACGGCGTAATCCTTGGTGTAGCCGTAGCCGCCGTGGATCTGCACCGCTTCGTCAGCCACGTCGCTGGCGGCCTCGCTGGCCAAGAGCTTGGCCATGGCCGCTTCCCTGGAGTAGGGCTTGCCGGCGTCCTTGAGAAAGGCGGCCTCCATGGCGACAAGACGGGCGGCGTGGAGGCGCGAGGCCATGTCGGCGAACTTGTCGCGGATCGTTTCAATGTGCCAGAGCTTGCGACCGAAAGCGATGCGCTGTCCGGCGTACTTCACCGATGCCTCCAGACAGGCCCTGCCGATGCCCAGGGCCTGGAACGCGATGCCGATACGGCCTCCGTCGAGGGCCTTCATGGCGACCTTGAACCCGTCGCCCTCCTCCCCCAGCCGCCGCGAAGCCGGCACACGCACGTTGTCGAAATCCACCGTGACGGTGTCCGAGGCTCGCAGGCCCATCTTGTCTTCCTTCTTGCCGATCGAGAGCCCTTCGGCGCTGCGTTCCAACAAAAATGCATGAAGGCTTTCGTGGCCCGTGGTGCCCGGAGTGCGTGCTAGTACGACGTAGAACTGGGCGCGGGCGCCGTTGGTGACGAAGATTTTGCTGCCGTTGATCAGGTAGTCGTCGCCGTCACGGGTGGCGGTGGTGGTCATGGCCGAGGCGTCGGAACCGGCGTTGGGCTCGGTGACGCAGAACGCGGCGATCTCCCCGGCGGCCATCCGCGGCAGGACCTCGTTCTTGATCTCCTCGCTGCCGAACATGGAGACGGGGTACGAGCCCACTGAGTTATGAACGGTGACCATGACCGCGACGCCGGCGCTCGCCGCGCTCAGCTCCTCGACCACCAGCCCGTAGGTGGTGGTGTCGACGCCGAGACCGCCATACTGTTCGGGGAAGGCGAGACCGAAGAAGCCGTTGGCCCGCATCTTGTCGACGAGTTCGTCGGGCATGGCATTGTCGTGATCCATCTGCTCGGCGATCGGTGCGATCTCCTTGGCGGAGAAGTCGCGCACCATGTCGCGGAACATGGTCTGCTGTTCGGTCAGGCTGAAGTCCATGAATCGTCCTCGTGTGGGAAGCCCGCAGGGGCTGGCTCCCAATAATGAATCGTATGAGATGTGTAGGGTCCCCATGAGGTGTCATGGAGCACACAAGGCTCTGGCGCGACTGTTCCGACCAATTTAGCTGATGAGCACCGGGGGGACCAGAGAAGTTGCGGAAGCTACGGAGCGAACGATGAAGGGACATCGCAGTCATTCGCTGACGGGTTATAACGCATTATATATCATTTTATATCATTTTTAATTCAAGTTTATGCTTTTTGAGCCGATCATTTAATTATGCGTCACATCGAACCCCTGGGAGACTCATGCCGATCAACTTCAGCATAGCCAACGGCCATCTGTCTGTTTCCTCACAGGGAACACGGGGAACCAGACCTACATCAGCGGGCCCGGGGCGATCCCGGCTCGGAAGCTTGATGGACAGCCGTTCCGGATACCGCTATGCCGATCACAAAGTCGGCAATCTGAAGCAGGCCCTTTCTCAACTCAGGGGACTTTGGGGGCAGAGACGAGGCGGCAGTTCGGGCCCGACACAGGCCGTCCGCGTGACCTCGGCTTTGTCCCTGGGACTTGGCGGGGAAACAGCCGCATCCCTCTCCTCTTCTGAAGAGATCAACACAACACCGACATCCTACTCGACCCACGGGCCGGACTGGCGAGGCGGGTCGAGCTCGGCCATGACGGTGGGCGGCGTCTACGACGGTTCAAACGGTTCGCAGACCCTGACCTTCGAGTCGAGCCGCACCGGTATCTTCGGCTCCGACCAGCTCAAAGTCACGGTCTACGACCAGACCATGCGCAAACTCGAAGACATCACGATCAACAAGTTCGACACACCCGAAACCGTCTACACCTTGAGCAACGGTCTGACCGTCCAGTTCAGCGCCGGAGCCTTTACCAGGAACGATACGACGACCCTCGACGTCTACGATTCCGTCGGTACAAGCGTCGACGCCTATCAACCCTTCGACGGCGTCCGCCTTGCAGACCCCGACCTGCAGCCCGGCCTGGCCGTCGGGGATGGTTCGTTCACTCTCAACGGCACGGCGATCTCCGTCTATGCCGACGATTCGATCCAAGCGGTTCTCAACCGGATCAATGCGTCGGGGGCAGGCGTGACGGCCGTCTTCGATACCGCCACCGAATCGATCCGTCTGGAACACGGCACCATCGGTTCGGGAACCGACATCGTACTCGCCGACGACACATCCGGGTTCCTGGCAGCCATGAAACTGGATGCCGCGGTCCTCGTCTCCGGGGACGACGGGCAGTTGACCCAGGCCATGGCGGACGTCCCTGCCTTTTCGGCGGTGAGCGCCGGCACGCTGCTGATCAACGGTGTTGCGGTGGTCATCGATCCGGCCAGCGATTCGCTGCAGAACCTGATCGATCGCATCAACGGATCCGGCGCCGGCGTGACCGCCGGTCTCGACGGTTCCGGGCAGCGTCTGACCATCGTCAGCGACCAACCCGGTCAGGCCCTCGTGCTCGACGACGGCGGCACCGGGGTGTTCGCTGCTTTATCCATCGCCACCGGCAGCCATGAACCGGCCGCGCAGAACACCGAACGTACGGCATTCTCACGCCAACAGGCGTTGCGGATGGCGAGAGTGATGGAGGATATCTCAGATGCCATGAACGAACTGCTCGCAGATCCTGACGACCCGGCACACGCCTCGGGCCTGTTGACCGGCCTGCGCGAAGCCATCCGCGAGCGCATCGAAGTCGCGATCGACAGCAACGGCCCCCGTTACAGGACTCACTACGGGATCCAGTTCGATTTCCATGACAGTCAGCGACGAGTGTTCACCTTCCAGGATGCGGATCGGTCCCGCTTCGCAGCTACCGTCCAGAGCAACACCAAGGGTGTGCGGGACCTGCTGTTCGGCAACGGAACCGACGGCGACGGCTTGATCGGAAAATTGGAAGCCTTGATGGACGACACCCTGTCGGATATCGACGACCAACTCGGTGTGGTGGGACGGGCCCTCGACACGTTCGCCTAGAGCCCTGTTTCTGATGCTGTGCCGCCGGTCAACGCAGACGATGGGCCGCGATGACCATTCTTTGAGCCTCACTTGTTCCTTCGTAGATCGAGGTGATCCTCGCATCGCGGAAGTGACGCTCCACCGGATACTCCTTGGAGTAACCGTTCCCCCCGAAGATCTGCACGGCTTCCTCGGCGATGTAATTCGCCGCCTCCGAAGCGAACAGCTTGGCCATGGCCGCCTGTTCCCCGTACTTCTCGCCGCGGTCCTTCATGTTCGCCGCTCGCAGGGTCAGCAGACGGGCCGCGTCGTAGCGCAAGGCCATGTCGGCGATTTTCCACTGGATGGCCTGGAACGCCGCGATGGGCTTGCCGAACTGCTCGCGTTGCTTGGCATAGGCGGTCGCCGCCTCCAGCGCCGCCTTGGCGATGCCGAGGGCCTGGGACGCGATGCCGATGCGACCGCCGTCCAGGGTCGACATGGCCACCTTGAAGCCGGCGCCGTCGGCGCCGAGCTGATGCCCCGCGGGGACACGCACGTTGTCCAAGGCCAGCTGGGCGGTGTCCGAGGCGCGGATGCCCAGCTTCTTCTCCTTGCTCATCACCGAAAAACCCTCGCGTGTGGTTTCGACGATGAAGGCGTAGATGCCCTTGTGCTTCAGCTCCACATCGGTCTGGGCAAAGACGATCAGGATATCCGCGTTGGCGCCGTTGGTGATGAAGTTCTTCACGCCGTTGAT
>CALEMW010000151.1 GCA_937910695.1 uncultured bacterium
CCCTTCTCGATCGCCAGAATCGCCTGACGACGCACCCCCACCCGATCGGCCAGATCCTCCTGGGTCAGGTCGAGCCGCGCACGGTGCTGCTTGATGTGGTTGATCAGCTTCATGATGTGAATGTACGCTATATAGAACATTATGTCTACTACTAATTACAAAATGGACGAAAGAGGCCACAATGCGGGGATTCGCCCCCGTCGGGCCCCACAACGCCACCGAATCCCCCCAACACCTTCCATTTCAACGAATTGAAGACCAGCCAACTCCGATTCCCCTCGCCCCTGCCCCTTGCTTTTTTCTCCGCCATTCACCACGATTGAGTCGAGGGAAACCCCGCCGTGCCGTAGGCGTATCCCTCGCGCCGGCCACGCCGACGCCCACATCTCAAAGGAGGGTCCGGATGGAGATCAAGATCACCCGCAACCCCAATCCCCCCGCGCCGCCAACCGGAGGCAACTACGGTTTCGGTGCGATGTTCACGCCGCACATGTTCCAGATGGAATTCCGCAACGGCGCCTGGGGAGAGCCGAGCATCCAACCCATCCACGACATCGCCCTGCATCCCGCGGCCAAGGTGTTGCACTACGGCCAGGAAATCTTCGAGGGCATGAAGGCGTACACGAATCCCGAAGACGGGTCCGTGCATATGTTCCGCCCCGACATGAACATCAAGCGCTTCAACCGCTCCTGCGAACGCATGAGCATGCCGAAGGTCGATGCTGAGCTGTTCATGGACGCGCTCAAGAGGCTCATCGACCTCGACCGCGACTGGGTGCCAGAATCGCCGGAGGCCCTGTACATCCGGCCGACGATGATCTCCACCCAGCCCAGCCTGGGCGTGAAGGCCAGCGACGCGTACCTCTTCTACATCATCATCGGACCGGTGGGCAGCTACTTCGCCGGCGGCATCAACCCGCTGCGGGTGAAGGTCGAGGAGCGCTACGTGCGTTCGGCGGCCGGGGGCGTGGGCAGCGCCAAGACCGGCGGCAACTACGCTGCGTCGCTGTTGCCCATCAAGCAGGCCCAAGACGCGGGCTTCGACCAGATCGTCTGGCTCGACGCCAAGACCATGACGACCGTCGAGGAAATGGGTGCGATGAACATCGCCTTCGTCTACGCAGACAAGGTGATCACCGCGCCGCTGAGCGACACCATCCTGCATGGTGTGACCCGCGATTCTGTGGGCGTACTCTGTGGCGAGTTCGGGCTGAACTGGACCGAGACGCCGCCGGTGGTTGCCGAGATCTGCGCCGACGCCGACTCGGGCAAGCTTCTTGAAGCCTTCGCCTGCGGCACTGCTGCGGTCGTCACGCCCATCAAGAGTCTGCATTTCCAGGGCGCCGATCACGTCGTCGGCGACGGCGGCGAAGGCCCCGTCACGTGTAAGCTGCGCGAGACTCTGTGCGGCATCCACGCCGGCATCAGCGAACAGCATCCGGAGTGGATCGAAAGGATCCCGCAGTTCGAGGCGGTGTAGACGCTCGCATACGAGGCGAAGAAAAGGAGGCCCCGACCGGCAACGGTCGGGGCCTCTTCGTTGTGGACGAAAACTCAGCGAACGACGGAAACGCGGACCGGGTTCACGCCGGGGTGGTCGGGCAGTCTCAGCATGTAGATCCCGGCGGGGTGCTGCGCGGGATCGGGTCGCCATGAGGCGGTCGCGACGCCTCCGAAGGCAGCCGTGGACGATTCCGCGATGATCCGACCCCGCAGATCGACGACCTGGATGCGAACGGAGGCTCCGTCGACCATGCCGTCGACACGCAGCGCTACCTGACCCGATGCGGGATTCGGCGAAGCGAACAAGCGCGGTCCGGCGAGGGACAATGGTGTAGCCGTCGTCGATACCGGTTGCGCCAGCATCGCGATGGCGGCCACAGCGACCTTCACGTTCTGCACCGTGAAATCCACATCGAGATTCAACAATTCGTCGTCGGTCGAGTGGTAGTGAGGATTGAAGTCCGGATCGCCCCAGTCCCAAGACTCCTCATGATTCACAGCGTTGTACCCGTAGTTCCAGAACGAGGCATGGTCGCCCCACCAGGCGCCGGCGTCGATGTGGAGCAGGCACGTCATCTCCGGGACATAGAGAGCAGCGGCATTGATGGTGGCCTGACCGAGCCACAGCGAAGCGGGATCGACTTCCACCTCGAGTTCACGGTGCACGCCGTCGGTCCACCACCCGATCATGTCGAAGTTCAGGGCGCCGGCGAATTCGGCACCGGCGGCGAACTGTGCCGCGGTCCAGATGTTGCTTCCGACCAGTCCCTGCTCTTCGCCGGCGAAGCAGACAAACTTCACGGTACAGGTTGAGGGTTGTTCCGACAGGAACTGGGCGGCCAGCATCACGGCCGCCGTGCCCGACGCGTTGTCGTCAGCGCCGGGGGTGTAGGTGAGGGGCGACTCGGAGGTGGCGTCGTAGTGGGCGCAGATCACGAATACGGAATCCGGCCACACCGTCCCGGTCTTCGTGGCGACGACGTTGTAGGCAGTCGATCCGCTCACCTGGAAGGGATCCTTCTGGGCGGCCAACCCGAGCCGTGTGAAATAGGCGACCAGAGTGTCCGCCGCGGCTCGGCAGCCGTCGGTGGTGGAGTAGCGCGAGTTGATGCGCATGACCTTGGACATGGTGCGGATGATGGTCGTCCAGTCGATGCGGTCGACCATGGACTGGATGTCGGGGTTGACGACCGTGACCGGGGTCCAGGTCTTGATCGCCTTGTGGCCGACGCTTCTCGGGATGTCGTTCAATGGAACCACGAACCACCCCGCCTTGCGCAGGATGTCGGGGGCGTCGCCGGCGAGGCGGGCCAGGATCGCCGCATCGCGCCGGGCTAGAACATCCACGCCGTCGATAGGGGGCAGTTCGTTACGGCCTCGCAGAATAGAGAGGCCCCCGAGGGGCGTGGTGTCGGGAAGACCGAAGGCTTCGAGAACGGGATGGCCCGCGGTGGCCGTCACGGCCGTCACGAGCAGAACGACCGCGAGGATGAGGCATCGTTTCATGGCTGTTTCCTTGGGAGCATGCGGGGACACGAAGATTCTACCACGAGGCCGACAACAAGGAGAATACCGATTCGGGATCTGTC
>CALEMW010000152.1 GCA_937910695.1 uncultured bacterium
ACCCGTGGCCCTGACTGCCGGCTCGGTACTGGGCCTTCTTCAGCAAGGTTGTCAGATCGAGCTTGGCCATGAGATCAGACTCCCTCTCTCCTTGGGTGGTGTGGTCATCGAGGCCAGCAGCGCCAGGTTGTAGGCGAGCCCTGATGGCGTGAGCCTGCGCTCGAGTTTGGTCATGTGCTCCACGGGCATCGGCTCGCCGCCCTCGCGGGCCATGGCGAGTCCCATGGGCAATACGTCGGTTCCGACGATGTAGAGGATCGTGTCCTTGAGGGCGCGGTGCCCCTGATCCCACTGCCGGATCTTGATCGTGTAGCCGCCCCAGGCGTCCACAGCTCGATCCGGGGTCCAGGGGGCTGTCTCGATCCCCATGTCAGCGAACAGCTTGGAGCCCACCGGGTGCTCAACGACGCCGCCTACGCGCCTCACCACTCGGATGGCGTGTCTTCCGGCCTCCTTGTCCTGGTTCTTGCAGCGCCAGGCCAGCTTGCCCCAGGGACCGCACGGTGGGTGAGCGACGACGGGGAGATCGCCGTCGTAGGTCGTGGCGTCACGACTCTCATCGTAGAACTCTCGAACCAGTCCCTTGTAGGGACCGTCTGGATCGACGTACAAGGCCGCGACCGCAAAGCGACCTCGATACCGAATGTTGTCGTCCAGTATGCCCCTGGCCTGCTCCAACAGAGCTTTCAGATCGAGCTTCGCCACGGTCTACCTCCGATCCTGCGACGTGTACTGCTTGACGAATCGGAGCGCGTTGTTCCAGCTCGTGAGCATGTCGCTCGTACCCAGGTGGGTGTTGCCGTTGTAAGCGGACAGGTAGATCCTCCCTGGGGAGACTCTCACCAGCACCTTGACCGCCTCATGGCGGATCAGGCCCCTCACGACCGTCGCCTCGGCATGGGTGAGGGGCAGGGGGTTGTCCTGCTGGTCGGTGTACGAGAACTCGGGGTGCCGCCTGATCCCAGCCGTCTTGGCCAGTCTCCGGATCACGCTCGTGGCGTCGTGACCCCACTCGCTGAACGCCAGGTACTGGCTGTCGACGATCATGCGCTCCCACTGGGGGTCGTCGTGGCTCGGTCGGACGAGCTTGCGCGGCTCCAGGGTCCTCCCGGCGAGACGCGGGATCGTCTTCCTGGTCTGCGCCAGGGCCAGCAGAGTGTCCAGGTCCAGCTTCATCGGGGGATCTCTACTCCGAGCATCGACAGCTCGTGTACCATGGCGTTGTGAGCGTCCAGCAGGCCGCGCTGGCGGCGCTCCTCCCCGATCACCCGGTCGATCACACCCCGCAGGCCGCCCCCGCGAGGGCCGGTCGTGGGACGCTCTGGGGCGACCCTGTACCTGGGCTCGCCGTCGTTGTCGTCGTCGTAGTCGGGTACGTCTTCGAAGAAGCTCATCCTCGTCTCCGGTCGGTCAGCTCCAGGTAGACCTGTGCCGCCATGTGGTGCCTGTCTGAGATGGTCAGAGAGATCATCTTCAGCCTATCCCAGGCGTGGCCGATGGCTTGGATCATCACGCCCTTGTCGAACTTGTCGCCTTCGGTCCACAGCCGCAGGAACTCATCGACGTAGCCGCCTTCCTCCACCTCGTCGGCCACGGCCTGCACCAGCTCCTGGTGTTCGACGACGGGGATCAGCTCGTAGCTGTAGACCTCGTGATCGGTCAGGGGCCGGTCGTAGATCACGACCCCGTGGCGGGCGACATGACGCTGTAGGTCCAGCCGATAATCGTCGCGGTCGATGATCTCCACCCAGCCGCTGGGGACCGTGGCGTAGCCGATGGGTCGGTTGGGGACCGCGTAGGACCAGCGGGCCTGGGGGTTGGCCTTCCGCTTGGCCTGCTGGAGCAGCGCGGCCAGGTCCAGCTTCGCGGTGGAGCCCTGGTGGAGCGTGCCCACCATCCAGCCGGGCTTGATCTTCGTCCAGTCTCCAGCCGGAACCCGCTCGATCCACGCCTCGCGCTCGTCGGGGAGCTGCACCAGGAAGCGACCGTCCATCAGCTCGACGAGGTTGCAGTACGCCGGCCAGCGGTCGGTGTCTTTGTGGAGGCTCAGCCGCAGCTTCCGACCTCCGATCTTGCGCTGCTTCATCAGCAGATCGAGGGCGGTGGCGCGGGCCTCCTGCTCCATCTTGCCAGCCCGACCGGATCTCCACCGCTTGCCCATGGCGTTGGCGGCGCAGTCCCTGCCGAACCGGACCTCGCTCACCTCGTTGCCGTCCGCGTCCAGGGCGCTCATCACCACGGTGCATTTCAGGTTGCGCTTGCCGCAGTGCTCACAGGTGGTGACCTCGTCGTCCACGCCCAGCAGCCGGTAGCCCGTGATCTCGGGATCGTCTTCTTCGGTCACGCCTCGCGCTTGGATCAGCAGCTTGTCCAGATCGAGCTTCGCCATCGTTCACAGCCAGGGGTTGATGCGTGGTTTCGGTCGCATGGCTCGCACCAGCGAGTCACGGAAGTATCGCCTACGATCCCGGCACAAGTCCATCATGCTCCCCTTTCGGACGAACGCAGGGACGGGAGTCTCACGATCCATCGTCTCCAGGGTCGCCTCGAGCACGAGCATGGCGGTGTCCACGTCTCGGATCACCTCGCCGCCCCCGATCTCCATCATCTTCAACGTGGCGATGGCGCGGATGGTGTCCCTGACGTGGTAGACATGCAGGCCAGCCAGGTTGTAGTCCAGTACGTTCGAGGCCCCGTAGATGGCCGCGAAGATCATCTGCGGGGTCAGCTTGGGGAGCCTGGACAACCGGACGGCCTCCTGGCGCTGCTCCTCGGTCGCCGGATCGTGATCCCGCAGCCAGGCCCTGGCGCTGTCGCGCAGGGTGACGGCTCGATGGGTCTTGGTGGACCGACTGCCCTTGGGATCGGTTCCAAGCAGGCCGGCGTCCACCATGAGCTGCACGTCTCCCGGCAGCGGCTGATCGCGTCGGAACATCAGCTTGGGCTTCTTGTCGGGCGGGAAGCTCGCCACCACCTTCTCCACCACTTTGTAGGTCTTGGGCAGATCGCGACCCACGAACCGTAACAGATCCCACTTGGCAGATTGGGCTCCCGGCCCGGCCTCCCAGCGCAGCTTCCAGGCACCGCCCGCAGCCTCGTCCACGGAGTCGGCTCCACGCCTGCCCTGGGTGCCCTCCTTGGGGGCGTTCAGGCTCGTCGGACGCAGCCCCTTGCCCCGCAGGCCCCGGTAGGTGCTGCCCTGCTCACTGTCCAGGCTGTAGGTCACGAACAGAGCCGGCTGCGAGCGGTCGCGGCTGCTGTCCTCCAGCAGATCGATGATTCGGCTGGCGAGCATGGAGCTGCCGCCTCGGATGGCGCGGTCGCTGGCGATCCGGGTCAGCTCGAGCACCGAGTGCGGGCTGATCTTGCCCCACCGACCCGTCACGGTGCCAGCGGTGGCGACGACGTGCAGCTTGCCGTCCCGCACCAGGCCGATGGCGTACATCAGCCCCTTGGTGTTGAGCCTGGGGAGCTGGGAGTGGACGACGCCGATCCAGTCGATGGCGTCCTGCTTCGGGACGTTGACGATCCGGTTGACCTCCTGGTCGTAGCTGTCCGCGATCATGGCCTCGGCCAGCCAGCGCGGGCACCCCTCGTTCCGGATCGCGTGGACTCCAGCCAGGGCGTTGTCCGCGATGTCGAGCCGCTGGCTGAGGGCGAACTGCTTTTCGCGCATCTTGCCGCTCTTGCCGACAGGTCGCCAGTAGGGGATCGACAGCAGATCGGGCAGATCGTGGTAGGAGAAGCCGCTGACCTCGAACTCCTCGTTCCCCTCAGCCGACGCCTGCTGGAGCCACATGATCTCGGGCTCCTCGTAGTGGAGCATGGCGCTGTCGAGGATCGCCTTGGCCTCGTCGGTGCTCGGCCTGTACCCCTTGCCCTTCTTCGGGGCTCCCAGGTGGCCCCTGGCGGTGTAGTGGTCCGTGTCGAGCTGTGCTCTCCGCTCGGCCTGCGCCTCAGCCGACTTCTTCTTGGCCTGCTTCATCAGCTCGGACAGGTCGAGTTTCGCCATCACCGTCTCCGTGTCTTGATACGGGATGCAGCTATCGCGGCGTCCAGGTGGTCGCACTCCCCGGTCGTACACTCGCCAGATCCGCCGCGAGCGTAGTCCTTCTGCATGACCTCCTCGATGGTGGCGCGGGGGTTCTTCGCCCGCCACCGCTCCACGGCGATGGGGATGGACGGGTAGGAGCCGATCACCTTCATGTTGGGGTTGGCCTCGAGCGCGGCTCGCTCGTACTCCACCACCGAGCCCCACCAGCGTGGGTCCGCGTGCTTCTTGGCCTGCTTGTTCCCCTTGGCCGCCTCGCGCAGCACCCAGAACCAGCCGACTGGCTGGTGAGGACAGAGCCAGCAGCCGCTCTTGTAGGTGCCGCCGAAGCCGTGTCGGTCGAGGATGGCCTGCTCATCGTCTTTGGCCACGCCCAGCTCCACCAACGGGTACGCCTCGGTGACGTACCATGGACCTGGCCAGCCGCCAGGTCGCTCACTCCAGGTGCGGCTGTTCTTCCTGCCCTTGGGGTACTTCCAGGGTCGGTGGACGCTCGTGAAGCGCGGGATGAGCGGCTGACCCTTCCTGGGGGTCGGCGGCGTCCTGGTGGCGGGCGGGTCCAGCGGGTGCATGTGGACGACCCGGCTGGGTTCGTCGGCGGCGATCCCGACCAGGGACAGGTGGGGCAGCGCCTCGCCCGCCTCCACCAGCGCGCTCCAGCCCCTGTTGCCCACCCCGAAGCGAGCGCGGGACAGATCGTCGATCAGCTTGCGGATGGCGGCGACCTTGTGGTTCTCGGTGCAGTCGGCCTTGGCGCGGGAGGCGAT
>CALEMW010000153.1 GCA_937910695.1 uncultured bacterium
TCGTGGTGCAGGTAAAGTTCGAGGCGGGTCAGACTCAGCACATCGCCGAGCAGGCGTTCGGCATTGAGGCGCGGCGATTCCACGCCGTGCTGCGTGAACCAGTCGGCGGTCACCTTGATGAGTTCCCGCACCGTCTTGAGCCCCTCGGTCATGGGCCGGCGTCCTCTCCGCTGGTTCCGATCAAGAGCCCGGTCGCCCCGGTCACGAACCCCTGCGATTGGCGTCGAGGGCTTCCTGGCGGCGGTACTCGTGGATCGCATTGACGATCGGGTCGAGGTCCCCCTGCATGATGGCGTCGAGGCTGTGGACGGTCAACCCGATCCGGTGGTCTGTCACGCGGCTCTGGGGAAAGTTGTAGGTGCGGATCTTGGCGCTGCGGTCGCCTGTGCCGACCATCGACTTGCGCTCGGCGGCCCGCACGGCGTCCTGGTCGGCGATGGCCTTTTCGAGCAGGCGCGAACGCAGAACCACCATGGCCTTGGCCTTGTTCTTATGCTGGGACTTCTCGTCCTGGCACTGCACGACCACGCCGGTGGGCACGTGCGTAATGCGCACCGCAGAGTCGGTGGTGTTGACGGACTGTCCACCCGGTCCCTGGGCGCGGTACACGTCGATGCGCAGATCGTTCTCGCTGATGTCGACGTCGACTTCCTCGGCCTCGGGCAGCACCGCGATCGTGATCGCCGAGGTGTGGATGCGGCCCTGGCTCTCGGTGGCCGGCACCCGCTGCACGCGGTGCACGCCGCTTTCCCAGCGCAGGATGCCGTACACGCTCTCGCCCTTGATGGCGTAGGTGATTTCCTTCATGCCGCCCGAGGTGCCGGGCGTTCCATCCATGAGCTCGGTTTTCCAGCCCATGCGCTCGGCGTAACGGACGTAGACCCGCGACATCTCCTCGCAGAACAGGGCGGCTTCGTCGCCGCCGGTGCCGGCACGCAATTCGAGGATCACGTTGCGGTCGTCGTTGGGATCATGGGGCAGCAGAGCAAGTTCGAGATCGGCGCTTACGGCCTCGAGATCGGCTTGGAGCCCCGGCAGTTCCTCTTTGACGAGATCGATCATCTCCTGGTCGGTCTCGGTGCGCAGCAGGTTCTTGTGTTCGGCGACCTGGTCGGTCAAGCCGATCCAGCGGTCGCCGATCTCCAGAATCTCACGCAGACGGGCGTGCTGACGCGACACGTCGCGGAAATTCTTCATGTCCTTCATCAAATCGGGATGGCTGAGCTCTGCTTCAGCCTCCTGGTACTGCTTACGCAGACCCTCGATGATGTCGCGCACCTCAAACCTCCGAAATCGGTTCGGCGGACGAATCGGTCATTTCGTAATACGTGCGTTCCTTAAAGTCGTCAGCCTCGGGAGAGAGTACGGCGCGCAGGGCGGCGAGTCCCACCTCGAGCTGGTCGTCCTCGGGCGGCTGGGTCGTGATCTTCTGAAGCATCAGCCCGGGCCAGATCAAGGGCTTGATCCCCCACGAGTTCTTGAACTTCCCAGAGAGCTTGATGGCCTCGTAGGCCAGGCCGCCGATCACCGGAATGAACGCCAGCCTCTGAAACCTATCGACCACGCTTTCTGGCTTGCCCAGGAAGCTGAACACGACCAGGGCGATGAGCATGACGAAGAACAGGAAGCTCGTACCACAGCGGGGGTGCAGGGTCGGAAACGGCCGCGTCTCGGCGACGGTGAGGTCCTTGCCGTTCTCAAACGCGTGGATCGACATGTGTTCGGCGCCGTGGAACTGGAAGACGCGGTTCATGTCCTTCATCAGCGAAATGAGCTTGAGGTAGGCCACGAAGAACACGATGCGGATCACACCGTCGACCAAGTTGAACCATACGCTGTGCTCTACACCCATCCATTCCGTGATCAGCAACGGCAGATAGAAGAACAGTCCCATGCTCAGGGCAAAGGCCACCACGATGGTGCCCCACATCATCACGTGGTCCCACAGACTCTTCTTCTCCTCCACGATGCGGTCCTCGGCCACTGCCTGGTCGGCCGAGAACATGAGGGACTCGATACCGATCCCCATGGATTCGATCAGATGGATGCCACCGCGCAGCACCGGCACGTTCAAAAAACGCAGCCGCTTGAAAATACTGCGGAACGGTTTCTTGCGCACGACGATGCGGCCGTCGGGAGTACGCACGGCCGTGGCGATCGCGTTGGGAGAACGCATCATCACGCCCTCGATGACGGCCTGGCCGCCGACAGCCAGATCCAATTCGCGGGGATCTTCTGACTTGGTCTCGGGAGAATCGCTCATCTCGCCTCCAGGTAGCACGGCCAGTGATCGGGGGACCGGTCCAAGATACACCCTCCGGAGCAAAACAACGAGGATGCCGAGCAAAGGAAGGTCTTCAAAAAAAACGAGGATGCCGGTGGTGTCGGCATCCTCGCGGAACTCACGAACGCGCATCCGACGCAGCCAAACGTGCCGCGTGGGTCGCTAGTTCTCTTTCTTGTCGCCGTAGATTCCCTCGTAGCGCTTACGGAAGCGGTCCACGCGGCCTGCGGTATCCATGATCTTCTGCTGACCCGTGTAGAAGGGGTGGCAGTTGGAGCAGATCTCCACGTTGATCTTGGCCTTGGTCGACTTGGTCTCGATAACGTTGCCGCAGAGACAGGTGATCTCACACGCCACGTAGTCGGGATGGATGTCCTTCTTCATCGTTCTCACCTCACGACGAGCGTCTCTTCTCCAGGGATCGGCCCCCAAATCTAGTCAAAAAAGGGCCGCGAGCAAATGAAATTGAGCGATCAGGCGTTCATGGCGGCCAGGAACTGCTCATTGGTCTTGGTCTTGCCCAGCTTATCGATCATGAACTCCATGGCCTCGTTGGGGCTGTAATCGCTCAAATACTTGCGCAGCACCCAGATCTTGTTGAGGTCCTTGGGGTCGAGCAGCAGGTCTTCCTTACGGGTTCCCGACTTGAAGATGTCCACGGCCGGGTAGATCCGCTTCTCGGCGATCTTGCGGTCCAGAACCAGCTCCATGTTGCCGGTGCCCTTGAACTCCTCGAAAATGACTTCGTCCATGCGCGAGCCCGTCTCGATCAGAGCCGTGGCGATAATCGTCAGTGAGCCACCCTCCTCGATGTTCCTCGCCGCACCGAAGAAGCGCTTGGGCTTCTGCAGGGCGTTCGAGTCGACACCACCGGACAGGATCTTGCCGCTATGGGGTACCACCGTGTTGTGGGCGCGGGCCAGGCGGGTGATCGAGTCGAGCAAAATCACCACGTCTTTGCCGTGTTCGACCAGGCGCCGGGCCTTGGCCAGCACCATGCTCGCCACCTGCACATGGCGCTCGGCGGGTTCGTCGAAGGTCGAGCTGATGACCTCGCCCTTGACCGAACGGGCCATGTCGGTGACCTCTTCGGGCCGCTCGTCGATGAGCAGCACGATCAGCACCACCTCGGGATTGTTCTCAGCGATGGAGTTGGCAATCTTCTGCAGGATGATGGTCTTGCCGGCGCGCGGGGGCGAAACGATGAGGCCGCGCTGTCCCTTGCCGATGGGCGCCATGAGGTTGATCAGCCGACCCGTGATGTCGCCGTTCTCCTTTTCCAGATTCAACATCTCGTCGGGATACAGCGGCGTGAGATTGTCGAACAGGGTGTTGTTCTTGGCCTTCAGCGGCTCTTCGCCGTTGACCGATTCCACCTTAAGCAGGGCGAAGTAGCGCTCGTTGTCTTTGGGCGGGCGCACCTGGCCGGCCACCGTATCGCCGGTCTTGAGGTCGAACTTCTTGATCTGGGAGGGCGAGAGATAGATGTCGTCGGGGCCGGGCAGGTAGTTGTACTTGGCGGCGCGCAGGAAGCCGTAGCCCTCCTGCAAGACCTGCAGCACGCCTTCAGCGTAGATCAGACCGTTTTTCTCAGTCTGGCCCTCGAGGATCTTGAAGATGAGCTCGGATTTTCTCAGCGTGCTCAGGCCTTCGATATTGAGGCCTTTGGCGATCTCGACGAGCTCTGTAATGCTCTTCTCCTGGAGTTCCTTGATGTCCATTTCGCTCCTTGGCGGGGCTGCCGAACGGCAGAAAGACTCTGAGGTTGGATCTTGGTCCGTGGGATTGACGGGGATCGTGGGTTGCGCTGCGGGCCGATGATGGGCGACCCGAGACGTTCATTCTAGGCCATGTACAGGGAAAAAGCAAGGGCCGTGCCGCAGGACACGGCCCCTGTCAGAATTCTACTGGGAGAGCTGCCTGTATTGCTCCATGGAGCGCTCGGACTCGGCGCTGTTACCGAGTTCGTGCTGACACATGGCCAGATAATAGAATCCAAGCGCATTGTCGAAGTCCGATTCGGTCAAGGCGATGCCGGTGTTCGCCCCCAACTGGAACTGCTCGCGGGCTTCATCGGGCAGGTCGTTCGCGTCGGCGGCACCGGTGTCGTTCTTCATACTCACCGCATAATCGTAATGGAGCTTCATCTTCAAGAACAGCGTGTTGTCGGACGGAATGTCCTCCAGATCGAGAGCCTTGTCGAAATTCTCCAAAGCTTTGACGTAGTTAAGTACGGACGTGTCGCTGTAGTTCATAGCCGCCTGCAGCCGCAACGAGAGCAGATCCTCATCGTTCTCGACGTTGTCGTCGGCCACATAGATGTTGGCCACACGGACGAACAGGTCGGCGGCACGCTCGTAGCGCCGCTCCTCCTGGGCCAGGTTGGCGATGTCGAGCAGAAGGCCGGTGTCGTTGGGATGATCGATCAAGAGCTGGTCGTAGATGCCACGAGCTTCGTCATTGCGTCCGAGCAGATTGAGCACGTTGGCCTTGTCGGCCTGAAGGGCATAGGCATCGGGGTTGTCCTGAAGCACCTGATTGAGCAAGGTCAGCGACTCATCCAGCAGCTGCGTTCGGCGCTCTCCATCTTCGAGGCCGCTGGATTGGATCATTTTCATTCGCGCCACGTTCTTGATCGGCGCAATGGAGTCGGGATAAGCCGCATAAGCCAGGCGGAACTGACCCTCTGCCGCCTGGAAGAACTCGTCCTTGAGTTCCCCTTCGGCGTCACGGGCGCTGTTCAGCTCATTGGTAGCGTTGTTCTTGCGCAGGGCATAGCTGTACAGAAGCGAATTGTTCACCTGTTCTGCAAGCATCGGATCGAATTCAACGGTCTTCTGATAGTAGTTGTAGGCCATCGAGTACTGGTTTCTAGCCTCGAGGTACTCGTTGTCATTGACCGCTTCCTCGGCCAGCTTCGTATGCGATTCCCCCAGATAGAAGTACGCCTCTGCCTCGTCGGGCGAGTACTCCAGGCCCTCATGCAGAACATCCACGGCCTTCTGATACATCTGCTGGTCGATGTACAGGATGGCACTGGTCACATGGGCGGAGCGGCAACCGACGAGGGCGGCCAAGCTCACCAGAGCAGCCAGCAGAATCACATGCTTGCGGGTCATCGACGTTCCCCCTGAGTGGATCGGGCGGCAGATAAGCGTGTCCTCGATCATTCCGCCTGGGTGGGGCCGGGGCCAGATCGCGGGATTCCGCGACGGAGCGCGGTGCATCATTCCCTTGGCATCCGGGAAGATATAGGAATTAAAAGCGACTGCAGGGTCGCTGTCAAGATCCCAGGGTCGAGGCGAGGCTCCTCAAACGTCCCGACTCACCGTTTTGGGTGCGTCCGCGACCCCTGACCATAGAGGTCCCACTGCATCCTCTGCAGATAGGATTTGCGCTGCTCGGGGGTCAGAACCTCGAGCTCTGCCAGAAGCTGGTCCGAGACTAGGGAGTCGACCTCCGTGCGGACGGCTCCGAGTCGACGTCGAGTTTCGCCCACGGCAGCTCGGTCGATGTCGTTCTGCTGCAGCAGGGCGCGCATGGTGTCGAACAGCTCCCTCATCTCGCCACGGCTCTGTTCCATGAGTTCGCGCCGCTCCGCTCGCAGGGCGGCGAGCTGCTCATGTTGATCTGCGGTCAGGTCCAGGCCGACATAACGACGACCGAGATGCTCGCCGTCGGGTCGGGGGCCCATGGGGTCCCTGTTGGGTCCCGTACCCGGTCGTCGATGCAAATCTGCCGACCAGGGTCGTTGCTCAGATTCATCGGCCACACGGATCAGCAGGCCGATGTTCAGCCCCGCCGAGAGAAGCAGGAGTACCAGGAGCAGGCGTTTCATCGCGCACCTCCGTCGGCGGTGTCCATGGTTTCGACCGATGTGTAGAGTCCGTCGAGGGACCAGACCGTTTCGTCCCACAGGCTGCCGACGACCACCTCGTCCGGCGTCAGCCAGATCGCTGCGGTCGAGCCGCCGGGAATCCACTCCGCCCCCGCGAAGATGCCGACGGCCATGCAGGCTGCCGCCGCCGTCATCATGGCGAATCTGGGAATCCAACCGCCGACGCGCGACGACGTTGTCCTGCTGCGGATCTCGAACCAGACCGACGGCCCCATATCCGGCACGGCGGTATCGCCGAGAGCTTCGCCCAGCAGGCTGTCGAGGTGTTCGTTCGTCTTGTCGTGCGTGTTCATGCCGTCTCCTTCTTTTCACGGATCAGGTGTCCGCGCAGGGCCGACATGGCCCTTACCAGCAGCGATTCCACCGCACCCTCGGTTATGTCCATAATGCGGGCGATGTCCTGCTGGCTCATCTCGTGAAATCGTCTCAAGATCAGCGCCTCACGTTGCCGGTCGGGCAACTTGGCCACCGCAGCCCGTACCTGCTGCCGCGTTTCGTCGGCCATCAGCTCGGCGTCCGGCCCCGGCGCTTCCAGCTCTCTGTCATGGCGGAAAGCATCGAAGCTGACCCAATCGACGATCTTGCGCCGGCGTGCAAAACTGCGGGACTGATTGCCGGCGATGCGGAACAGCCAGCTCTTGAAGATGCCGCGAGGCTGATAGCGTCCCGCATGGGTATGAACCTTGACGAACACGTCCTGAGTGAGTTCACGGGCGTCGTCTTCGTTGCCGGTCATCCGCCAGAGAAAGGCGAAGACTTGGCGCTCCCAGCGCTCGACGAGGAGACGGAAAGCCGTCTCCTCGCCGTAACCGATCCTCACCATGAGATCGTCGTCTGTGGGATGAACGTTCACTCGGCTCTCCCGCTCAGATCCGTCGTCCGCCGTGGGGCTTGCGGCCTCGCCCTTCCCTGTCGCCTTCGGGCCGCGGACCGGCACCATCGCCCTTGCCGCGGCCGCCGCGACGGTGCTTCATCATCATCATCTTGTCGCGTTGCTCTTCGGTCAACACTTCGCGCACCTTCAACCGCATGGCGGTGCGGGCCACCTGCAGTTCGGTACGCATTTCGCCGACTTTGCGGGTCAGGCCGAGGACTTTGCTCTCGTCGACATCGTCTTCGAGCATCAGACCGCGCAGTTCATGCTGCAGGCGCATCAGATCCTTGTGCTTGCCCCTCAACTCGGTGCGGTTGTCTTGGCGAAACGCCTCGATCTGTGCCGCTTGGGCTTCTGTCAGATCAAGTGCCTTCATCATACGGGGGCCGCAGGCATCATCGACGCCGGGTCCGTGATCTCGCCCGCCATCGGGTTGGGCCCACACGAGGCCGGTCGTCAGCGTCAGGGCCGCGACGAGGGTGAGCAGGAATTTCGTTCGGGTCGTCATGATCTTGTCTCCATGGTTGGGTTCCGTCCGGGGACCGCCGTCGTCCACCCACTCAACGTCCGGTGCACGACGATCCTGCGCTGGGATTCAGTCATTCAGCAGGAGATGCAAGCAGAGACTCCGCCCGCTCATAATTGGCCAGAAGATCTGGATGCCCCGGAATCCGGAGCAGTCCGGAAGCAAAAGCGTCCCGTGCTTCGGTCAGCAGACCCGCCCGTCCCAACACCACACCCAGATCGAGATATCCTCGCGGGTCGTCCGGAACAGCAGCGATCAGCCTGCGGGCAACTTCGACGGCGGCGTCGGTCCGACCTGTGCCGGCCAGGGCGACTGCGGCATTATGGAGCAGGTCCGGATCGTCGGGGCTCGCCGCGAGAGCGGCTTCGAGATAGGGTACGGCTTCGGCACCCCTCTTATCCTGCAGAAGCATGCCGATCAGGTCCTCGCGCAAGGCGTCCGGCTGGCGTACCAGGCCGAGACCTTCCTGAGCCATCGTTACGGCACCGGCGTGATCGCCTTCGAGCCAGACAACGCGTGCGAGACCACACCAAGCCTGAACCCGGCTCGGGTCTCGGGCGACCGAACTGCGATAGATCTGCTCGCTTGCTGCGAAGGCACGGTCGGCCTCATCCTGATGTCCCGTGGCAGCGGCGGCCATACCCACGTGCTGCCAGCGCACCGCGACGTTGTCCAGCCCCGAGGTTTCGAACATCTCAAGAGTGCTGGCCAGACCCCAGGGATAGACGATCAATCCAGCCGCCACGACCAAGACGGCCCCCCGAGCCAATCCGGCGCCGCGCCGTGTCCACATCTCCAGAACGCCGGCGGTCGCCGCCAGGGTCAAAACTGGCACGAGGATCAATCGATATCGCGAGACGACGAAGAAGAACGACTGGAAAGCGACAATCAGGATTACCGCCGCAATCCACGGCCTCATTTGCCGACGTGTCCGCCAGCTCAGGACCATGCCGACGAGAGCCAGGGCCGCAATCAACCCGTACGGCACGATCAGGAAACGGTAGATCGGTACATCCCGCGACCAAACACCCTGCGGCGAAATCTGCGGGATCTCAGCCGCCGCGAAGTGGAGCCAGACCTTGCGGACCCACAGCCCGGACACGCGCAACGGATCGTCAGCCATGACTATGAAGGCCTCGCGCGTCCATTGCCGGTCAGCCTGGGCCAGACCGATCACGGATTCGCCTGTCTTGCCCGAGAGATAGTCCGCGCCCCCCGGATCGTTCTCAACGTCGAAGCCTTCGAAAGCATGGAAGAATCCGTTGGCTTGAGACCAGTTGCCGACATAGAGATTCACACCGCCGTTGAGGCTGGGACCTGTGAGTCGACCTGCATGGCGCGAGTTGTGGATCACCGGAGGCAGGAGACATAAGACCAGGGTCACAACAGCAACGATCCCCGTCCGCTTAAAGGCGGCGCTTCCGCACCCTCTGGCCAACAGCCAGATAACAGGGATGATCAGCAACACGCCCGTGCCCCGCAGCAGAGCCGCTGCTCCGACGAGCAGCACACTGATCACTGTCCGAACCACCACGCGGCGCGGACCGACATACCCCGCGGCCACCGTCAACGCCGCCGTCGCGGCAAAGGTCAACGGCACTTCGAGCAGCACCTGTCCGGCCAGGATCGCCGCCGGCCGGTAGCCCAGCCAAAGAAGCGGGGGCAGCCATCCCCAGCGCGGGCCGAACCAAACGCAGCCGATACGCATCAGCAACCCTGCCGTGGCTAGCCAGAGCAGGGCCTGCAGCGTACGGATCCCCCTCGGAGGCGCACCCTGCCTCAGGCGATGCTCGTCGAGTTCTCGACCGCTGCCCGTTGCGGCCACGAGATAGGAGTACAGGGGAGACATATAGAAGGGGCCGTCGGGGATCCAAGCTTCGTGGGCTAGAGCGTGGGCTTTGCGCAGATAGTGCGCTTCATCGAGAATCGGCGCCCGGCTCAGAACCGAACGGTCCACATCGCGCCAGGCGATGCCCCAGAATGCCGCCGCCGCGAGAACGACGGCCAGCACCGGCCATAGAGTTCGAAGAGAGCCGTTCCGGAGCAAGGGTCCTCCCCAGGAAGGATCAAACGCTGAAGCGGATGTTCAGGATGTCGCCGTCCTGAACTTCGTAGGCCTTGCCCTCCAGGCGGACAGAGTTGGCTTTCTTGGCTTCGGCCATGGAGCCGGCGGCCATCAGGGCATCATAGGCGACGGTCTCGGCGCGGATGAACCCGCGCTGGAGATCCGAGTGGATGACACCGGCGGCTTCTGGGGCCAGAGCTCCGGCCCGGACGGTCCAGGCGCGGCACTCGTCCTCGCCCACGGTGAAAAAACTGCGCAAGCCGAGGGCGTGATACGAGGCCCGCACCATGCGGTGCGCCGCCGGTTCGTCGATGCCCAGGTCGGCCAGGAATTCGGCGCGCTCCTCCTCAGACAGTTCGCCCAGCTCCTCCTCCACCTTGGCGCACATGTCCACGACCTCGGCGCCCAGAGCTCGGGCTGCCTCGACGGTTTCGGGGGCAACGCCGTGCTCATCGCCGTTGAGCACCAGAATCATGGGTTTGAGCGTGAGGAACGAAAAACCGCTGACAAGCTTGATCTCATCCTTGTTGAGGGTGAGAGTGCGCAGAGCCGTACCCTCCTCGAGAGTCTCACGGAAACGTTCGAACAGAGGCGGCTCGAGGGGGTTGTCGATTTTCCCCATGCGCGCCTTGTCCTTGTTCATGCGCTCGATGCGGTTCTCGACGATCTGCAGGTCGGCCAAAGCCAACTCCAGGGCCACGGTCTCCATTTCGCCCTTGGGATCGGGGGTGGCGACACCGTTGTCGAAACAGCGCACGACCTGGGCCAGGGCATCGACGCGGCGGGCGTGTTCGAGGAATTTCGTCGCATCCCCCACGCCGCCTTCGCCGGATGGTTCGAAGCCAGGTACATCGACCCACTCGATGCTGGCGTTGATCTGTCGCTTCGGCTTGAACATGGCCGTCAAGAGGTCGAGACGAGGATCCGGGACCTGGCCGACGGCTCGGTTCGGGTCGACACCGCCCTGGCCGGTCGCCGCGCCGGCTCCGGTGATGGCATTGTACAGGGTGGTCTTGCCCGTGAATTTCAGGCCCAGGATTCCGATTTCCACTTGATGTCCTCCGCTGGCGGGTCAGGTCGTGTTGGGCGGGGATGATAGCTCTTTGCGGCTCCGGGAGCAATTGCTCTGCCCCATCCCACCTGAATCCATCGTCTGGCGACTCACCGAGACATCTTCTCCATCTGGTGAATCACTGTGTCCGCCGTCTTTCCTTGCGTCGCAGCTTTCATGCCCGACAGATGGTCCGACGCCATGTGCATCAGCCACGCTTCTTTCGACGCCCAATTCTCATAGAACAGGAACACCCCGGGAAGCTCCAGATCCTGGTGCAGGTCGTACTGAAGGCAGCCGGGCTCCGCCAGGGTGGGTGCGACGAGGTCCGTCAAGGCCTGCTCCACATCATGTTCGTAGCCGGGCAGCGCCCGGATCACAGCGACGATGGTCAGGGGTATCGACATGTTGTTCTCCTGATTCGATCATATTTTCAGCCGGGGCAATATTGCACCTCGGCCTGTCCGACTCACGGCTCATCCTCGACGGCGAGCCACAATTCCCGCACCCGGACGCCCGTCGGCGTCGTCATCTTCACGCAGATCCAGGATCTCCCAATCCCGATCATCGAACAACGTGTTCAACTCCCCTTGCTCAAGACAGAACTGCCTACGCGGCAGTGTCCAAGCCCCTTCGACCCACCGGAATGTCCTGAGAACAACCACGCCCCCCGGCCGCACCAGATCAGGCAGAGCGTCCACCAATGGCCGATGCAGAAACCGCAGCATGACCGCGACAGACCAAGGTCCGCCGGGCCAATCCGACTCGACGGTCAGATCGGCACAAAGCGTCTCGAGAGAGACGCCGAGATCTGTCGCCAGGTCGACGGCCCATTCCAGAGCCTCCGGATGCCGGTCGACGGCACACACTTCATAACCGCGGGCCGCAAGCCAAACCGCGGCGCGGCCGCTGCCACAACCCAGATCAACGACCGGCCCGTGAGACGGGGCAGGCAGCAGATCGACGTGCCCGGTCAACCAGGGCGGCGCCTCCCAGAGTACGGTGTTTTCTGCCCCCTGAACCAGAACACCATCCGGAGCGGCGGCCCAGTCGGGCGCTGCTGTCATGACACTGATCTCGATCCGACCACGATGCCTGAGCCATGCCGCGATGCATTCGGCGACCTCCGATTCAGCAGCCAAGATCATCAGAACGGCATGACGGGGCGGCAGGACATGACTGGGTAAAGCTGCAGCGAGGTCTGCATCGGATGCACCCACCGGGACCGGTTTGTTGACCGCTCCGGGCAGGTGTCCCCGAACGAATTCCTCAGCACTGCGTATGTCGAGCAACGCCGGTCGCTGGTCGGCCAACCGTACGAGAAGTTCCTGCCATGTCTTCGTTTCGCTCATCGCACCCTTCCGTTGTCCCCTGGAATCTGTTACGATTCCGCCGTCTCAACAAGGTGGTGGACGATGTTCCGGTACGCACTGCTCCGGACCGTGCTCGATCCCATGTTGGCGGTGGCCGGCGATGAAGGCCTCGTCCGCTTCGAGTTCCTGCCCCGCGCCTACCAATACCATACCCATGCCCATGCCGTCGTCCGAGCACTCGAGCCTGAGGCCGAACTGGTAGAAGACTCCGAACACTTCACTCCGTTACGCGAGGAGCTGGCCGCTTATTTCACCGGGCAGCTCGAAACCTTCTCGTTCCCCGTCGATCTCCGCGGAAGCGAATTCCAGCTCAAGGTCTGGCACCGCCTGCTGACCATCCCTTTCGGCAAGCTGCGCACCTATGCCGAGGTCGCCCGCAGCATCCGTCAACCCAACGCAACGAGGGCCGTGGGTCAGGCCGCCGGTCGCAACCCTGTCCCGATCCTGGTACCCTGCCACCGTGTCGTGGGCCGCGACGGCTCCCTTGTCGGCTTTGCCGGAGGGTTGTCCGTCAAAGCCCGTCTGCTTCGCTTGGAGGGTCATACCCTCGGCGGAGAGTCCCGCCTAGAAGTCCCTCAACTCTTCTAATTTAGAGCCGAAACCATCAGAACTGGAAATCAAGAGGCTCCTGGGCTTATCTTCTTAAGCCCTGCGCCATAATCTCCCGGCCAGCCCGCTTGGGCACCCGGAATGACGTCGACCGGAGGACATACGCGGATGACCGCCAAGACTCAGCTCCCTAGCCAGCTCCAGATTCCTACCGCTCTGTCCGGCCTCGCCGATCTTGCCTCCAACCTCTGGTGGACTTGGGATCCCGACGCCAGATCCCTGATGGCAGGTCTCGATCCCGCACGTTGGGACGAAGTCAAACACAACCCTGTGGCGTTGCTCATCGACATGGAACCGTCCCGCCTCGAAGCCCTGGCTGCCGACGACGAATTCCTGGCCCGGGTCGAACGCATCGTGACCCGATTCCGCGTCGCCATGCAACCGGATCCCGATCACGAACTGGCCGGCAAGACGGTGGCCTATTTCTGCGCCGAGTTCGGCATCCATGAGAGCATGCCCATCTACTCGGGCGGCCTGGGCATCCTCGCCGGCGACCATCTCAAGTCCGCCAGCGACCTCGGCCTGCCTTTGGTGGCCGTTGGCATGGCCTATAAGTTCGGTTACTTCCACCAGCTCGTCGACGTGACCGGCCGCCAGACCGAGCACTATCTGGCCAACGACTATCAGCGCCTGCCGGCTGTTCGCCAATGCAATGGTGACGAAGAGCCCATCATCCTCGAAATAGCCTACCCCGGCCGCACGGTCAGGGCGCAGATCTGGAAGGTGATGGTGGGTCGCGTCGCGCTCTACCTCCTCGACACCGACCTGCCCGAGAACAACGAGGAAGACCGGATGATCACCGGCCACCTCTACGGCGGCAATGAAGACACCCGCATCCGTCAGGAGATCCTCCTGGGTGTGGGCGGCCTGCGAGCCCTCGAAGCCGTAGGCATTAACCCTGATGTCTGTCATCTCAACGAAGGCCATTCCGCGTTCCTGTCGGTGGAGCAGATCCGTCGTGCGGTAAGCCGACACGGCCTTTCCTTCACCGAAGCCGTGGCTGAGTCCTGCGCCAGCAACGTGTTCACGACACACACACCGGTCGCCGCAGGCAACGACGCCTTCTCCTCCGACCACGTGCGTGAGTACTTGAAATGCATCCTCGAAGGCAGCGGCGTCGATCTGGACCAACTGATGGCCTTGGGCCAAGATCGCCCCGACGACGCCAACAGCCGCTTCGGCATGACCGTCCTCGCCCTGCACACCACCCGCTTCGCCAACGGTGTCAGCGAGCTGCACGGCAAAGTTGCCCGCTTCATGTGGCACCACCTGTGGCCCGAAGCCGACGAAGACGACATCCCCATCGCCCACGTCACCAACGGCGTGCACATGGCCAGCTGGATCGCCCCGGACCTCGATCTGTGCTACCGCGAACACCTGACCGAAGACGGCCTCGACATCTCCGACGCAGCATTCTGGAACCTGCACCAGGGCCTGCGCCGCCGTCTTGTCGATACCGTGCGCAACAAGCTGGCGGCCCAGCGACGACGCCACGGCGCCTCAGCCGAAGCCGTGGCGGCCGCAGCCTCCCTGCTTGATCCCGAGGCCCTGACCATCGGCTTCGCCCGACGCTTCGCGCCGTACAAGAGGGCCACCCTTCTGTTACGCGATCGCGACCGCCTGGCCGCCCTGCTGGGCAACACCGACCGTCCCCTGCAGATCCTGATGGCGGGCAAGGCCCACCCCATGAACGAACCGGGCAAGGCCCTCATGCAGGAGATCTGGCGAGTGTCCCAGGACCCGATGTTTGCCGGCAGGATCCAACTCGTCGAGGGTTACAACATCGCCCTCGCACGCTTTTTGGTGCAGGGCGTCGATGTGTGGCTCAACACGCCTCGGCGTCCCCTCGAAGCCAGCGGCACCAGCGGCATGAAGGCCGCCGCCAACGGCGCTCCCAACCTCTCGATCAGCGACGGCTGGTGGGTGGAGGGATTCGAAGGCGGCAACGGCTGGGTGATCGGCGACGGCCGGGAGTACGACACCCCCGAGGCCCAAGACGCCGAAGATGTGGAATCGCTGTTCACGCTGCTGGAGAAAGAGGTCGTGCCAACCTTCTACGACCGCGGCTCCGACGGAGTGCCCCGCAAATGGGTGAAGATCATGCGGGCGGCGGTGGCCGGTGTGATTCCCGAGTTCAGCACGGCGCGGATGGTGAATGATTACACTGAGGATTTCTACGGGCCGACGGCTCGTCGAGACTGACCTCGACTGATAGCGGAATAATGAGGAGTGGGGTGGCTTAGGCCACCCGCCTCAGCAATCACCACGGCAGTGAAGCCAGCGAAGATCTATTTGTTCTTCTTTTCGTTCTTCAGCTTTCGCTTTTCCTTGGCCGTATGCTTGGCCGGTTTCTGAGCTTCCTTCTTGCCCTTGTCCTTGCTGCCTTTTTCACCCATTGCGATTCCTCCATGATTGACCATGAATTGCGCCTAACTGGGAGCACGGCACAACGCGACGCCTCAGGACGTTATCACATCATCGCATGGTTCGCCGCCCTGAACTGAGCCTGCACACCCCTGATTTCAGAAATCATGCACCGCAGACGGACTCGCATCGATAACCGGCGTCAGCATTTCGCTACATCGACTCACATGTGTTTCCCCTGCCGAGGACACCCTGCCGAAGGATCAGCTTTTGTCGACGACCGCGTGACGCATGATATGGCCTTCGACCATGTAGATCACGTCCTCGGCGATATTGGTGGCATGATCGGCCGCACGTTCCAGATGATTTGATATCGATAGGATCTGTGTCAGTGCTTCCAGGTTTTCGGGATGTCGGCGGATCTCGTCGCGAACCATGCCGTAGGTCTGGCGGTGCATGGCATCGACCTCATCGTCTTCCTTGCAGATCTCGCGGGCCCGGATCGCGTCCATATTGATCAGCGCATCAAGGCTATCATGCAGCATGGCCTGTGCCCGACGGGCCATGCCTTGCAAATCGAATGGCGCTTCGACGGGCACGTGGCGGGCCAGGAATCTGGCGCGGCGGGCGATGTTCCCCGCCAGGTCCCCGATACGTTCCAGATCGTTGTTGATCTTCAGGACGGCGACGATGAATCGCAGATCCGTGGCCACGGGCTGGTACAGCGCCAGGACTTTCAGGCACTCCTCTTCAAGTTCCACTTCCAGCATGTCGATCAGGTGATCATTGTCGATGACGGCCTGTGCAGAGACTTCATCCCGGTCATGGACCGCCTGAACCGCCTTCCAGAGTCCGTCCTCCACCATGCCGCCCAAGCTGAGCAATCGGGTCTTGAGATTGTCGATTTCCCTATGCAGGTGCGTTGTCATGACGACTCCCGTTCTGGATTGGATAGAGTGTCAACACACTACGATCCCAAGTTGTGTATCGTATGAACCGCGTATGAATATTCGATGAACATCATGATATCGACCAGGGGATCTGGATCGTGAACTGGCTGCCCTCGTCCAGCTTGGACATGACGGTGACCTGGCCGTCATGGAATCTGGCGATATGCTTGACGATGGCCAACCCCAAGCCCGTGCCTCCCTGGCTTCGGCTGCGGGATTTATCCACGCGGTAGAAGCGCTCGAAAAGACGCGGAATATGGTGCGCCTCAATGCCGCGGCCGGTGTCCTGAACAGAAATCAACACGTGATCCTCAACGACTTCGGCCCTGATGCTGATCGTGCCCGGTTGATCGCTGTATTTGACCGCGTTGTCCACCAGGTTGACGATCGCCTGCTCCATCAGGTCCGGATCCAACCGGGTCCGCAAGTTCTCGTCGCAATCCACGTGCAGGTGCATCTGCCGTGCATCGGCGATCATCTGGCAGCTCTGGGCGGCGGACGACAGGACTTCAGCCACCTTGTAGATGCCAAGATCGCGGCCGACGGCGTCGGTCCCCTGTTCCAGACGCGAAAGACAAAGCAGATCCTCGATGATCGCCTGCAGGCGGTAGTACATCGACGGCTCTCCCTATGATGACATTGCTGAATCCTGCCGGGGTCCCGACTTCGACACGACATTGATACTCAAGAACACGTCGATGCGCTCATCGGATGTGTACAATCTGGTGACCGAGTTCATCCGCCCCCCCCAGCCCTCGACCCTCTTGCTACCTAAGCAAGCTGAGTATACGATGAGCGGATCACCTTTCGAAACGATGCCCTCCATGGAGACCATCAATGGCCTACCCCAACAAGACCTACGTCTGTTTCGATGCCGACAACGACATGGAGTCGTTCCTCGAGATGACGTCGTGGTGCGACGACGAGCGACCGGCCATCAACATTCACAATATCCACGCGATCAACACCCTCGATGACAGCGCCTCCCCCGGCTCCAGCCGGCGCAAGCTACGCGAGCACCTGGCAGGCACGAGGGTTCTGATCGTCCTGATCGGGGGGAAGGCTGAAAGCCTCTACAAGTATGTGCGCTGGGAAATCGAATACGCCGTCGAACACAAGCTGCCGATCATCGCCGCCAACCTGAACGACACCAGGAGGCTCGACCCTCAGCTCTGCCCTTCGATCCTCAAGGACCAGCTGGCTCTCCACATTTCTTTCGGCAGGGAGATCATCGACTACGCCCTCTACGAATGGCCGGACACCCACGCATCTCTGGTCAAGAAGGGCGAATCGGACGACTTTTTCTACAAGAACCATGTCTACAGGAATTTGGGACTCTAACGGGCCCGTAAGCTTACCCATATCGGGGCTCCTCGGCGAACTCAACGGGAGAAAAGTTCAGAAAGATCACTCGCCGAGACTCACGTTCAAGGTCTGAACCGAATTCGCGGGAGTTTCGACTTCCGCGAACCTCCCCCCGATCTGCAGATTGTACTTCACGTTCCGTTTCGAAGTGTTCAACACCTGCACCGCCAACATCCCTGCAGCATTGACGGTTGCGCACGCATAGAGATCGCCCGCCTTGAGCTCCTCACTCATTTCCAGCCGTGTCCACACGGCCTTGTCCCCCGGTCGGATCGACCGGCTGAACTGCGCGAGCACCCAGTAAACGGGGGTGTAGTGGATCTCGCCGGTTTCCGT
Source organism: uncultured bacterium (assembly GCA_937910695.1). Taxonomy (GTDB): domain Bacteria; phylum Krumholzibacteriota; class Krumholzibacteriia; order LZORAL124-64-63; family LZORAL124-64-63; genus CALEMW01. The sequence continues at coordinate 17,696 of CALEMW010000153.1, forward strand.
TTCGATCATGATGGGCGCCCCGCAGAAGTTGCCCACGTGGTTGGGCCCGCCGTGGCTGTCCAGGACGATGTTCCAATCCACCCAGCCGCCCCCCCAGTGGTCCAGACTCAAGATGATGTTCCGCGCGTAGCGGTGCACGGGCGTGTACCTGGGATGATCGGCCGCGGTCACGCCCTGCCAGTCGACCGAATAGGCCCAGTCGGCGGCGTTCGGATTCCACCAGAAGGCGTCGTTCCCGAACCAGTCGGACTCCTGGAATCCGGCGGGATCCGCCACGCCGCCAGGAGCCGCGGTTCCGAGGTTGTCGATGCAGCCCTCGGTATGGATGATCGCCATATCCGAAAATTTAGCGTGGACGCGATCGAAGGCGTCCTCATAGACCTTGAACGTGCTCGCGTACCAGTGGACGGCCACGCCGAAAACGTAGGGAGCCGTCTCGGGATCCGCGAAGATCACGTCGGTCCAGTGTTCCAGACCATCCCGGTTCTGGTCGTAGACAAGCAGTCGCGTGTCTGCGTGGGCGCTGCGTGCCAGCTGCGGCCCCAGGTGTGTCTTGATGAAATCGTTCTGGGACTGGGGCGAGAAGTTCAGGCTCTCCCAGTGGCCGCCATTGCCATGGGGCTCATTCACCGGCGTCAGCCCCCACACATCCACGCCCGACGACGCGTAGGCGTCGAGGTACCTGACGAGATAGTCGGCATAGACGGCCTCGTACTCCGCCTTCAGCTCGCCCCCTGTGCCCTGCCAGCCGTTCTCCTCGGAGCCGGGAATGAACCACGTCTCGATGTCCTTCATCCAGGGCGGGGCGGTCCAGGCCGAGGCGATGATCCTCAGTTCGTCGCCCCCCTGCTCCTGCTTGATGGCGAGCGCCTCGCGGATCATCGGCAACAGGTCGTAGTCCGGATCCCGCACACCCGGATGCTTCGCTGGATCGAAACCGGCCTCGTCCGGTGCGATCGAGAAAGCTTCCAGTCCGGCGTCGTCCGGACGCTCGGCGTAGGAGTACTTCCCCTCCACCGAGAAGTCGCACGAGCCGATGTGCGTGCGGGCCAGGGTGAAGTCCGCACCCTCCTCGCCGAAAATCCTCCGCATGACCTCCCTCCGCCTCTCGGGCTTGAGGTGGGCCAGAACAAACGCCGACGATTCGGTGAAGGAGGTGCCGATCCCGTAGACGGTCTGCTTGGTGCTGTCCGGCCAGACCGAAATGACTGTGCCGGTTGCCGTACCCGAAGAGAACTCGACGTTCTCCATGAGTTCCATGGGGGCTCCAGCCTCGGAGGTAACGAGGATTTCGGTTGTGGCCGATGGGGCGGCTGCGAGATCCCGATCAATTGAGCAGGACGTCGTCAAGACGATGGCGAGGCTGAGCAGGAGAGTGTGCCTGATCATCAAGACATGTTCCTCTCGGACGTGGGCAGATGAATCGTCTTCAACTCAAACTCGCCGCTATGATATCTGCGAGAAGGGAACATCTCAACATCTCCCGGCTACCCACAAAGTAGCCTTCTCGAGATGTCGGAATATGGCAGGCAAGTCCAGCTGCGCGGAAGCAGCCTAATGATTGCATCAAGACAGTGTGGAGATGAATGACCCGATGGCCGGGCTCAGCGTAAACCTAAAAGTGCGATTCCTTGGAGCGTCCAACTTGGTGTTGGCTCCCCGCCTAGGTCTCAAACCCAGGCAACAACTCCCTCAACTCCTCAATATACTTCCTGTACATCGTCTGTCCCGCCCCTGTCATCCTGACCACCGTCTTCGGCCTCTTCCCCTCGTACCCCTTCACGATCTCCACCACGCCGCCCTCTTCAAGCTTCCTCAGATGCACAGACAGCGTGCCGTCGGTCAACTCCAACGCCTTGCGCAGGTCCGTAAACGAAGTCGCACCGCGCCGCACCAGGGTGGCCACGATCAAGAGGCGGACCCGTCCGTGCAGAAGCGGTGATAACGGTGCGTCATCCCGCGAGCGGGATGCCGTCTTGGTCGTGCGGGTCACGCCGCGGGGCCTCCTTGCCGCCGGGGTTCCGCCGTTTTCGGGGACGAATCGTGGGGAGAGGTCGACCGGGACCCCTCCCCACAGCGTGTTCGCCAACCACCGGAGCCTGATGACGACCCGTCGGGATCATCTCGGCGGTTCGAACCGGGCCGAAGCCCTTGTTCCTCGGGACAGCCGCGGGGATCCATCCCCGCCCCTTTCGGGGGTCCTCGGCCTTCAACCGGCGCTCCGTCCGGACTCGGCACGTCCCTGAGGCGAACGACGTCCTTGTCGTTCCCGCGGTCTCCACCCAACCCTCCTTGGTTCGGCAGCGACCTCGAATACTTTAATAATTCAAGTTCTTCATTTCTTCAAGCACTATTTCATCGGAGATCGACATTTTATTGCTTTGTTCTTTTTTGGTGGGGTCAATAGACGAAGGCCGAGCCTTCTTCACGCAGGACGAGAGCGAAGAACGGACACTTGCCGCAGGTCGAAGCCTTGTCCACGATCGATCCCTGAGGTCGATTCTTGCAGACCGTATCGACCACTCGCCAGCAGCGTCTCCCGCCGTTGGTGCCGTGGTTGATTCCGTTGTGCTCTACCGCCGTTGCGGACGGGCATGGCCCCTCCTGCACGTTCTTCGCGCCGCCGGGCTCGCGCCCGCATTTCATGAATTCCCAGCAATTGATTCCGGACATCGTCGTACCTCCAGCTCCAGAATCACAAAATCCACAATATAGCGATTTTTTACTTTCAATATCACTAGCACAAAAGTGCCCTGTCTTCAAGCATGCTGCATCTCGCCGCAGCACAGCTCGAGGCGATCGACCACACTGAAGCGTCTGGACCGCATTTTCCTCAATAAGCCCCCGATCGTGTCGATAGTATCCCTGAAGATCATATTCACTGAGTCGCGACGGTTCAGCGTCGCCAGACCGGAGTCGAGCTGATGGCTCTCATTTCCGATATGGAAACGCGGCGCACCCCTAACCGACCCGGTCAGCGCGGCATGACGCTCATCGAGATCATGGTCGCCACACTCATCTTGAGCATCGTCACCATCGGCATGGTCGAGTTCTTTGCCCACGGCCGTATGGGGCTGGAGCAGGAGGAACGGAAACGTGCCGCCACCCTGCTGGCCCAAGAGGCCCTCGAGCGGACGGTCGCGCAGCCCTACGAGCTGATCGATCCCTGGACGGAGCAGCGCCTCGTGGGGTCCACGACATACACCGTCACGGTCGCGATCCAACAAAACGCCCCGGAAATGGATATGAAGGCGATCGCCTGTGCCGTCACCTGGGACATCGACGCGACGAACGAGCGAACCGCATTGTTGACGACGTTCGTCTACGAGAACTGAGGCGGGGAGACAGCCATGAAGTACAAGACCCCTCCGATATCCGGTGAAACAGGACACGCGCTGTTCGTAGTGCTGATCCTGGTGTTCTCGATGTTCATCTTCGGCGCCGGCTTCTTCTCGATGGTCGGACACGAGATCCGTTCCTCTCAGGCGAAGCTGGACTCGGAGCGCGCCTTCTGGCTGGCCGAGGGCGGCAAGGAACGAGCGCTCCGCTACCTCTCGGAACTCCACACCCCCCCCACCTCGGACTTCGTGGTCTTCCAGGATGTCATCGGACCCGGCAATGGCACCTACACGGTCCACTGCCTCGTGGATACGAGCGCGGCCTGGTCGGTCGTCAAAGCCTTCATGCTCGACAGCGTCGGCCGGTCGCAGGGCATCGAGCGTCGTGTACGTCAGCGGGTCCGCATGACGTCGTTCGCGCAGTACGCCATGTTCACCGATGAGGAGACCAACGGTTCGGTCGCCCTCTGGTACATCAGCGGCGACCATGTCGAAGGACGCCTTCATACGAACGGGACGTTCCACTTCGCCGGCACTCCGCAATTCACCGGACGCATCACATCCTCCTCCGACCATATGATCGGCTACCCGAACTACCGGGTCGATGATATGAGCGACTGGCCCGTCGGCTCGAACGCACCCCGTTTCGCGGCAGGCGCCGAACTGAATGCGCCGATGATCGAGATGCCCACCGACCTCCCGGACCTGCGGCATCTCAGCATGTTCGGCGGCGTCTTCACCGGCGTGGAGACGGACATCGAACTGGGATTCACAGGAGTCCAGGCGGCCTCCCGCACACCGGGATGGCTGCGCTACCGGGCTCACGCCGACACCCACGGCGATTGGGTTTCGGTCGAAATCGCGACTCTGAGCGACGGGATCTTCTACAGCGACGGCGACGTGTACATCAAGGGTGTGCTCGACGGCGAATTGACCGTTGCAAGCCAACGCGACATCCGGATCATCGACGACGTCACCTACGAAGCCAGCAACGCCGCCGGCGCACCGCAGCCGGGCTGCAACGATCTGCTCGGTCTAGTGGCGGAGAGGAATATCGTGTTCGCGGACAACGCGGCGAACCAGAACAACCTGATCGTCAACGCCGTGCTGATGGCTCTCGACACATCGATCACGGTGGAGAACTACACATCCGGAGCTCCGCGGGGAACGCTGACGATCTGGGGCGGTCTGATCCAGAAATACCGCGGGGCGGTGGGCCAGTTCCGCAACGGGACGATCATCCACGGCTACCAGAAGGATTACCACTACGACTCGCGCGTCACCGGCAGGACACCGCCGTCCTTTCCCCTGACGGGCGTCTACGAGAAGGCCGGCTGGGAGGAGACCTGGGATGCAACCGATCCGTTCTAAGAGCCGGCAGTCCGGCCTGACCCTGATCGAGCTCATGCTGGTGATCATGTTGAGCATGGTGGTCACCCTCGGGGCCGGAGCCGTCTACAGGGGCGTTGACCGCAGCTTCAAGTCGGGCGCCCACAAGATGGTCGGCCAGGCCGAAGCTACCCAGCTCTCGACGATCATCAGCCGTCAGATGCGGGTCTCGTCGGGATACATGATCTACACGGTTCCCGACCGAGTGCAGGAGACCAACCCCGGCAACGGGATCGCTTTGATGGACGACGTGGGCAACGTAACCTATCGCTTCGAGTGGAACGAGGACGACAGGACCTTGACCGACGGCGCCGGCACCAGCTTGACCGCCACGAGCGTTCGGATGATCCAATTCAGCCCCGACCCAGTCTCTCCGCTGACGATCCGCTATTCCTACCGCGCGATCGACGGGGATGGACATATCGTCGACATCGAAAGTGCTATTGCTCTGCGCAATTGATCGATTCATCAATGGTACCAGATCGCAGCCGCCGTCAATGTCTCCCTTGATTCCGACTGTTGTCCCTGACTTGATCCATGTCAGCCGCATCATCCGCACAACCCGCCGGATTCCCCCGAAACGCACTTGGAAGCCGCGTTCGCATGGCCTATCTTAGGCCCGTCGCGCCCCCAAGGACGCTGGACATACACGTGTGCGGCCCATGCCGCAGGGAACGACCCTCAACGACCGGCAGGTGACCCCATGAAGAAGACCCAGAAGTTCATCGCGATGGAGGACAAGTTCGGCGCCCACAACTACCATCCCCTCGATCTGGTGATCACGAAGGCCGAAGGCATCTGGGTGGAAGACGTGGAGGGCAACCGCTACATGGACTGTCTGGCCGCCTACAGCGCCGTCAACCAGGGTCACTGCCATCCCCGCCTGCTGAAAGTGTTCCGCCGCCAGGCCGCCAAGGTCACCCTGACCAGCCGCGCCTTCCGCAACGATCAGCTGCCCGGCTTCTACAAGACCCTCACCGAGATGACCGGCTACCAGCGCGCCCTGCCCATGAACTCCGGCGCCGAGGCCGTCGAGACAGCCATCAAGGCCGCACGCAAATGGGGCTACAAGGTCAAGGGCATCAAGAAGGACAAGGCCGAGATCATCGTCTGCGCCAACAATTTCCACGGCCGTACGACGACCATCGTGGGCTTCTCCACCGAGGACCAGTACAAGGATGGCTTCGGTCCCTTCACCCCCGGCTTCACGGTGATCCCCTTCGGCGACACCAAGGCCCTCGAAGCCGCCATCACGCCGAACACCTGCGCCTTCATGGTCGAACCCATCCAGGGCGAGGCCGGCATCATCATTCCGCCCAAGGGCTTCCTGAAGAAGGCCGCGGACCTGTGCAAGAAGAACAACGTGCTGCTGATCTGCGATGAGATCCAGAGCGGCCTGGGCCGTACCGGCAAGATGTTCGCCCACGAGTGGGAGGGCGTGCGCCCCGACGGCCTGATCGTGGGCAAGGCCCTGAGCGGCGGCTTCTACCCCGTCAGCGCGTTCCTGGCCGACGACGAGGTCATGAGCGTGTTCAACCCCGGCGACCACGGCTCGACCTTTGGCGGCAACCCTCTGGGCTGCGCCGTAGCCAACGAGGCCCTGAAGGTGATCGTCGAGGAGAAGCTGGTGGAGAACTCCTTGAAGCAGGGCACCTACTTCATGGACCGCCTGGGCAAGGTCAAGGCCAAGAGCATCAAGACGGTGCGAGGTACCGGCCTGTGGATCGGCCTGGTGCTGGACCGTCCAGCCCGCCCCTACTGCGAAGCGCTCATGGCCGAAGGGATGCTCTGCAAGGAGACCCACGAGACCGTGATCCGCATCGCGCCGCCGCTGACGATCAAGAAGAAGGACGTGGACTGGGCGATGAAGAAGATCGAGAAGGTGTTCAAGGCGCTGGGCTAGTCCAGACGTCTGGACTCGGGACCGCCCTGCTTTTGCGAGCAGGGCGGTTTTTTCATCTTGTCACCTCATAGATGACCCACATCGCGCCCTCGTCCGTCTTCCGTTCGACCTCGACCATGCTCAGCTTCATCAGGACCCGGTGGGATGAGGCGTTGTCCGCCATGGCCCGCCCCACGATCCGCCTCAGTCCGAGCTTCCCGAAGCCGTACTCCAGGCAGGCCCGTCCCGCCTCGGTGGCGTAACCCCGACCCCAGACCGCCCGGGGCAGTCGGAACCCCAGATCGACCTCGTCGATGTCGGGGTCGTACTTCAGGCCGCACCAGCCGACGAACGCCCCGCCTTGCTTCTCCTCCATGACCCAGCGTCCCATGCCGCGGGTGCGGTACTGGTCGTAGGCGAGCAGGAACGCGCGGGCCTCCTCGAGGCTTGCGAAGGGGACATCGCCGGTGAAGCGCAGGACTTCGGGATCCGCGTTCATGGCGTGCATGGCCGCGGCGTCGTCGAGGTGGAATTCCCGCAGACGCAGGCGCGGAGTTTCGATCATCATGCCGGGATCGGTCATCACGAGTCTCCTTTTCACAACGGCATTGACGATGATGGTAGCGGGACGGGTCGTCGCCCACAATCACCGAAGTGGCGCCGTCGACCGTTCCGTGTTTCCTTGGAGCGGCCCTCCCCCTTCAACTCCGAGGTCCCCATGTCCGCTTTCATGGATCGCATGCGACGAGCCGGTCAACGCCCTACAGACGGCTCCAACCCCGTGCTCGAAGGACCCGTCAACCGCACCCTGCTCGGCCTGAGCATCCCGATGATCATGGCCATGTTCCTGGTCACGGCCTTCGGGCTGGTCGACATGCTGTACCTCGGGCGCTACTCCCGCGAGGCCATGGCGGCGGTGTCGCTGGCCTTCCCCGTGTCGTACCTGATCCACTCGCTGGCCGGCGCCCTGGGCCAAGGGGCTACCTCGTTCGTGTCGCGGCTGACCGGCGCCGGCGAGGACCGTCGCGTGCGCAACCTGCTGTGGCACGTGCTGATCGTCCTGGGCGCCATGACCGCTTTGCTGATGACCGCAGGACTGATCGGTGCGCCGGCGCTGCTGCGCCGTATGGGCGCCGATCCCGTCGTGACCGACGGAGCGATTCTCTACACGCGCATCGCCTACGGTGCGGCGGCGTTCGGGCTCTTTCCCATGGTCGTCAACTCGCTGTTCCGGGGCGAGGGCGACACCATCTTCCCCTTCAAGGTCATGGCCGTGGCGCTGGGCCTGAACGTCGTGCTCGACCCCGTATTCATCTTCGGGCTCGGGCCGATCCCCGAAATGGGCGTGGCCGGGGCGGCGGTGACCACGGCGGCGAGCTTCCTGGTTGCGTCGCTGGTCGTGCTCAAGGAGCTGGGCAACAAAAGCCGCAAGGTGCACTTCGAGCGCGCGGCCTGGTCGTGGGATCCGAGCCTGCTGACCGGCCTGGCCGCCGTATCGGCCCCCGCTTTCGTGGCCAACCTGTCGATGCCCGTGTCGGCCTACCTGATCACCGACATGCTCACGTCCTACGGCACCGACGCCATCGCCGCCTTCGGAGCCGGCACACGGCTGCTCAGCTTCGTGTTCCTGCCGACCCTGGGCATCTCGATGAGCATGATGATCATCGTGGGCCAAAATCATGGCGCCGGCCGCCGCGATCGAGTGCGCGAAGCCACGTTGCTGACCCTGCGCCACGCCCTGACCCTCATGGCGTTTCTCTCGATCCCGGTGATCCTGTTCCCACGCTGGGCCTTGGGCCTGTTCACCGACGAGGCTTCGGTCATCGCCGCCGGCGTTCCGCTCGTCCGCTGGGTGACCGTCGCCCGGCCCATGTTGAGCATCGTGAACATTACGGCGTTCTGGTTCCACGCCCAGGGCAAAGGGCTGATGGGCATGCTGCCGAATTTTACGATGAGGGTGTTGCTGGAGCCGCTCGGGGTATGGCTGGGTTTGCGGGCGGGGGCGCTGGTGGGTGGGTGGTATGGCATGGCCTTGGCCGACATCGTCGGTGGGGTGCTGTGTACAGCTCTCCTCGTCTGGCGGCTCCGTTCCTATATGGCTGATGCACCTGTCCCCGCAACCCGCTAGCGTTCGCGGTCGACACGCGCCCGCTGTGCCGCCTGTTGCAGAACATTCAGGATCTCATCGTTGTCAGGAGCCAGGCTCCGGGCCTGCTCGAGATCGGCCACCGCTTCGTCCCAACGCTGGGCGTGATATCGCGCGAGCCCCCTGTTGAACCAGGCCGCGGCCAGGCCGGGATCGAGTTCCAGAGCCCGCCCCAGGGCCTCCTCCCCGGCAGTGTCCTGCCGACTCATCAGCAAGGCGAGGCCGTAATCCCCCCAGCTGCGGGCGTCGGTATCGTTCATCGCCACCGCCTTGCGCAGAGACACGGCAGCTTCACGCCAACGACGATCTTCGAGCAACAGACGACCATACCAGCTCAAGGCGTCGCCGCTCTTGATCCCTTCATAGCCGACATCGGCGACGAGCCGGCGGAAGTCCTCCCTTGCCAGCTCCTTGGCCCCCATCTCCGCATAGATGAGGCCTCGCCGCTCCCGGCAAAGGTGTTCCGCAACGTTTATGCGGATGCAGACACTGAGCAACACCGACGCCACGTCCGCCCAAACCGGCGAGGGCTTCCCGGGCCATGCCAACGCGCTGTCGGCGGCCACGAGCGCCCACCCGAGACGGGAACCGGCGGCCGGCAGATGGTCGTAGGCGCGCCAAAGGGGCAGATCAAGGGTGCCGCCGTCCTCACTGGGCACCGAGGTTCGGATCTCTGTCGTCGTTCCCGGCGGCAATCCCAGCGCATCGAGAGCGTAGCGATGGTAGATCTCGGCTTCCTCACGATCCCCGAGCCACTCGCAGACTGTGGCAAGATCGCACCAGAAACGCTTCGACCACGGCCTTTCCGGGCGCACGTCGCGCAACCAGTGGTAAGCGTCCTGATTGCGACCGCGGGCCACTTCCGTCATGCCGCGGATCCAGCGCCACTCGAACCAGGTCGGGTGCTTGAGTTCGATGTCCTTGGCGACGTTCAGAGCACCGGGGACATCGCCATGGGAAGCGCGGACAATCCCCAGGACCACGAGCACGCCTCGCTCATTCGGACTCCACGACACGGCGCTGTCGGCCCAGGCATGCGCCATGACCCATTGTCCCTTGTCCCGATGCAACCAAGCGCGCTCGACGGCGAGTTCCGTCTTCAGGTCGGCACGCTTGACGCCAGGCACGCGGGGCAGGGCCGCCTGAGCTGCCTGGACGCAGCTCAAAGCCCTGTCGACATCACCGACGTCGGAGCATTCACGGGCGAGATCGAGCCAGAGATGGGCGTCGTCGGGAGTGAGTCCTGCAGCGGCAATCAAGTGCTTCATACGATCGGCATGAGTCCTGGCGCGGCGTGATCGCTCGAGATGATCATCGGCCGCACTGCGGCGAGACTCTACTGCAGAAGCGGGCAGGTCGAGAAATGCAGTCAATGAGAGGGAGTCGGCGGAAGCTGTCCAACGCCAGGCATCAGCCCAGACATCGGTGTTCGGCGGTTTGTGGGCGCATCCCGAAGCCGCCATCAACCCCAGAACAACGATTCCCACTACAACGATGCCTCGCATCCAGCTACCTCCTGCGCCACTAGACCACGTTCCGACGGCTGCTTGCAAGGGACCAGCTTAACCGGCTCGGTTCAGCTGTCTATTATCCCGCGCTGAGCTACGGGACACCCCTTGACACCTGGACGGGGCCGGCGATACGTTGCGCTGGCCCCGTTCCAAGCTCACCCGCATCCTCTCAAGGACACCATGTTCAGGACTTACACCGCTCGACCACTGTTCTTCTCGTTGCTGCTCTTGACCCTGCTTTGCAGCATCTCGATCGCCCAACAGGAAGCATACAAGGCCGTTCTGCTGATGGACGCCCGTACCGGCGAGGTCCTGTACGCCGAAAACGAACACACGCCTCTACCACCGGCGTCCATGGTCAAAATGATGACCGAGCTGATCGTCCTGGAGCATGTGGCGGGCGGTGATTTGAGCGCGGACGACACTGTCACGGTCTCGGCTAAGGCCAGCAACATGGGCGGATCCCAGGTTTACCTGAAGCATGGCGAGACATTCACGGTGCAGGAGTTGCTGATGGCCCTCGCCATCCAATCAGCCAACGACGCCGCCGTTGCTCTGGCCGAGCATCTGGCCGGCAGCGTGTCCGCCTTCGTGGAACTGATGAACACCCGCGCCGCGGAACTCGGCATGCACGACACCAGCTTTCACTTCGTTCACGGCCTGCCGCCCGCCGGCGGACAACAGTCGGACCTCTCTTCGGCCTACGACATGGCCCTGCTCGGTCGCGAAGTGGCCAAGTTTCCGGATGCTCTGGAGTGGGCCATGATGGACCAAGTGCCGTTCCGCGACGGACTATTCTTGCTCACCAACCCAAATCCCCTGGTGGGCAAGTTCCGCGGTCTGGAAGGCATTAAGACGGGATATACGAGCCAGGCCGGCTTCTGTCTGACGGCGGCGGCGAGTCAAAAGGGTGTGCGGTTGATCTCCGTGGTCATGGGCGCCCCTACCAATGAAGGCCGGGGCCGTGAAACAACCCGCTTGATGGCTCGCGGCTTCAACATGTATACCCGGCTCACTCTGGTCGCCGAGGCCGGCGAACCCCTGCCCGAAGCCTGGCCCGTCGCCGGCGGCAAGGAGAAGAACATCGTCCTCAATTTCTCCGAACCGCTGATCATCGGCGTGCAGAAGGAACGCACAGCCGACGTCGTCTTCGAATTCGACCTACCCGATAAACTCGCCGCCCCAGTCATGGCCGGCGACGAAGTGGGCTCCGCCACCGCCACACTCGACGGACGCGCTCTCGGTGAAGTCAGGATTCTCGCGGCTTCAACCGTCGAAAAAGGTTCGTTCTGGCAGAGATTATTTCAGCGTTGACCACAGATGTGGCACATTTGAGTACTTCCGGCTTATGATGTGCTAGACTTAATACCCCGCCAAGATTTCAAGCGTCTGAGACCCGTATGGGTCTTCTGGCGTCGTATTCCGCCCGAGATCGTGGTCTCGAGGCGGCTGATCGCAATCCCGAGGAGTCCGGCATGAGTCGCATCGCCCTATTCGTCCTGCTCATTCTGTCCCTATCGGCCTTGGCCGCACCACCGACCCCCGCCCCCACGGCGCCGGGAACAGACGTGGAAGGACTGCGCGTTCTCAGCCTTCGCCTCGAAGCTGAATACCAAGCCCGTCGGGGGGTTGCCTACCAGGAACTGCTCGCTCGCGACGCTGCGACCAACAGCGGAACAAGTGCCGACGACGAGCGGGAACTGATGGGAATCCGCGACGACGGCTTTCCCATCTACTACATCACCCACAATCTGAACGCCGCCCGTACGGTGAGCACCGACGACGTATGGTCGGCTCCCTATTCCCTCGACGGTTCGACCCTGGGCACAGGCCGCCTCGGCGTGTGGGACGGCGGCGCCGTCCGCGGCACCCACCAGGAATTCGGCGGTCGCGTGACCCAGATGGACGGTGCCGGCGCCGAACACTTCCACGCGACTCATGTCGCCGGCACGATGATCGGGGCCGGCGTGAGTTCGAACGCCAAGGGCATGGCACCCGCCGCCCTGCTCCGAGCCTGGAACTGGACCTCCGACGACTCCGAAATGACCACGGCCGCCGCCGGCGGTATGCACATCTCCAACCACTCCTACGGCGTGGCTACGGGTTGGCAATGGAACAGCGGAGATTCGAACTGGTACTGGTACGGCAACATCGGCGTGAGCGCCGTTGAGGACTACGAATTCGGCTTCTACGACAACAGCGCCCGCAACTGGGACATCATCGCCCGCAACGCCCCCGGCTATCTCGTCTTCAAGTCCGCCGGCAACGACCGCAGCGACTCCGGCCCCGGCGCCGGTGGTGGGCACTATGTGTGGATCGGCGGCACCTGGGCCTGGAGTACAGCCACTCGCGATGCCGACGGCGGCGCCACCGGCTACGACACCCTCTCGCCCAAGAGCACCGCCAAGAACATCATGGTCGTCGGCGCCGTGAACGACATTCCCGGCGGCTATACCAATCCCGGCGGCGTGAGCCCCGCCAGCTTCAGCAGCTACGGCCCCACCGATGACGGCCGCATCAAGCCCGACCTGGTGGCCAACGGCGTGGGGCTCACTAGCGCCTACGTAGGTACCGATGCGAGCTATGCCTCGTTGAGCGGCACTTCGATGTCCTCGCCCAGCGCAGCCGGCTCGGCCGCCCTGGTTTCCGAGTACTATCAGGCCCAACTAGGCTCTCTGCCCTTGGCTTCCACACTCAAGGCCCTGCTCATCCATACAGCAGACGAAGCGGGCTCCTACGTCGGACCCGACTACAGGTTCGGCTGGGGTTTGATGAACACGAGGACCGCGATCGAAACCGTCGACCTAGCCGTCTTCGTTGAAGGTTCCCTGGCCAATGGCGCTGTCGACGAGTACGTCTACGATCCGTTGCCGGGCCAGCCTTTGGCCGTGACCTTGGTCTGGGCCGACGTCGCCGGCAACCCCGCGGCCGCCGCCCTCGACCCCACCGACTCCATGCTGATCAACGACCTCGATGTCCGCATCATTCAGGACGGCCTGACCAGCGAACCCTGGATCCTCAACCCCGCGTCCCCGAGCTCCGCGGCCACCCACGGCGACAACACCCGCGACAACGTCGAGCAGGTGGAGATAGCCGCCGCCACCGGCGGTCAGGTGACCGTGCGCGTGACACACAAGGGCAATCTGTCCCAGGCCCAGGCCTACTCCCTTGTCGTCACCGGCATCACCGAGGGCGCAGGCGACTGGACCGACGTGACGACCGTCGATCTCGCCGGTACCGGAACGTCCAACGGCGTGTCCTGGATCGACATCGACGACGACGGCGACCACGATCTCTATGTGACCAACTTCGAATCCGCCAACGTCCTGCTGCGCAACGACGGCGGCGCCTTCACCGACATCACGACCGCGCCCCTCAACGACGCCGGCCGCGGCTACGCATCGATCTTCGCCGACTACGACAACGACGGCGATGCGGACCTCTACATGACCCGCGATCTGGAATCGAACCGGCTGCTGCGCAACGACGGCGGCGTCTTCACCGATGTCAGCCAATCTCCGCACAACGACAGCGGCCCCGCACGCGGTGCTGCCTGGACCGATGAGAACGTCGACGGCAAGCTCGACCTCCACGTGGCCAACTACGCCGTCGCCAACGCCCTTTACCGCGCCTACGGCGACGTCGGCGGAGGCATCTGGTTCTTCTTCTCCCAGTCTGGCACGATCGCCAATGCGGGCAACGGCGCCGGCGTCGGCTGGTGCGATTACGACAACGACGGGGACCCCGACCCCTACCTGACCAACCGCGGCGGCGCCAACCAGCTGCTGCTCAACGGCCTCACCCTGGGTTACTACGACCAGACGGCCGGCATGCTCGGCGACATGGGCAACGGCGGCTCGGTGTGCTGGGGCGATTACGACAACGACGGCAAGTTCGACCTCTACTTCACCAACGACGGCACCGCAGACGTGCTGCTGCGCAACACCGGCGCGGGATTCTCGCTGATCAACGGCGGCGCCCTCGGCGACGCCGGCAACGGCCGCGGCGCCGCCTGGGGCGACTACGACAACGACGGCGACCTCGACCTGTACGTCGCCCGCATCAATTCAACCGACATGCTGCTCCGTAACGACGGTGGCGGCGTGTTCGCCTTCGTGACCCAGGGATTCCCCCACACCCCCGGCAACAGCACCTCCTGTGCCTGGTGCGATTTTGACGGAGACGGGGACCTTGATATCTACATTGCGGCAGACGGCGGCAACCGCCTGATCCGTAACGACATCGTCAACGACAACCACTGGTTCCACCTCGACCTGACCGGCACCGACTCCAACTCCGACGCGATCGGAGCCAAGGTCCGACTGGTGTCGGGCGGACTCTCGCAGGTGCGCGAGATAAGGGCGGGCGAAGGCACCATGGCCCAGCCGTCACACACCGTCGAGTTCGGTCTCGGTGCTGCGGCCGTAGTCGATACTGTGGAAATCTTCTGGCCGTCCGGCACGATCCAGACCCTCGTCGGTCTCGCCGCCGATCAGCGCCTGAGTGTGACCGAGGGCGTAACAGTCGGAGTTGCCGACGATCTGCCCAGTCGGACCCTGAGCGTCTCAGCGTCTCCGAACCCGTTCAACCCGATCACCGAAATCCGTTTCGTTTCGCCGACGGCGGGCGCGGTGAACCTCGCGATCCACGACGTCGCCGGTCGGCGCGTGCGCACATTGCTGTCGACCGACTTGCCGGCCGGAGAGCATTCCGCCAAGTGGGACGGCCGCGACGACGGTGGGCGTCCACTTCCGTCGGGCACCTACTACGCCGTGGTCCGAGCTCCGGCGGGGCTGACGAGTACGAGCCTGACCTTGATCAAGTAGCTTAACATCGCTGTTTCTTAATATGTTAAGGGCCCCTTCCTTCTGGAGGGGGCCCTTTTTCGCAACATCCTCTCACGTTCTTCGTTGTGTTCGGGGCCGCCTGGTTTCAAGATGGGCGGTTGTTGTTGACCCCTGCAATCCAACAAGGAGATCCGCATGCGACGCGTCCTCCCGTTCCTCGTGGTACTGCTGGCTTTCAGTGCCGTAACCGCCGCCGATTTCGATCCCCAGGACATGCGACTGTTGCGCAACCCGGACATTCACGGCGACCGCGTCGTGTTCGTGCACGGCGGCAACCTGTGGGTCGTTACGAGCGAGGGCGGCGAAGCCCGACGGCTGACCTCCCACGTGGGCGTGGAATCGCAGCCCAAGTTCTCCCCCGACGGCGAATGGATCGCTTTCAGCGGCTCCTACGATGGCAACAACGACGTCTACGTGATCCCATCCTCAGGCGGCGAGCCCCGCCGCCTGACGTGGCATCCCATGCCCGACCGCGTCATCGACTGGGAGCCCGACGGCAAGTCGGTGCGCTTCCAGAGCAGCCGTGAGAGCTTCACGTTCCGCGAAGGGAACCTTTGGACCGTCTCGATCGAAGGCGGCATGCCACAATCACTTGGCCTGCCCACCGGCGGCCTTTCGAGCTGGAACTCCGACCGCACGAAGCTGGCCTACAACCGTATCACCCGCGAGAACCGCACCTGGAAACGCTACAAAGGCGGCATGGCCCAGAACGTGTGGGTCTACGACTTCACTGCCGACACCACGACCCAGATCACCGACTGGCCCGGCAGTGAGAACTTCCCGATGTGGTCCGGCCAGAAGATCTACTTCACGAGCGACCGCACCAAGCGCCTGCAGATCTGGAGCTACGACACCGTCTCTGGCGACTTCAAGCAGCTGACCAATCACAAGGACTTCGACGTCAAGTGGCCGAGCCTCGGCGACGGCACCATCATCTACGAGAACGGCGGCTGGCTCTACGTGCTGGATCTGGCCACGGACAAGAGTCAAAAACTCACCATCGCGCTGCATGACGACCGCATCGGCGCCCGGCCCCACATCGTCAGCGCCGCCCGGCGCATCGGCAACGCCGACCTGGCCCCCGACGCCAAAAGGGCCGTGTTCTCGGCCCGTGGCGAGCTCTTCACCGTTCCTGCGGAAAAGGGCGACATACGGAACATCTCGGGCACGCCCGGCGTGCACGAACGCCGCCCCGCCTGGTCGCCCGACGGCAAGTGGGTCGCCTACTTCTCCGACGCCAGCGGCGAGTATGAGCTGCACGTGCGCCGCGGCGACGGCGAGGGCGAGGAGCGTCAGGTCACCAAGGGCAGCGACACCTACTACGTGGGCCTGCAGTGGTCCCCCGACAGCAAGTCGATCCTGACCTACGACGCGGCCCGCATCCTGCGGCTCGTGGATTTGGAATCGGGCAAGAGTCATAAGATCGACCAGGACCCTACAGGACGTCAGTTCGACGTGTCCTGGAGCCCCGACAGCCGTTGGGTTGCCTACGCCATTGGTGAGCCCAACGGATTCCGCTCGGTCTTCCTCTACGACACCGACGCCGAGAAAGCCACCCGGGCCACCGCAGGCTTCACCGACGACCACTCGGTGGCCTTTGATCCCGACGGCAAATACCTGTACTTCGCCTCGTCGCGCCACTTCAACCCCCGCATCGGCGGCTACGACCTCAAGCCCCTCTGGACCGAGCAGGACGGCCTCTACCTGATCGTGCTGGCCGCCGACGGCGAACATCCTTTTGCCCCGGAGAGCGACGAGGTCTCCTTCGAGGAGGACGAGGACGAGGACGAGGACGAGGATGCCGAGAAGGACGCCAAGAAGGACGACGACGAGGATGAAGGCGAGAAAGACGACGACGGAGACAAGGATGACGCAGACAAGGACGACGAGGACGAGGTCGAAGCGACGGTCATCGACCTCGACGGCATCGGCCACCGCATCGTGGCTCTCGACGTCGAGGCCGGCAACTACTTCTCACTTGAGGCCGCCAGCGGCAAGCTCTTCTACATAAGCGCCCCCGCCGAAGCCGACGACGCGTCGCTGCACCTGTTCGACATGGAAGAGCGGGAAAGCAAGGACGTACTCGGCAGCTGCAACGGCTATACCCTGAGCCACGACGGCAAGAGCCTGCTCTACACCGCCAACCGCACCTGGGGCATCGTCAGCGCCGCGGCGGACCAGAAGCCGGCCAAGAAACCCCTACGCATAGACGAGATGCGCGCCAAGAGCGTGCCCGCCGAGGAGTGGGAGCAGATCTTCATCGATGCCTGGCGTCTCGAAGGGGACTACTTCTACGACCCCGGCATGCACGGCGTGGATTGGGAAAGCCTGCGCGACAACTACGGCAAGCTGGTGCCCTACGTCAGCGACCGCCGCGACCTCGACTACATCCTCGGCGAGCTGATCTCCGAGCTGGGTACGGGTCACTCCTACGTGCGCGGATCGGCCGAGGCGCCGCGCCCCGAGAGTGTGGGCACGGGCCTGCTGGGTTGCGACTTCGTCCTCGACAGCGACAGTGGACGCTACCGCATGGTCAACATCCTGACCGAACGCGACTGGAACCGCAACGCCAGCACCCCTCTTTACGGCCCCGGCCTCAAGGTGGCTGAAGGCGACTTCCTGCTGTCGGTGGACGGCGTGGCCCTGCAGGCCCCGACCAACCCCTACAGCCTGTTCGAGGACAAGGTGGACCGCCAGGTCGTACTCGAGATCTCCGACAGCCCCCGTGGCGAACCCCGCAAGGTGACGGTGCAGCCCGTCGGCCTGGACATCGACCTGCGCTACACCGCCTGGGTCGAGGGCAACCGCCGCAAGGTGGCCGAGATGTCCGGCGGACGCTTCGGCTATATCCATCTGCCCAATACGGCCATCGCCGGTGTGCAGGAGTTCGCCAAGGCCTACTACCCGCAGCTGCGCCTCGAGGGTCTCGTGATCGACGAGCGCTACAACGGCGGCGGCTTCATCCCCGACTTCCTGATGCACATCCTGCGGGCGGAATTCGTGAACATGTGGAAACCCCGCTACGGGCAGGACTGGCGCTCGCCGGGCACGGCCTTCAACGGCCCCATGGTGATGGTCAGCAACGCCCACGCCGGCTCCGGCGGCGACGCCCTGCCCTATTACTTCAAGCACTACAAGCTGGGCAAGGTCGTCGGCATGCGGACCTGGGGCGGGCTGGTGGGCATCGCCACCAACGTGCCGCTGATGGACGGCGGCAGCGTGACCTTCCCCGAGTTCGGCCTCTACAACCTGGACGGCGAGTGGGACGTGGAGAACCACGGCGTCGACCCGGACATCGAGGTCGACAACCTGCCGCACCTCGTACGTCAGGGCCGTGATCCCCAGCTGGAGAAAGCCGTCGAGGTCCTGCTCCAGGATGTGAAGGACCGCAAGGATCTGCCTTCGGCGCCGCGCTTCCCGCGCGACCGCTAGCCGGCGGAACCGATTCAGGCTAGGATGGGGGGAGCGCTGCGGCGCTCCCCCTCATTTCTTTCCGGAAGGACCCATCGATGGAGGGCCTGATCAACTGGCTGGACAGCACCGATTCGCGGCTGGTGCACGTGGTTATGAGCATGCTCATGGTCGCCGTCGTTTCCCTGGTCGTACGCTTCGCCCTGTTCCCCGTCGCGCGCTGGCTGGTGCGTCGCACCGGGACGACCGTGGACGATCAGATCCTCGACCGTCTGACCCGCCCGATTGTGGCGACCATCGTGCTGGTGGGCCTGGGCTGGTCCCTGCTCTGGCTCGAAGACGGTTCGACGCTGCGTTACGTGATCTTCGCCCTGCTCAAGACCGTCGGGGTGATCCTCTGGGCCGTGACACTTTCGGGCTGCGGCGTTTTGATCCTCGAATCGCTGATGCGGCTGCAGACAGCCGGCGGCTGGATCCAGCCCAAGACCGTGCCCCTGTTCGCCATGATCTGGAAGATCCTGATCTACGGCGGTGCGGTGTACTACGTGCTGCAGGCCTGGCACATCAACGTCGCCACATGGCTCGCTTCGGCCGGCGTCATGGGCATCGCCGTGGGCTTCGCGGCCAAGGACAGCCTCGCCAACCTCTTCGCCGGCGTCTTCATTCTGGCCGACGCACCCTACGAGATCGGCGATTTCATCATCATCGACGGCGACACCCGCGGCGAGGTCACCGACATCGGACTGCGCTCCTCACGCATCCTCACCCGTGACGACGTTGAAGTGACCGTGCCCAACGCCGTGATCGCGAACGCCAAGATCATCAACGAAACCCGCGGCCCCCACCGCAAGATGCGGGTGAGGATCCAGGTGTCGGTTGCGTATGGCACCGACGTCGAGCACGTGCGTTCTCTGCTTCTGGGATGCGCCCGCGACATCCCCGACATCGCCGTCGACCCGGAGCCCCGGGTGCGGTTTCGCATGATGGCCGACTCCGGGCTGCAGTTCGAACTGCTGGCCTGGGTGAACGAACCCGTCCTTCGTGGTCGCGCCGTCGACGCCCTCAACGAGCGGGCTTACTCGGCCCTGCGTGAAGCCGGTGTCGAGATCCCCTATCCCCAGGTCGACCTTCACGTCCGCGATCTGCCCAAATAGCACCCACCGCTGACCAGATCCCTCCCGATCCGCGTCCCAACCGCGATTTCGAGATCCGGTCCTAGCCGTCTCGATCTTGTTGTCAACACACCGATTAGGGCGCGCTTCGTCATCATCCAGAGCCTGCACGAATGGTATCGATCCTGCAACCATGAGGTCGTGAACAGTACGCACGACCCCTTGGAGGATCCCCATGTCAGGCCCGAAGAACCAGCAAACCACACCTGTGTCGATCGTCATTCCCGTGTTCAACAGGATCGACCTGACCCGGCAGTGCCTCGCATCCCTCAAGCGCCACACGTCTGCCGAGGAGTGCGAGATCATCGTCGTGGACAACGGCTCGACCGACGCCACGACCGACGAGCTGCACGATCTGAGGAACGAGGGGCGGATCAGCGTCGTCGTCAACGAACAGAACCTCGGCTTCGCCAGCGCCTGCAATCAGGGCGCGGAAGCAGCGCGGCATGACATCATCCTTTTCCTGAACAACGATACCGAAGTTTCGGCGGGTTGGCTGAAGCCCCTGACCGAAACCCTGGACATGGATCCCAAGGTCGGCGCCGTCGGCTCGAAGCTGTTGTTCCCGGACGGAACGATCCAGCATGCGGGCATCGCGATGATCCATCGCCAGAGAACCGATGGGGAAATTCTCGACGCCGCCCATCTCTGTCAGCGCAAGCCCGCTGATTTCAGACCTGCCAATCAGCCCCAGCAGTTGCGGTGCCTGACCGCCGCCTGCCTCGCTGTCCGGCGCGCAGCCTTCGAACAGGTCGGTGGTTTCGACCAGAATTACTGGAATGGATTCGAGGACATCGATCTGTGCCTCAAGCTCGACGAAGCAGGCTGGGACATGGTTTACCGGCCAGAAAGCGTCGTCGTACATTATGAAGCAGCGAGCGGCGATGAGCGCTGGTCCAAAGTCGATGAAAACGTTGAGCTGCTGAATCGACGCTGGTTCGAATCGGTGCACCCCGATTACATCGTCGACATCGACGGCAACTATTCGCCCGCCCCGGAATTCTCGATCCGTACCTATGCGCCGCCGCGCCTGACCTTCAAGGGCGATCATACCGTCGGTGACACGTCGGCACACGCCACGGTCGTCGTGCTCACACACAACGCCCTCGAAACCACCAGAAAGTGCGTAGTATCTCTGCTCTCCCATACCGACGCACGCCATGAGCTGATCTTCGTAGACAATGCCTCGACCGACGGCACCGCAGAGTATCTGCGCGGTTTGACGGCAGCTCACGAACACTGCCAAGCCATCTACAACGACGACAACCTGGGCTTCGCCGCCGGCAACAACCAGGGAATCGCCCATGCGACGGGTAAGCACATCGTGCTGTTGAACAGCGATGTGGTCGTCACCGAAGGCTGGCTCGAGACCCTGATCCGCGCCGCCGAGGACCATCCCCAGGCCGGACTGATCGGCCCGGTGACCAACAGCATCGCGGGCATCCAGAAACTGCCGAAGGTCGGCTATGATCAATCCACTCTGAAGAACCTCGACCTGTTTGCCCGCATGCACCGGGAGGCCACCCTCGGCAACGACGAGCTCGTGCTCTGGCTCACCGGTTTCTGCCTGCTGATCAAGCGCGATGTGATCTCCCGCATCGGCGGCCTGGATGAACGATTTGGCCGCGGCAATTTCGAAGACAACGACTACTGCCTGCGCAGCTTCCTCGCCGGCTTCCAGGCCATGGTGGCCACCGACTGCTTCGTGCATCACTTCGGGGGGAAGAGTTTCGAGGCCGCGGGCGTGGACTACGACGCCGAACTCGACGCCAAGTGGGAGATCTTCAAGGCCAAGTGGAACATTCCGGCTGGGACACCCTACGGTGGAGACATCGGGCTGGAGCGGATCCTCGTGGAGGGCTTCGATCCCGTGCTGCACTTCCATCCCCTGCCCCAATCCCCGCACGTCGTGCCCTTGGCACCATCCCACTGCGATCTCGACCGTGCCCTGAACCGGGGTGAAGACGCCTTCGCCGCCGGTCGAATCGGAGACGCCGAGCACTTCTTCCGCTGGATCCTGCTTTGGGACGATGTCGACTCCAGAGCCGTCAACAACCTGGCTGTCACGCTCTGGAAGAAGGACGAGACCAAAGAAGCCCTGACACTTCTCGAGAACCTCCTGCGCCGAGCGCCGGACGACGCGGATGCGGCCTGGAATCTCCGTGAGATCCGCAAGAGCGCCGAAACCCCAGCCTCTCCAGCGCCCGACGGTGCGCCGGCGGAGGATGCAGCTCCTCGGGAGACCCCCGTGGTGTGACGAGAGTGCAAACCGTCCAGGGGCCTCGGCAGGGTCCCGCAGGTGAACGAAGCCGCCCCCGGTCCTTGAACCGGGGGCGGCTTCGTATGCATCCTTGGTCCTGTCGCCGTGCGGGCTACTTCAGCAGAGTCATCTTCTTCTGCAGGCTCTGCTCCCCTGTCGTCAGCCTGTAGAAATACACGCCGGCCGCAGTCTCGGCACCACGATCATCACGCCCGTTCCATGTTGCCACATGGGTCCCGGCGCTTCTGTGCTCGTCTACCAGGGTGCGCAGGACACGCCCCCGCAGATCGAAGACCTGCAGCTTCACCCGGCCGCTTCGCGGCAGATCGAAGGAGATGTCCGTCTGCGGGTTGAACGGATTGGGATAGTTCTGGGCGAGCACCGGGGCGGTCGGCAGACCGTCGACGCCGGTCACACCGTTCGACGTGACCACCACGTTGTCCACGGCCCAACCCCAGGCGTTGACCGAGCCGTCGGCGTAGAGCCGGAACCTCAGCAGCACGGTCGCACCCTGCGCGAACGTATCGTTGAGAACGATGTTACGGGAGCGGTACAGGCTCGGGCTACCCGACTGGCCTGAATTGTAGGCGCTCAGCCAGGCGGCATCGGCACGGGAGTCGTAACCATCCACCAGAGGCACCCAGGTCACGCCGTCGCTGGTTCCCTCGACGATGACGTAATCCCAGAAGCTGTAATCACCGAACGTCGAACCCGGTTCGCCGGGTTCCACGATCACGATTTCGTCGAAATCGAGCGTCGTGGGATTGGAGATGATGATCGGCTTGAGCAGCAGCGCCGTGGGGCTCTCGGCGTTCTGATAGTTGTGGCCGGTATGCAAGGCGCCGTTGGCGAAGCCTCCGGGGGTGGTCCATGTCATCGCATGGGTTCCGAAATCGTCACCCTCTGCGACCGTGTCCAGAACGTTGGTGTAGTCGTAGACGGGTGTACCGAACACCGTCACATCGACAACCTTGGTCACGGATTCATAGACGCCCCCGTCCTTGAAGCTCCGCGCGAGGATCGTGCGCGAGCCCGCCGTCAGCACGGGTAGGTCGAGGGTCTCGTTCTGGAGGACCGTGTTGGGGCCGTAGGTCGTAACCACGTTGCCGTCGATCCGGACCTGGGTCGAGTCGTAAACCGACCTCAGGTTCAGTTCCAGATGCAGATCGCCGGCCGGCACCTGCACCGCCCTGACGAGCAGCGGATTATAGGTGGATCCATTCAGCAAGGTGGGATCGGTCGTGGTCCAGATGCCCCGACCATGGGTGGCCAGGACGATCTCGTCCTCGACGGCGGCCAGCTTCCAGATGCCGACGGCCGGCAGGCCGTTGTCGGCCAGGGCCCAGTTGGCGCCGCCGTCGACCGACTCGATGAGCCCGATCTCCGAACCCACCCAGATGTGACTGGCGTCGTTGGGGAAGACCATCAGATCGTAGACGGCCACGTCGGGGAAGCCGTTGGTGCTGACCGATCCGGTGCCGAAGCCGCTGATGTCGGCCCAGTTGGCGCCGTAGTCGACGGTCTTGAGGATCTTGGGCCGTTCGGCGTAGGAAAACAGCACATAGGCCGTGGCGGCGTCGTGGGGATCGGCGGCCAGGCCCGAGATGCCGCCCATGGTCACGGTCGTGTAGTCGGTGGTGCCGTTGAAGGTCGCACCGCCGTTGGTCGAAACCAGGATGTCGCCGTCGACGTCCATGCGGGCGCCGGCCCAGACCACGTCGGGGTCGGCGGCCGACACGCGGACGTCGTGGAAGGAGCTCAACCCGCCCCAGGTGCCCGAGTTGATCGTCGCGAGGTTCCAGGAGCCGCCGAAGTTCGTGGAGCGCCAGACGCCGGAGACGCCCACGGCGAACAGGTCGTCGGGACGCGCGGCGCTCTTGCCGATCTTGGTGATGAACGGGGCGTTGCCGCCACCGGTGTCGGCGAGGCCCGAGGTCGCCGAGTTCCAGGTCGCACCGCCGTCCAGCGACCGGGTCAGGCCGTTGTACTGGTAGCCGCCGATCATCTTCTGCGGATCGTCGAAGTGCCAGGAGGTCTCATAGCCGTCGCCGCCGATGGCGAAGGTCCAGGGCGTCGTGCCCGTCGGATCGTCGGGCGAAAACCAG
The DNA here is from genome assembly GCA_937910695.1 of uncultured bacterium. Lineage (GTDB taxonomy): Bacteria > Krumholzibacteriota > Krumholzibacteriia > LZORAL124-64-63 > LZORAL124-64-63 > CALEMW01. Next base: position 41,757 of record CALEMW010000153.1, read on the forward strand.
GTGCCGTTGTCCTGCATGCCGCCGAAGTAGGCGCTCGAGCCGGGACGCTTGTCCACGCCGTAGAACTGGGTCGTGGTCATGCCCAGGATCGGCATCGTGAAGCCTGATTCGCCGCTGGCGGTGCGCGTCACACCACCGTCGTTGGTGCCCAGGATCCACCAGCCGCCGCCGTCGTGGACGATCGCGATGCCGTGATGGTCGGGGTGCGGGAAGCCGTAGCTGGCCATGGGCGTGGTCGTGTGCTGGTTCGAGCCCACGGAGTCGAGCTCGATGCGGTAGAGCTGGGGGCCGCCCACGTAGACGATGGTCGGATCGGTGGGATGGCAGGCGATGGTGTTGTCGTACCAGCCCTGGCCGCCGAGCCAGCTCGGCTCGCCGCCGTTCTCGAAGGTCTCGTTCCAAGTGGCGCCGGCGTTCCAGGAGACCCAGAGGATGGAGTTGGAGGCGCCTTCGGCCGAGACGTAGAGATAGTTCGAGTTCACCGGCGAGATGGCCATCTCGAAACGGCCGGAAAAATCGGTGATGCCCGTGTTGATGAAGGCCCAGGTCTGGCCGGTGTCGACGGACTTGAGGATGCCGCCCGCGTCGGTCGCGGCGTACTGCACGCTGAAGTCGTTGGGGTCGGCCACGAGCTGGAGCACCCGCGCCGGGTCGCTGAAGTCGCCGGCTCCCGTCTGGTTGTAGACCTCGGTCCAACTCACGCCCCCGTTGGTGGAGCGGAAGATGCTGGTGCTGGGATAGAGCGAAAGCTTGAACCGGCCGGTGGTCGTGCTGACCAGCACCAGGTCGGGATCGGTCGGCGAGACGATGATGCGCGACACGTTGTTGAATCGCGGGTCGTTCAGCGTGCTCGCGATGGGCGCCCAGGTAGCGCCCTTGTCGACGGACTTGAGCATGCCGTTGCCGTTCATGGTGTCGATGTTGT
>CALEMW010000154.1 GCA_937910695.1 uncultured bacterium
GATCGATGCGATACTCTTCACGATCGACACGTCTACGACCAGCATGGACGGCCACATCCCTCAGCTCACGCTGGCATCCCAGGCCCCGGCAGCCAGCCTCTCCGTTGTGCAGGACTCGACAGGAGCCTGGACCGTGGTGGAGGCATCCGGGGCGGCCATTGCGGGGAGCGTGGCGAGTCTGGACGGCCATGTGCCGCAGCTCACGCTCGCCGCCCAGGCCCCAGCGGCGTCTCTATCGGTTGTCCAGGACTCCACCGGGGCGTGGACTGTCGTAGAGGCTTCCGGTGCCACGATTGCCGGGCACGCAGCAACCCTCGCCGGCGCCGTCGCCGCCGGGCAGATGCAAGTCGACGTGGTGGCCCCGCTGCCCGCCGGGACCAACAGCATTGGCATCGTGGACACGGAGCTGGCCGCCCCGGTGGCCATGGGCGACGCCATGGGGAACCCCGACGACATCGCCGATCCATCCGTCCCCGGCGTGGCGTCGCATCTGCTCGGCTGGGACAACTCGGGCGGCGTCTGGAACCGCCTGCGCACCACGTCGGCGCGCCTGGCCATCGACTTCGACCTGCTCCAGGGGGTGCAGGTCAACGTGGGCTCCGGAGCCGCAGGCGTCGGTGGCACCCTGCGCGTGATCACGGCGACCGACGACCCCGGGAATGTGCTCCTAGGCACCATCGACGCCGACACCAGCACGCTTGCGGGAGCAGTGGCAGGCACCGAGATGCAGGTGGACGTGCTCACGCTCCCCGCCCTCACAGGCGGCTCCGCCACCATCGGCGCAGTGGACCTCCAGCTCGACGGGACGGACGTGAGCGCCGGGGCCGGGGCCCCAGACGCCGGGACGGTGCGCACCATCGAAGCCCAGCCAGACTCCGCCACCAACAGCGGCCTGACCGTGGCAGACCAGACGGCTACCGTGGCCATCGCAGCCAACGCCGCCCGCGCCAACCTGCTGATCCAGTCTGCCGGCACCACTACCTGCCTCGTGTCTATCGAGGACGCCACCGGCGGGACGCTCGGCGTGATCGTCGCAGGCGGGACCGCAGACGACGACGGCACCGGCGGGCTGTTCACCACGTCCAGCGTGGATGCGATCTACATCTACGACCTCAGCGGCGCGAGCACGTGCAAGTACCGCTACATCGAAGAGACTCAGTAGATGTGCACCACACTCCGAGTCCCGTCCAGGGCCGGTCTGGTGGCCCTGTCGCTTGTCGCCCTCGTGTTGCTATCCGGCGCAACGCTCACGCCTCCCGGCGGTGTGAGCGAAGAGGCCAAGCACGTCCCGAAGTTCAGTGGGGAGATTTGGTACGTCACAACGGACGGCAACGACGCCAACCCATGCACCGCTATACACGCCCCTTGCCTGACCATCGGCGCGGCCATCGGCAAGGCTTCCGCAGGGGACGCGATCGCGATCAAGGCCGGGACCTACACCGAGGTCGGCATTGACGTGTCGCTAGCCTCGCTGGAACTCTGGTTTGAGATCGGCGCAGTGATCGACCCTGCGAGCGGCACTGCACTGACCGTCTCTGGCGGCTCCAACCGCATCCGAGGCCCGGTGCTGATCACGCCTGCCGCAGGCGCAACCGGCGTCCATGTGACCGCAGGGGGCGCAGAGCTTACCGACGTTCGTGTTTCTGGTGGCGCCACCGGCTTCGACGTAGACGCCACCGGCAACACGCTGACTCGCTGCCGCGTGTCAACGCCAACATCCATCGCCTTCGACCTAGGCGCTGGCGGGCAACGCCTTGAGAGTTGCGCAACCGTAGGCAGCGGCGGCGCCACGACTGGCTACTACATCAACGCTGGAAGTGACTACGGGCTTTTGCTCGACTGCACGAGCGCTGGACACGGAACAGCCGGCTTCACGATTGACGCCGGATCGTCTGGCTGGACGCTGGCGGACTGTTCTAGTGGTGCCGGTGATGGGCGATGGACTGACGCCGACGGGGTCAACGTATGGTCTGGATTCGGCTACGATGACGAGGTCTTGCACGAGGTAGACTTCGATGGATCTGGCCCCACGTCTGAGAACCTCTATCGCATCTATGGCGCTGTCCGCATCTACGGGCTGCACGCTGACGTAACAACGGCGCTGTCTGCTGACGTGGGTAACGGGTACGTTGAGCTGTACGATGGGACGATTTCGCCTGACGTGACAGATGCTCCGGGGCCATCTTTCAACTCATTGGTGGCTGGGACGCTAGTTCACAAGGCGGACACAGCAAACGAAAATATCGAGATCACCGAGGCCGATCAGGCGAGGATCTACGAAGACACTGACAAGTTTGGATCGCAGCCGGTGTTTACCATCGTCGCTAAGGAAGGCGTGGCCACCTACCTGCGCTTTGTCTACTCAGGCACCGGCACGTCTGGATCGCTCCACTGGCATGCACGATGGGAGCCGATCGACGACGACGGCTTCGTTGATTCAGAGTGATGGGAGACATGATGCGACGACTGACACTGATCGCCCTGGCCATTCTGGCCATGATTGCGCTGTCTGGGGCCGTGGTCACGCCGCCGCGTCCTGCCGGCGCCGGCGACCCCCGCACGCCGTGGCCGACCTTCGTGCACGACAACACGAACACCTACAGCAACGGCGGCACTGCCGTTTGGGACCTGAGCCAGGCCCTGGTCGCTGCCGGCTGGACCGTGACCTGCTCCGGCGGGGGGACAGGCTCCGGCTGCTACGATGCGACCGGCGGATCATGCCGCACGCAGGCTTACGTGGAGGCCGGGCTCTCTTCGATGTTCGAGATCCAGCGCCCGGGCAGCTCGGCGACGTGGTTCTTCTACCACGTCACTGAGGGCGGCGGCACTGGCTCCCGCTGGCAGATCGGGTACGACGTGACCGGCGGCACGACGTGTGACGACGAAGACGACCGCACGGCTGGCGCAAACTACGAAAACGTGGTCGGCTCCCCTGGCGCTGCGACCTCGCAGCTCTGGATCCAGACTGACATGACGGCGAATATCATCTGCAACAACGGGGTTCAGCAGGAGGCCCCGTGGTCGTGGTTCCTCGCCTGCAGGGTTTCCACGACCGACAGCAGCGGCACCCTGTTCTACGACGGGTTGCGGGGCTACGACAGCAGCGACACAGACCCGTATGTCGTCTTCGGAGACGACGACGTAGAGAACGTGGACGGGTCTGGGACTATAGCATTCGGGCTCGTCAGCGGCGACATGGGTGGGACCTGGCGCTATCTCGGGGTCATCTTCGGGAACGCACATGGCGCCGCCACGCACCCAAACGGGCTCCCGGTGAACCCGGGAAGCGGCGACGACGTGCTGACGGTGGCCACCTACGCCGATCCCGGGGTGGGGTGGAAGGGCACGTCCAGGTGGCTGCTGGTGCTCACCGAGACGACCGGGCGGAACCACGGCGCCACCTATGACATCGACACCGACGGCGACGGCGTGGATGACTACCAGTGCACGCGGTTCGGTGACCTGTGCTTCCCGAGCGCCAGCGGGGCCGGGGGCACCTATGACGCCCTCGTGACCGGGTGGGCGGAGTGAGCCAGGGCCGCCCAGACGTAGCGGCAGCCGGGCGCCAGGCCCGGGACGTGGCCCTCGCCGAGTACCTGCGCGACGTGCGCGACCTGCCCGACGACCCCGAGCAGTGCGGGCTGATCACGCGCTACCTGCGGGCCGTGGGGGAGCGGCGGCCCTACCCGGCCAGGGACGCCAAGGGTGCCCCCTATCAGTGGTGCGGCGCCTTCTGGGCGTGGTGCTGGCACGGGGCATGTACCGGGCTCCACGAGGAGATCCGCCACCGGCTGGTGCAGTCCACCTACCGCCTGCTCATCTTCGCCGGGCTGGTAGAGGACGCGGGCCACTGGCCCTACACGAAGGTCCGCCACGAGGGCATCGAGTACACCACGGCCGAGTGGCTGCGGGACGCCCCACGCTGGGCCCGTAAGTACGTCCACGGGATGCAGCGCTCCGACCTGGACAGCATCCTCCCAGGGGACCTGCTCACGGTGGGCCGCGGGCGCTGGGGCCAGGGGGGCCACATTGTGCTGGCGCTCGGGGCGGACAGCGGCCGCATCCTCACCATCGAGGGCAACTCGACAGGGCCGGGCCCGTACGGCGACCGCCGCGAGGGGGTCGTGATGCACTGCCGCAAGCCTTCGGAGGTGCGGCTCCACCTGCGGCCGAGCCGGAGGGACCTGCTCCACGGGGTGGAGTACCTGCGATGACCGATTCTCTCGACCAAGCGGGCCTCGCCCGTCGTTGCGTGTGGGGATGCGCTGCGAGCCATGGAGGGGCCGGTGGTACGCGGGAGCGACAGGACGCCGCCACCGAGCCGGGAGAGGCCGCCCACGCCGCAGGCTGTGCGAGACCTCGAGGCGGCTGCGTCTGCAGCCCGTGCCGCTGTGCTGGCGGAGCGGGACCCGACGCCACGCAGGGCGCGCACGACGATCTCGGGGCAGATGCCGGCCATCACCGTGCCGATGCCCAGGAGCCGCCTGTCGCCGCCCCGGCTGCCCGTTGTGCGTGCGGAGGTCGCTATGCCGGCTGCTGAGCCCACGACGGCCAGGCGCCTGCTGGCGTGGCTCCCCCTTGCCCTTGCCCTGCTCGGCGGCCTCGTGTGGCTCATCCGCCTGGAGATGGCCCCACAGATGGCCGACGCCCAGGTGCGGGAGCAGTGCACGCAGCAGCTCGCCGAGGTCAAGCGGGCGCTGTCGAGCGAGATCAAGGTCGCCGACGGGCTCAACGCAGCCGAGCGGGCAGACCTGCGGGACTCCATCGCCAAGACCCGTGAGGAGCTCGTGCGGACAGCCACGGGGCTCGAGGAAGTGCAACGCTCGCTCGTCGAGATGCGGGCGCAGCAGAGACAGGACCAGCAAGAGACGCAGCGGGCCTTGCGGGAGCTGCTGCGGAGGAGGGGAAGGTGAGCCAGCCGAAGCGGATCTACCTGAGCCGGACCGTGCTCGTCGCCCTGGTGGCACTCATCGCCGCGGGGTTGCAGGCGTGGAAGGGATGGGTGCTCGACCCTGCGATCCAGCTCGCCCTCGTCTCCGTGGCCATGATCGGGCTGCGGTCCATCACATCGGGCCCCGTGCGCTTCTCTGTCTCCGGGGAGGTGCCCGTGGTCGAGCCCTTCGTGCCCAAGCCCGAGAGGCCGAGCGACGAGCCCACCCCGGAGCCCAAGCCGTGAGGAGGTCGCCGTGCGTCGTGTATGGCCCTGGATGCTCGTCATCGCCGCCGTCATCGCTGGTATCGTGGCGGTCGTCACGCTCTGCCCTGAGTGGATCCAGCGGATCGTCGCAGTGCTCGGTGTCGGCGGCGTGCTCGGTGGTGGCCTGTGGGGTGCTCGTCAGGTCGCCAGGCCCGTGGAGGTCTCCACCTCGGAGCCCCACGACCTCGCCGCAGCCGAGGCGGATCGCCAGCTCGAGGAGCTCGACGCCCTCGCCAGGGCGGACACCGACGAGGCCCGCGCTGTCGTGGACACCTACCGCGATGTGCTCCTGGCCATGGACGGCGACGCGGTGGCTGCGGAGCTGGGGCGCGTGCAGGGTGGCCGGCGCCCTCCTGGCGCTCCTGTGCCTCGCCCCATGCCTGGCCACGGCGCAGACCCAGACGAGCCCGCTTGACGTCGACGGCCCGCCTGAGCCCGCTGTGCAGGCCGACTACGTGGCCGCTGGCGAGGGCCCCGTCTGGGATCCGATCTGGCTGGACGCTGGCGAGGAGCTGCACCCGGCGGGGGTCCTCATCCACCCCGCTGCGGCGCGGGCCTGCGCGTCAAACACGCAGCGTGTGGTCGTCGCCGGGGAGCTGTACGCCAAGCTGCGCGACCACTGCCGCCAGGCCGTGCTCGCCGTCCCCGATGCGGTGCCCGACCCGGTGGTGCTGCGGTGCCCGGAGTGCCCGGTGGCCGGCGGTGATCTCTGGCGGGAGCGGCTGCTGGTCGGTGGTGGCGGGCTGCTCGTGGGGCTGGTGGGGGGCGTGCTGCTGGCGCTGGCGGTGGGGGGCTAGCCTTCGTGGGCCATTTGGTCGTCGCCTGAGCAGTAGCCTTCCCTGCAGTACGGCCTGGGCGGGCTCAGGTTGCCAGTCTTCTTCCAGTTTGGGCTCCAGATGCGGGCGTACTTCACGCTGCCAGGCTCCAGCACCTTTCGGCAGTACGAACACCTGATTGGCTTCTGTTCATGGTCGCTCATCTATCCCCTCCCGCCCCGCAGGGCTAGACTTCCTCAAGAAACCGACTGGGCTCCACGTCCTGGTAGCCGCGCCCTCGGGTCCACTTCCCTGTCCGTCGAGCCAACACCACCAGCTCCCTGGCCCTGGTGATGGCCACGTAGAGCAGCCTCCGCTCCTCTGCGATGCGCTGCTCCTCATCCCTCTCCTCGGTGCGCCAGCGGGCCCCGGGGAGGCCACCCTCCTCCAGGCCGAGCACGAGCACCCGGTCCCACTCGGCCCCCTTTGCGGTGTGGATCGTGCCGACGTGGCAAGCCTCCTGCTCGCCTTCGTCCTGCTCGTCCCGGTTCGGGTCTGCGAGCCACTCCAGCAGCTCCACCTCGGACAGGCACCCCGGCAGGCGGCCCACCACCGCGGGCACATTCGGAGCCATTACGCAGCGGACAGCGTCCTGCCCGTCTGCTGCGAGCATGGCATCCCCGAATCGGTACCGCAGGCTGTTCACCCGCATCGGGTCTCCTTTCTCCACGCTCCTCTGGGCCACGTACTCAGACAACCCCCCTGGCCCACCCCTCGACGCGCAGGCCATCTCCGCCAGCAGCAGGTCGGCGTCAGTCCACCCGCACATGGCGACCAGGACCCGCCCAAGGTGCAGGCTGTCGTCCTCGTGCGCCAGGACGTGCAGCAGGTCGATGACCAGCCGGGCCTCGGGCGTCTCCCAGGCGGTGGCCTCCAGGCTCGGGCAGTGGACAGCCACCCCGGCGCTGGCGAGCTGCTCGGCCACATGCTGCAGGCGTCGGTTGGTCCTGCCCAAGATGGCCCACCTCTCCGGGGACTCGACGAAGCCGGGGGTGCGCAGGAGACGGGCCACGAGCTCCTCGTCTGAGCGCTCGGCCCACAACTCGGCCGACCCGGCCGGCGCACCGTCGCGCGGCTGCAGGTCAATCCGCCCCGGGATGGGCAGCCGGTTGGCCACGCTCAGGATCTCCGGGGCGCAGCGGTAGCAGACCGGGAGCTCCACCGTCTCCCAGGGCCCGGGGGCATCCTCCAGGGGCTGCGCTCCACGCCAGCCGTAGATCCGCTGGGCAGCGTCGCCGACAACCGTGAGCCCGCAGCGGCCGAGCAGTTCGTCCAGGCGCCACTCCAGGGGGCTGGAGTCGTGGGCCTCGTCGACCAGCAGCTCTGTCCCCTCGGTGATGAGATACAGCAGCCTGGGGTCCGACTCGAGCAGACGCACCGCCCCTGGGAGCAGTTCGTCATAGCGGCGCAGGCCGTGCCTCTGGAGCCTGGCCTCCACCAGGTCGAGCTGTCGGCCAGCCTCCTGCTTGAGGGCCTCCTCCTCCACCCGGTCGATGATGCGCCAGCCCTCCCGCCAGCCGATCGCGTCGCCGTGCTCCCGCAGCAGCTCAGCCGCCAGCCCGTGGTGGGTCGAGACGGCGATCCGGTCGGCCAGTCCGTCGTGGGCCTCCGCCTCGATCCGCTCCCGCAGCACCCGGGCAGCTCGGCGGGTGAAGGTCACCAGCCGGACCAGTTCGCACTCCCCGGCCAGCCAGAGGGCGCGCTCAACCAAGACGGTCGTCTTGCCGGTCCCGGCCCCGGCCAGGATGCGCAGGCGCTTGGCCTCGCTGTAGCTT
>CALEMW010000155.1 GCA_937910695.1 uncultured bacterium
CATACCATTGTGCGCCAGAAGACCAATTCAGTCAACCCAGGCCCAAACGCTACCAAGAATTGGCTCGCCAGAGGTTACTCCCAGCCAGAGGAATGAATCAGGGAAAGGAAAAAAAATCCGCGACCATCGGTCGCGGAAATATGGTGGCGGGAGCGACGAGACTCGAACTCGCGACCTCCGGCTTGACAGGCCGGCGTTCTAACCAAACTGAACTACGCCCCCGCTGACAACGGAGACGGAATATAGTCCACTGTTCGGAACATGTCAACCGAGCGCCGAGGCCTTTTTCACCGTCCGAACCAGGCCGCAAGCTCCTCTACAGATGCATCATACCCCGCGCTCAGGTGATGGATTTCAGGCAGCTCGCTGGCGAGATCTGCCGCGAGTGTCGGATGCCCGAGCACGAGGACTTGCCCGCCACCGGTCGCACCACCGAGCCAAGCGACTTCTTGCCCAGCCAGCGGGCGATGCGACGTCACCAGCAGCACTTCGCCAGCCCCCAGCGGGTCCAAAGACTCCCCCGACCTCGCTCGCCGCACAACACCCACATGACCGGCACGGTCCAGAGCGTCCCGGGCGAGGGCTCCCCAGCGGTGATCATCCGTGAAATCGAGCCAGCAGACCGATGCGTTGCGGTCCAACGGGCGATCTACACCCCGCTGCCTCGCTTCCCGCCACGATTCGGGTTCGTCAACAGCGGTCGCTGCCCACGGTGGCGCAGCCGACGCGGTGTCCCGCGCGACATCCAGCGGCAACGCCCGCCAGGGAATGCCCCGGATCAACAGGCGCCCGCAATGTCGGGCCGCCTCATCCAGCCATGAGGCAGGATAATGGTCCGTTTCCACCATGCCCTGCCCGCCGGGGTCTTCACCTGTTCGAGCGACGAGGCAGTTGCGCACCGCAGCCATCGTCATGTCGTCGCTCCAGGTCGCCGCGCCCGGGAACCGGTCGGCGACAAGATCCAGTGCCCCACGATCAAGACTGGCCGGAACACCGCCGTCGGTCAGCGGAAGATGCCCCACCATCACGGCATCCGCCCCCTGCCCGACGGCCGCGGCATAGATGCTGAAGTCCGGCGTCACAGCCCGTAACACGCCGTCGAGGTGCGTATCGATGCGCGTCCCGCCATGTCCTGGCCAATGCTTCGGGCATGAGCGCACACCGCCCGCGATCAGCCCCCGTACCGCTGCCCCGACATGGGCTGCGACCCTCCCGGGATCCGCTCCGAACGAACGAGCCCCGATCACGGCGTTCCGCGGTTCGCTCAGGACATCGCAGCAGGGAGCCAGTGCTCGATCCACACCGGCGGCCGACAGCAGCGATCCAGTGTCGCGATGCACGCGTTCGGTGAGGTCCGGGTCGTTCAACGCTCCCAGCGACGCCGCCGCAGGTGGACGTCCAACCGCCGCGGCCAACACCGACACGGGTCCACCTTCATGATCCGCCACGATCTCGCAGTGCTGACCCAGGATACGCCGCACATCGGCGCAGAGATTCTGCAACCGACTCAGATCGACGACGTTCCTCCCGAACAGAATGACACCTGCAGGTCTGTAGTATTCCAGCCAGGCGGCTTCGTCCCCACCCAGAACGGCACCACGCAGTCCGACGATCAGACGCTCCGCAGATGTGCCGCGGTGTGCGTTCAACGCAGCCATGCCGTCTCCAACCTGGCATCCGGATAATAGTGCTCGAGGATCGCTCGGTAGCCGTAGCCCAACTCGGCCATGCGCAGGGCTCCGACTTGACACAATCCAACACCATGGCCGAATCCCCTGCCGTCGACCCTGAGGCCCACAAGGCCCCCCTGTCGATCCCGTTCCGAAGCGACGTCGAACCAGGCGCTGCGCAGAATCGAAAAGCGGCCCGAGGCCGGCGCCAGCACCCAGCGGGTTCGATCGCCGCGGATCCTGTACATCCCGGCCGTGGTCACCAGTTCCAGGACATCCACCCTTCCCGATGTGGTTCTGCGCTTCACGCGGACGTCGCGCAGGGCTCCCGGAGTCCGCGGATCGGCGCCTCTGATCGCCGGTTCGAACACGCGCCCCGCCCATTTCTGACGGGAAGGCGAAGCGGCCACCCAGTCCAGATAGGCGGGCAGACTTTTCTGCAACACCGTTTCGAGTTCAGCCCGAGCCCAATGCTCCTGCCAGGAAAATTGACTCGAACCCGCGCAATGGACGCGGCCGTCGCGCCCCCGATCGTCGTGGCTGCGAAGATAAGGGCGGGCGGCTCTCTGCCATACTTCGTGCACGTTGCTCGTCACGCCGCCGCAGGTGGAGCTGTAATAGGCTTCGATCTCTGCGCCCCCGTAGCGCAGCACCAGGCCCTTCGTATTAGCGATGGCCTGGTCACACCAGGGATCCCCCCCGTCGCGTCCTTTGTAGACCTGATCGCGCGTGTCGGCCCACACGTCGCAGCCGTGCTCTTGACGCTCGGCGAGATGGGCCACCGTATACGTCCGGGCCGCCACAGCCTGGGCCTCAAGGGCGGCCAGGCCTGACTCGCCCGGCCGTCCGATCTCCCAGGGCACCACACCCCTCAAGTAGGTCTCGAGGTCGATGACGTTGACGAGAGTCAACGAATCGCCGCGCAGCAGGACCAGGACTTCGCCCTCGTAACTATTCCCCGCGTAGGACAAGACATGCCTCGGATCGAGAGGAACCAGATGAAGAGCCACAGCCCCCGACTCTCCACCAATGGTGGTCGCAGCTCCTCCCGGAACCGACCAATGCAACTCCCCAGCAGAGGCCGCGCAGGTCAACGTCCCGGGTACCGACACCGTCCCGAGACTGGCACCCGAGGCGTCCAGCAGGCGCACCGGGCCGGAGAGTTCCAGCTGAACGGCGGCCTGACCGTCGCACAAGCCCACACGCAACAGTTTGGGTCCGCTGGCCCATTCGCCGAGCCGTTCCAGGCGCGCCCTATCCCGCATGTCGGAATGAACAGCGACCCGTCGCCGGTGCGGGGCACACCCGGACAACAGGGCGGCCAACTCCAGCAGGAGCAGGCCGCCCACGATCCAGGTCAGGATCCACGTCCTTGTCGATCTCATGGACCTCGTTCTCTCGCTCGGAGCGCCTGACGGCACCCGGTTCCTAATTCATGATCACCAGTCGCTGCATGTCGCTGGCCACGCGGCCGGCTGCGGTGTCGAGCTCCACTCTGTAGAGATAGACGCCGTTGGCGGGCCGGTCACCTTCTTGATCCCTGCCATCCCAATCCACGATCACCGCGCCGCCGCCCTGGAAATCCGTCGTCCTGACGGGCAGTGAGAGAATGCGATGTCCAGCCAGAGAGTAGACATGGATCGCCCCGGGAGCCGCACCCGTGCCCGTGCGGAACAGGAAGCGCGCCTCGTCCGCCACAGGGTTGGGGTACACGTTGAGGTCCGAAATGCCCGAGCGAACCATCGTCGCATCCGTAAGAGCAATCTCAAGGGGACTGCCGTCGATCAGCAACGTCACTGCAGGCGCCGGCCCGGTGACTTCGACGGTGAACTCCATGTCCACTGTGTGTTCATCCACTCTGGTCAACACGACATCTGTGAGTGTCAGATCCGTCGGGGTCATCACCAGATCGGCGTCGGCAGCCACCCAGGCCGATGTCACGACGCGTCCGGTCAACGCCTGCGGCTCCCCTCCCGACAACGGCGTCACGCCCGGCACGAATTGCAGTCCGTCGAGATAAAGAGCCACGGTCGTCGGCATGACGATCGAGACCGTCGCATGCGGTGCGTCGTCGTCGACGTCGGCGGTGTCGTAGACGTGGAAGACGACCGTGCGGTCGTCGGTCGTGAAGGGCAGCCGCACATCCCAGGACACGTACTGATCGTCCGGGGCTCCGTCAGGAGTACCACCGGACACCGTGACCGCCACAGCGTCGCCGTTCTGATCGCGCACGGCCAGTCGGTCCACTCCCGCTTCATCGAAGGCTTCGATGGTCACGACGAGTTCATTTGTGGCGTCCGGAGCCTTGACCACCGCACCGTCGGCGACGGTCTCCCAGCCGATGGACATATGCGTGCGCGGCGGCGCCGCATCCAGAATCATCAGTCCGTCGCCGAGCAGCGCATACTGAGCTACGAGACGTCGGGACAGCTGGTCGGCTCCGCCGGCGAGCATCGACGTTTCGGCCGCGAGAAAGATCTCGCCCAACATCCAGCGGGAACGACCGCTGCTGCCGCCCCGGGGCGGTGTCCCGAGCCAGGCTCCGCTCAACACCGTGGAGAACCGGGCGTTGGTATGGAGGAACTCGAATCCCGAGCTCGCATAGGTGGCCATGGCGCCGCTGTTCGGTTTGAGGAGCATCTTCTCGGACAAGGACGGGTATCCCCCCCAGATGAGGTACTCGACTTTGTCGCGGGCCCAGGTCGCTAGATGGCAGCCGAGGCCGACGAAGATGAATGGTCGTCCCGTGTTGCTGAAATTGGAGATGTCGTACCGTGTGATGACGGCAGCTGCCTGAAAGCCCGGTGCTGTGTAATCCTGGATCAGCCACTCGTCGGCGAAGGTGTAGTCGTTGGCGTGTCCCTGATACTGAACGAACATGGCGCCCTGGGCGATCTGCGACAGCAATGGCGGCAGAGCCAGATGCTCAGAATGATCTCGGAAGTCAGCAGCTTCGCGGGGACCAGGGTGGGGTGGCGAAAGGGGTTCGAGATATGTGCTCAAGTAGATGCGAGCTGGATTCAGGCCGAGACTGTCACACCAGTCCACGTCGTCGCAGCCGAGCGTTTCCCAGGCCATGGCCTGAGCCTCCTGATTTGTCTCGAACTCCTCCTCGTAGGAGTTGTAATAATGGTCGCTGCCCTGACTCTGATAACCGTTGGACCAGGCGTCGTCGGCGATGAAGATGCTCCGTCGCTTCCACTCACCCTGTGAAGCCTCGAAGGCGATGACCTTATCGATCATCGTCGCGGCCTCTCCGCTCGAGTTGCAGGGGAAGCGGGCGACGATCATCTCAGGCGGTGACCAGGTATCGTCAGGATAGCCGGTGCCAGCCGAGGAGTTTGCAAACCACTTGTCCGACGGCAACAGAGCGTTTGCATAGTTGTAGTAATCCCACACGTGCCAGCGGGACGGTACCCAGTCGCGTTGACCGGAGGGGTCGGAGAGGGTGCGTGTGTTTTGATAGGCGTCCCCGAAGATCTGGAGCGCCCAGGTCCCCCAGTTCGCGGCAGCGTACTGGGTCATGGCTTTGATGGCGTCCGGGTGCTTCATGCCGCCGCTGAACCAGCCGTAGAGTTGGTTCACATCGACGATGTGGATGTCGAGAGGATCCGGACCGCGAGTCGAGCGGTAGGCTGCCCAGCGTTCCGCTTCGATGCGAAACTCTGGGTGGGTGACCACCAGAACGTCCGGGGTTCCCGCGACGATGGTCGGGTCGTCGTCATGTTCGACTCTGGTCGCGCGGAAGTACTGGAAGGTCGGCAAAGTCGTTGCGAAGTCTCCGGCCACGGCTTGGAAGCGGCGATTCCGTGGCGCACCCTGATCCGCCTGGATCGAGAGCGTCCAGGTGCCGTCCGTCTCGGCGAGGACGTTCGCCTCGGACAAGGCACCCAAACGCGGGTGCCTGGGATCGGTCAGGTCGAAGAGGTGGACATCGGGGTTGTCGAAGTCCGTGACTGCGATGTTCACGGTCCCGACATCCTCTCCCAGATGAAAATCGAGGGCGTTGCCTACGGCTGCATAGGCCGCTTCGTATGATAACTCGAACCAGTCCAGGTAGCCGAACATCGGGCCTGTCGTGCGGGCGATCACCAAATCGGAATCCACGAGCCAGTCGCTTTGAATCGGCGATCCTGACAGGGCGGAGTCGAACGTACCGCCGATGTGATCGACATCCAAGATCATGCCGAGAAGATGGGAGGTCGTTGCCTCGACGAGATCAAAACGGTAGTCCCTATCCGCGGTGCCCAGACCGAACAAGCCGGCCCTGATACGAACATCGCTGCGTCCCGCGAGGGGGCTTTTCACGACCAACGGCATCCGCACGTCCGTCGCCGCCACCCTGTTCCAGCGGAACCGATCATCATTCACGGTCGCAGGCGCATAGGTGTGGTAGGTGTCCTCCTCGAAATAATCAACGCGACGGTAGGATGGCAGAGGCGAGCCACTCGAAGCCTCCAGTGGCATGGGCTCCATCCTGGCCCACGACTCGCCGCTTTCCGGCTCGCTCGTCGCCAGGTAGTAGATATTCCCCCCACTCACCGGATCTACGACCGAAGGAGCGTACTGCTCAGCCTGATCGGCGTTGGCGACATGGGTTCCATCATCGTCGGTGAAGGCGCCGTCGTCCCGCGCCCTCAATCCCCAGAACACAATGGCGTCGTCGCCGGAGAAAGCTCCCCCGTCGCCGTCGAGCATGATCGGCACTTCGATCTCCTCGTAGAGACCGGGACCGCCTGGAGTTGCTCGGCGCTGATAGAGACGGACATGCCGCTCTTCGATTCCGTCGAGGTCGAGCAGGCCGGACGCACTCAAACCCGAAGCTTCGAGTCGGTACAGCCGAGTCTTGGTTACGGGAACCCGAACTTCCGGCTGCAGGAGGGTCCCACGTTTGTCCACTCTCTTGACGGGTCCGGCCGCCGGTCGCCTGACGGACGGATCGGTGGGCAGGGTTTTCATCAACTCGCCATTGAGAAGCAACGATGCGAAGGACTTGTCACCCCGACCCGTTGCCGGGTCGGCAACAGCATTCCCGTCGGTCAGGAACGAGATCTCCAGGGTTGCACTTTCCAGAACCCGGCGAGCGACTCCGGCTGCATCGATGTCCAGGGGCCTGACCGACAGCGATGCGATTCTGTGGCCGCGCCACCCGGTCGGCAGGCCGAGGTGAAATGCAGACTGCGGCTGCTCTGCCTGGAGCTCAGCCAGCACGCTCTCTGAAAGTACCGGCACGCCGGCGCTGATTTTCTCCCCCGCCAAAACCAGCTCCTCCCCCAAGATCGGAAGATCGGGGTTATCGGTGGCGTAGAAGACGGGCATGGGCACCGGTGCGATACGACGAGGTGTGAGGTCCCTCCAGACCGCCTTGACGATCTTCAGCTCCGCCCTGGTCCCCGGAGGCACAACGAGCCACTGTGCGGCCACCAAAGTCTGGGGAGTCCCTGGAGTGCCGCTCAGAGCGAATCCCTCCATGCCCGGCAGATTCAGGATGGTCCGTCCATCGCGGTACTCGAACTCGCGCCATGTCGGAGCAGCCGGCCTGACCGTCACACGAAGTGATGATGAACTCGAATCGACCACTCGCAATGGCTCTGCGGCAGCGAGCGCGCTCAATGAACAGATACTCAAAAGCAGGGTGACAGCTAGGCAGAAACCCATCGCACGACGGCAAGACAACATGCCGATCTCCTCACCAGGGGGCAGGTGGCGGATCGTCAGGGGGATCAGAATCATGATACGAGTGAGTCACGGTATGGTCAACGTCCGGACGGAAACAAACAGGAGGACGGGATGGTTCCCGTCCTCCTGCCGAAGATCCGAGGATCAACGTTTAGCGGAACAGTTCCTTCATGGAACTCCAGGTCCCGTCTTCGTTGCCGACCAAGGCGCAGTCCTGGTTGATGCAGAACACCGCAGTATCCGGACCACCCGTAGACGGATAAAGACTCTGCAGCAGACCAGCGTTGCCCGGGCTGGCATAGCCGGAGCCGTCAGCGAAAGAGACCGAACCGGGAACGCGCTTGATGAAGAACGAGATGGCGTCGGCAGTCGAACCGACAAAGCCCGTCCAGTCGGCCAGGATCACCGAACCGTTGGCGTTGGGCACGAGAGCCAGCGGGGTCAGGCCGATGCCGACCTGGAAGTAGTTGGGATTGGAGTCAACATCCAGGCCAGCGGTCAAGGTCCATGCCGGAGCAACCGCGGTACCCTGCACATCGATCCAACCTTCCCAGCCGCTGACGCCGCCGAGGGAGGGATTGGTGATGCAAAGATAGATCGTGACCGACTCGAACGGAGCACTTGTGTTGATGGAAAGATCAGCACCAGCCACGCTGGGAGCGTTGCCGTCGACATACAGCCCGATGCTGTCCGGTCCGGGATAAGCCAAGGCCGGCACGGACAGAGCGAGTACAGAGAGAACGATGAGCAAGGTCTTCATGGGTAAAAGTCCCCTTTCCCTGGGTAACGTTGGATCCTCGCGCCCTCGATTCGCTCACCCGGCACGCGGTAGGCGAATGGTCTGGACGCACTCGTGACAGAGTACCGTGTCCGCGACAGTGACCCCTGCGCGTCCCGCCCCCCGGACGGGACGATCAGGCGGGGACGGAAGTTCGCATCAATATCCGGGTGAATCGAACCGGTGTCAAGTCAGCAGTGTGTCCCAAGTTTCCTGGTCCTGTCCATGTGTTTTTACCATGAAGAAAACCGGCCCGATCACAGAGGATCGGGCCGGCTCTCAAGGCGCCGAAGCGCCACTCTCAAAGAAGACTACTGGAACAGGGCCTTGACGCCGCCCCAGCTCATGTCCTCGTTGGCGACAACGTCGCAAGCATTGACCTGGGCACACACCGTGTACGGGAAGCCCGAGCTCACGGTCGTGGGGATCAGCGTGCCGGCGTTCGAGCCACTGGCATAGCCGGGGGTGCCGGCGAACGACACGGAACCGGCGACATTCATCACCGTGAACTCGACGACGTCCGTCGGAGCCAGAACGTAGCCGACCCAGGTGGCCAACATTACGGCGGGGGCGGCGGGCAGAGCCATGGGCGCAACGCCGATACCGACCTGGAAGTTGCTGGGGTCGCCGTCGACATCCAGACCAGCGGCCAGAGTCCACGCAGGAGCAACAGCGTTGGGGGACACCACGACGGTGGCTTCCCAACCGGACACGCCGGCGGGATCGGACGGGTTGGTGATCATCAGGTAGGCCGTAACCGCTGTAAAGGGAGCGGCCGTGGTGGTGCAGGTCTGCGTGGCACCGAGGTCGAAGTAGATGCCCATGCTGTCAGCATCGGGATCGATCTGGGCGAACGCGTTGACGCTCATCAGAAGCACCAAGATGGTGAGCAGTGCAGTTAGCTTCTTCATGGGGCGAAGTCTCCTGTCAAGAGTGTTGCGGGTTGAGACTGACGAGAGTCTCGTGAATCAAAAAAAGAGCCAACCTTGACTTTCAACAAGACAAAGCCGGCTAGGGAACCATCGTCCGGACCGCCGAGGCGGTCCGGACGACGATAGGAACTACTGGAACAAGGTCTTGACCTGGCCCCAGTTCATGTCCTCGTCCGCCACGACGCCGGTGCCGTTGATCATCGCACAGGGAGCTCCGTAAGGATAACCAGAGCTGACCTGCAGAGGAATCAAGACGCCCGCGCTGTCGCCACTGGCATAACCCGGGCTGTCCGCGAAGGACACCGAGCCAGGCACAGGGGAGATGACGAAGGAAATCATGTCCACAGGGGACATGACAAAGCCGACCCAAGTCGCCAGAAGCACCGTCGGGCCCGCGGGCAGAGCCAGCGGGTTCACGCCGATACCAACCTGGAAACTATCAGGGCCACCATCAACATCGAGGCCGGCCGAGAGAGTCCAGGAGGGAGCAACAGGTGATCCCATGACACTCACGAGGGCTTCCCAACCACTCACGCCCGAGCTGTCGCTCGGGTTGGTGATCAGCAGATAAGCAGTTACCGAAGCGAACGGAGCAGCCGTCGTGGTCTCGAACACGGTTCCACCCATGTCGAAATAGACGCCCATGCCGTCCGGATCCGGATCAACCTGAGCCATGGCGCTACTAGCGATCAGCGCGATGGCCAGGAGTGCTAACAATTTCTTCATGTTGCATCTCCTTAGGGATGAGAACGATCCTACCTGACCGTTGTTATGTCCGCCCCGGGGGTTACCCCACCGGGGCGGCCACTGAATCTAGCTGTCGTTCCGCAGGTAGGCTCTCGTTAGACGAGAGAAACCTTCCAGAGCCTCTTCTTCGTGACTACGGGCAAGCGGTGTTCAGGCCACCTGCATACAGCACGAGGTCGGACAGGTTGATCCCACCATCAAAGAAGAAATCGATACTGTAGTTGTACACGCCACCCGTGTAGAGGGGCACGAACGCAACGGTATCGGGCAGGCCGACCTGCAGGTCGCCGTCGATGTCAGCACTGTTGAACAGAATGTCCATGTCGCTACCGACAAGGGCGGTTCCGTTCACGATGACCTTGCACTTCTCGCCACCGACACGGTCACTGGAACCGCCGGCGTAGAGAGCTGCACTGAAAGTGGTCTGGCCGTTGATGTCGGTGCTACCGTCGGAGACGGTTCCACCGTTACAAGGAGCCAAACCGCCGGCACTGGTCTCCAACCACATATCCTCGAAGGGATACAGGAAGATGGGGTTACCAAGTGCGTCAACGAGGGTCACAGTGATCGTCGCATCAACTTCGCCGCCAACTTCAACCTTGGCCTCATTGAGGCCCTTACCGTTTCCGTCGGGCAGAGTGAAGACAGAGACTTCACCGGCCGTAGCCGCAACTGCGCCCGACAGGATAGGATCGGGCTGACCGGCGTAGCTCAGGGTTGCAGCACCCAAGCAGACGATGCAGACCATCAAACCCAAAATGTTCCTACGAAGCATTAGGACACCTCCTAAAAGGCATGACCTTGCGAGGGTGGCAAACCCAAGCGAGAACGAGTGCAAACTACGCTGACCCTCCTTCCACTCCTCATAGGTCCTTAACTTGACTCACAGATTGTACCATGGCCTACCTGACGGTGCAACCCTATTTTTTAGGGCGTCAATCAGTTGGTTGACGAATAGTCATGTCCGGAGCGGAGGCAATCGATCCGTCCATCAAACAAACGTGCCCGCTGAAAAACGGGCACGTTTGCATGGATCTGGTGGGCGAAACAGGATTCGAACCTGTGACATCCGGCGTGTAAAGCCGACGCTCTAACCAACTGAGCTATTCGCCCCGTTCGCCTCGAAAACCCTTCATAAGGGCTATTGGGACGAAAATACAATAGCCGACGACCAAAAGTACGGGCGCGATGGTGATATTCCCCGCTCCCAGGGTGACATATCCTACAATAACGGTGGCCATACCAGCCAGGAACCAGAGCGATCCTGTATTCGACTTCATGATGTTTCCTCCGTGTCCTGACCACCATCGGGCCGACGCACTTTAATTCACTTAACGGGAATCGTCAAGATCCGCCCCCGCTCCTTCTCCGCTCCCGGTAGGCTCGAACCGCTTCTTCGTGCTCGGCCCATGTGGCTGAAAAGACATGCCCACCTCTTCCGTCGGCTACGAAATAGAGAAGATCGGGATCCGGATCCGGATTCAGAACCGCTCTGACGGCGGCGGCACCGGGAGCTCCGATGGGACCGGGCGGCAGTCCAGCTCGACGGTAGGTGTTGTACAAGGATTCACTCTCGAGATCCCGGTAAAGAATGCGTTCGCCTTTCTTCCCGAGGGCGTGGGCCACCGTCGGGTCGGCTTCCAGGTTCTTTCCCCTCATCAGTCTGTTGAGATACACGGCAGCGACGCGGGGCATCTCTGCACGGGAAGGTGTCTCGGCTTCGACGATGGATGAGAGGACGAGGATCTCATGGGGCGTCAAGGACGCCGAGCGGGAATCGGGATGGATCGTCGCGACGATACCAGCCAAGGAGTCGAGGCAAGCCGCAACAGCTGTTGACGCAACTTCCTGGGCAAGTGCTCCCTCATCCCAATGATAGGTCTCGGGGTAAAGATATCCCTCGGCGATGGAGTGCACGCACAGATTGGATTCCGAGTCGAGTAGGCTCACAAGTGCCTGCGGCGTGAGGTCACCGGGGAGCCAACCGGCCTGCATCATCGCCTTTTCGACCTCGTGTTCCGCGGCCCGGAGGAAATCCCGGGCACTCCAGGGAAAAGCATCGGCCAGACGGGCCGCAACCTCTTCGGCGCTCAGTCCCTCGGGAATCGTCAGGCGCAGCAGTTCGCTCCGTCCCTTGACGAGCCTGCCGGCAAGGTCCCGAGCTGAGATACCGTAGGGCAGAAGGTAGCGGCCTGCTTTGAGTCGTCGATCCAGGCCATGCATGCGACAACCGAGCAGAAAGATCCGGCGGTGCTGGAGCAGGCCGTGCGCCATCAGCGAGTCGGCGATGGCCGCCGGTCCGGCCCCGGCGGGAATGCGGACCATAGCTTCCGAGGTGGTGCCGCTCCTAGGCCCGGGCGCAGTCCACAACGTCCAGCCCCAACCGACGACGGAAAGCGCGATCACGAGGAGGGCTGCTGCGGTGATCAGCCAGATGCGCCGGTTCGAGAACAGAGGAATCATGCCTCCCCCCTCGCAGCACTGTCGAGGTACTGCTGCAGTATCAATTCGGCGGCGACAGCATCGCGTTCGCCCTTGTCGCGTCGACGCGTGTGCCCTAGCCGGAGCCAGCGGTCCGCTTCCTGGGAACTATAACGTTCGTCGACGAGATGGACCGGAAGTGACAGCTCGGCACCCAGGTGTTCGGCCAAGGCGCGGGCACGGAGAGCGAGTTCGTCGTTTCTCCCGTCCGCCGTCAGAGGCAACCCGACGACGAGGGCCGTGACGCCCCGTTCGGCGATGATCCTGGACAGGAAGGGGGCGACGGCGCCGTCTTCAGGGGTTCTGTGACACCCCCAGGCGGAGGCGATCGTCCCGCTGGGATCGCTCACAGCGATCCCGATCCGGCGTTTGCCGTAATCAAGGCCCAGGACGACGGTCATGAGCGCCTCAATCCGCAGGAGCGATGTTCTTGCGCAGACGGACACGGAAGCGGCCGTCGGGCAGTAGGTCGAAGAGAAGCTCGTCGGTGAATTCACGCATGATGGTGATGCCCCGTCCACGTTCACGGAGCAGATCGGTCGGAGGCCGCCAGCCCTCGTGATCGAAGCCGCAGCCGTTGTCCAGCACGGTGACGTCAATGCGGTCAGGTGAGAACTCGAAATGGATCTCGACAAAACGGTCAGCTTCCATCCCATTGCCGTGTTCCATGGCGTTGGTGCAGGCTTCGATGGCCGATGTGCTCAGCTCGTCGATCTCCTTCTGGGATGCCGGCAGATCGCCGGCCAGTTCCATGAGGATGGCGTCGGGCACACCCAGATACAGGAGCTGACTGGGAATCCTCAGTTCTACGTGCTGGCTCTGTGCGGGGTCGGTCATGGGACATCCCGTGCTAAGCGAAGCTTTGAACCGCCTCGTCCTCGTCGGAGAACGATACGAAGACCGTGTGAAGCTTGGAAACCATGAAGATGCTCTCGATACGGTCAGACACGTTGAGCAGTTTCAACTCGCCGCCGTTCTTTTTCACAGTCGAGTAGCCAGAGATCAGAATACCGAGGCCGGTGCTGTTCACCCAGCTGACCTTGCCGAGATCGACGATGATGTTCAACGAGCCCTCATGGATCAGAGTCTTGAGGGTATCGCCGAAAGCGATGGCGTCCGGTCCTCCCATGAGCTTGCCGCCCAGCTCAAGGATGGCCACACCATCTCTCTTACGCTCCTTGATCTTCACGCTGTCTCCTCCCGGTAATCGTGTCCGGACATCGCGAGGATAAGGAAGCCTCCCGTCGATGTCCAGAGCCAAACCCTCAGTTCGGGCAATGGTTTCGCAAGCCTATCAGGACCGATTCCATGTCAGTCGGGGGCGGTGATTCGAAATGCAGTGTCTCGCCGGTGCCGGGATGCCGCAGCTCCAGTTGCCAGGCGTGCAACATCTGACGGCCGGCGCCACCGACCATGGCCAAAGCCGCCGGCCGGTCCAGAGGATGGACCTGCTTGACCCGGGCGTCGTCGCCATATTGCCGGTCGCCGACCACGGGGTGCCCCGTGGTTGCGAACTGGACGCGGATCTGATGAGTCCGCCCCGTCTCCAGCTTGACGTGAGAGAGCTGACAGAACCCGTAGTCTTCCACGACTTCGTAATGGGTGACGGCGGCCCTGCCGCCGCTGGGCACCACCGCCATCCGCTGGCGTTCGGTGGGATGACGCGAAACCTGGCCTGTCAACAGGCCGGTGTCAGTGCGCCACTGTCCCCAGGCCAGCGCCTGGTAGGTACGCCCGAGGGTCCGATCGCGGAGCTGGTCGGAGAGATCGCGGTGGGCTCGCTCGGTCAACGCCACGACCATGACCCCGGAAGTGTCTTTGTCCAACCGGTGCACGATCCCCGGACGCAGCTTGTCACCGCCGGGAAGATCCTTGAAGTGGTACAGCAGGGCGTTGACGAGGGTGCCGGTGTAGTGTCCCGGAGCCGGATGCACCACCATGCCGACGGCCTTGTCCAGCACGAGGATCTCCTCATCACGATACAGAACCTGGAGGGGGATGTCCTCGGGAAGCGCCTCGCTGGGCAGGGGCTCACGGGGTTCGAAGATGACGGTCTGTCTCGACGAAACTCTGTAGCTGCTGGGCCGGATCTTGCCGGCTACGAGTGTGGTTTTGTCGGTGACGGCTTTCTGGATCTGACTGCGGGAAAGGTCCGGGCAGCGTGCCGCAAGGAAATGGTCGAGACGCATATCGTTCTCGTCGTCGTCGACGACGAACGTGCGTCTGTCAACAGGATCAGACGTCATGATCATCCTCACGAACTGGAGTGGACGGTGCGGCCTCGGATGCCTTCGATTCACGCCATAATGAAAGGAACAGTGCGGCGCCTCCCAGGGTCACGCCCATGTCCGCCACGTTGAACGTCCAGAAACGATGGGAACCAACACCGATATCTATGAAATCAACAACCAGGCCATCGTAGAAGATGCGGTCCACCAGGTTGCCCAAGGCGCCCCCGGCGACCGCAGCCATGGCCATGCGACGGATGCCCATGTGAGGCGGAGTCCGCCGGTAGAGATGAATCAACAGGGCTGTGGCCGCGACACTCACCGCGATCAGGAAGGGACGCCCACCCAGGGCGAGGCCCATCGCAGCACCTGGATTCCTGACGTAGGCCAGGCGCAGGACGTCGCCGATAAGATCGATTCGGCTCGACAGATGCTCCACGTTGGCGAGCACGAGGCGTTTGGAGACGAAGTCAAAAACCAGAACCAGTGGAGCCAGGATCCAGGCGGGAAAACCGCGCAGGGAGCTCAATACTGATCCCTTTCCTCTTTCTCCTTGCACTCGATGCAGAGACGGGCATCGAGCTTGGCCTTCAGGCGTTCCAATCCGATGGCTGTATTGCAGTTCTGGCACTTGCCGTATGTACCGTCCTCGATCCGTTGCATGGACTGGTCGAGCTGGTACAAATAGCGACCCTCCGTCGAGGCGAAGTGGATCGTGGTTTCGTACTGGAACTCGTCGCTGCCCTGATCTGCCATGTGGTTGGAATGGGCCTTGGCGCCTTCACCGCCGAAGTCCTCCCCCTCGTGGTGGATGATCTGGGTGTGTTTGGCGAGAGCCCTCTCCACCCGGGCCCGTTCATCGCTGATCAGAATCCTGAAACGATCCAGTTCGGTTTTGCGCATGGCCGCCTCCCTTTATGCCTTGTCCCGCCGCGCAAGCGTCACGTGGATATCGTGACCGTCCACCTCGAAGGTGTCCGCATGCGGCAGATGTTGGGCCGTATCGATGATTGTCGCCAGGGTCTCGCCTGCCAGGCGGTCGCCGTGGGTCTGCAGAACTCGGGCGACATCGTTGTCGCCAGCCACGTGGAGCAGGATGCGGTCGGAAACCTCGAGCCCGCTCTTCTTGCGCAGGTTCTGCACCTTGTTGATGATCTCCCGACACACGCCCTCATCCACTAGCTCAGGGGTGAGCGTCGTGTCGAGAGCAACGGTCAAGCCTCCTTCGGAGGCCGCAACGAAGGGGGCGATACCCTCTTCCACCACTTGGACCTCGTCGTTGGTGAAGGTGACATCATCGCCTTCGAAATCGAGAGCGACCCGCCCTTCCCGTCGCAGTTCCAGCAATTCGGCAGGCTTCATGGCGGCGATCACGGCCGCCGCGATCGGCGCCTTCTTGCCGAAGCGCGGTCCGAGCGCCCTGAAGTTCGCCTTCCCCGCCAGCCGGGCCACGTTGCGGGGGTCGTCGATGAGCAGCAGCTCCTTGACGTTGAGCTCCTCGAGCAAGATCGCGTTGAGATGCTCGTCTCCGAGCAGGGTAGACGCCCGGCCGTCGTCGGCGTGCAGCAGGAGTTTGCCCAAAGGCTGCCGAGTGCGCAATCGAGCATCCTGTCGCAGCGAGCGGCCGACCGTGACGGCGGCCTGTGCCGCACCCATCCCCGCCTCGAGAGATTGATCGATTCTGGCCTTGTCGGCAACCGGATAATCCTCGAGGTGGACCGAAGCCGTAGGATCACCGGCGTGGAGTGAGCGCCAGATCTCCTCGGTTGTGAATGGGATCATCGGCGCCAGCAGGCGCAGGGTGCCGCACAACACGTCATGCAGCGTGGCATAGGCCGCTTGTTTGTCTGCGGTCATTTCACCCTGCCAGAAGCGTCGCCGTGAGAGACGGACGTACCAGTTGCTCACGTCGTCCTGCACGAATGTGGCGAGGGTTCGGCCGGCCTTGGTGAAGTCCATGGCTTCCAAGGCCTCCCGGACTTCCGTCGTGACCGTGTGGAATCGGCTTTGGATCCACCTGTCGAGTTTCGTTGCGTCGCGATTCTCGGTGCCGCCAGCCTGCCAGCCGTCGAGGTTCGCATACAAGGAGAAGAAGGCGTAGGTGTTCTCCAGAGTGGCGATGAGCTTGCGTTGGGCTTCGCTCACGCCCTCGATGTCGAAACGGGTGGGCGTCCAGCAGGGCGAGACGGTGAGCATGTACCAGCGCAGCGGGTCGGCGCCCTGTTCCCGCATGATGGCCATGGGATCGACGGTGTTGCCCACGCTCTTGGACATCTTCTTGCCGTGTTTGTCGAGGATCAGCTCGATGGTCAGGCAGCGCTTGTAGCTGCTCCGCCCCCGCAGAAATGTGCTGATCACCAGCATGGTGTAGAACCAGCCGCGGGTTTGGTCGATACCCTCGCTGATGAAGTCGGCCGGGAACTGGCTCTCGAAGAGTTCCTCGTTCTCGAAGGGGTAGTGGTACTGGGCGAAAGGCATCGAGCCGCTGTCGAACCAGCAGTCGATGACTTCAGGCGTACGCCGCATCGTGCCGGCACAACCCTCGGCCGTGCAGCCGAAGGTGATGTCATCGACGAAGGGGCGGTGCAGGTCGAGATCCGACTGGTCCGTTCCTGTGAGCTCCGTGAGGTCCGCCCGGCAGGTGGGCACTTGGCTGTGCCCGCAGTCTTCACAGATCCATACGTTCAGAGGCGTACCCCAGAATCTATTGCGACTGAGAGACCAATCGACACCACCGGCGAGCCAGTTTCCGAAGCGGCCGCTGCCGACTTCGGGCGGTGCCCAGATGATGTCTGCGTTGGCGGCTACGAGCTTGTCGCGCAGTTCACTGGTACGGATGAACCAAGAAGGCGTCGCGTAATAGATGAGCGGGTTGCCGCAGCGGTCGTGGAACGGATAGTCGTGGCGGTACCGCTCGGCACGCAGGAGGTTTCCCGCAGCCTCGAGGTCCTTGATGATCTGCTTGTCGGCCGTCTTGACGAACTGGCCGGCATAGGGTGCGGCATCCTCTGTGAACTGACCGGCTGCATCGACGGGGCGGAAGAACGCGAGGTTTTCCCGGCGGCCCACCTGGTAGTCGTCTTCACCGAAAGCCGGCGCCATGTGCACGATGCCGGAGCCGCTGTCGAGGGTCACGAAATCGGCCGCGACGACCTTGAATGCCACCTTGCCCTCTTCTGGCTTGCAGAAGGGAAAAAGCTGTTCGTAGCTGCGACCGAGGAGGTCGCGGCCCTTGAAGGTGTCGAGGATCTCGTACCCGATCTCCGCATCGAGAATGGACAGACGCGCTTCAGCAAGGATCAGAATCCGCTCGCCGTGACGGACCCGGACGTAGTCGAAGTCCACGCCGACGGCCAACGCCACGTTGGACGGCAACGTCCAGGGCGTGGTGGTCCACGTCAGGAAGTATTCGTCGGCGTCGGCGGCCTTGAGGGTCACGTAGATGCTCGGGTCGTCGACTTCCTTGTAGCTGTTGGCCATCTCATGGCTCGACAGCGGGGTGCCGCAGACCGGGCAGTAGGGCACGACCTTGTGCCCGCGGTAGAGCAGGCCTTCGGCGTCGAAGCGTGAAAGGATCCACCAGACCGACTCGATGTAGCCATTGTCGTAGGTGACGTAGGGGTCGTCGAGATCGACCCAGTAGCCCAACAGTTCGGTGAATTCGTCCCATTCGGATTTGCAGGACCACACGCTTTCACGGCACTTGGAATTGAATTCGGCAAGGCCGTACTGCTCGATGGCCTGTCGGCCCTGGATGCCGATCTGCTTCTCGACCGAACGTTCGACAGGAAGACCGTGAGTGTCCCAGCCCGCCTTGCGCACGACCCGGTGGCCGGTCATGGTCTTGTAGCGGCAGGAGATGTCCTTGGTCAGGCGGGCCATGACATGGTGAACGCCAGGCATGCCGTTGGCTGTGGGCGGCCCCTCATAGAAGACCCATGTCGGCGCGTCCATGCGGGCGGCGATGCTGCGGCGGAAGGTGTCGTCGCTCTGCCAAAACCCGCTGATGCGACGTTCAGAGGCAGCATCGTGCATCTTGCTCAACAGCGGTGGGTAGAGGGCGTGATCGCGCTCCATGGTCATCATCGCTCCGATGTTGCGCCTGCGACCCTTCAGGTCCGGGCCGGCATCCTCTGCAGGAGTTCGGTGACGAGTCGGCAGAGCTTGGGCTCGACCGTCTGGGCCACGCGGATGATTTCGTCGACATCGGCGGGTTTGAGCGCGTCGGGGAAGCAGGCGTCGGTTACAGCCGAAAAACCGACGACCCTCATGCCGCCGTGCAAGGCGGCGAGGCACTCCGGAACAATGGACATACCCACGGTGTCGGCACCGACCGCTCGCAGGAAACGATATTCCGCGGCGGTTTCGAGGTTGGGTCCGGCCACGGCGCAGTACACGGCCCGCTTCAGGGAAAGCCCGAGCTCGAGGGCCGTCTGCTCAGCGAGTCGGACGAGGTCCTTGTCGTATGGTTCGCTCATGTCGGGGAAGCGAACACCGAGACGGTCGTCGTTAGGCCCGATCAGGGGGTTGTCCCCCATCAGGTTGATGTGATCGGTGATCACCGTCATGTCGCCGGTTTCGAGATGGGGGTCCATGCCGCCGACGGCATTGGACATGATCAGGGTATCGGCGCCGAGGGCTCGCATCACACGCACCGGCAGGGTGATCTCCTTCATGGAGTAGCCCTCGTAGTAGTGCACGCGGCCCTGCATGGCGACCACGTTCCGACCGCCGAGGACTCCGAACACGAACTGACCGTGATGGCTCTGGACAGTCGAGGCCGCGAAGTGCGGAATCTCGTCGTAGGGGACCTTGAAGACCGGGTCGATACTCTCAGCCAGATGACCGAGTCCCGTACCCAGAATGAGGCCCACTTCAGGAACGAAGTCGGAACGCTCTCGCAGAAACGAGACGGCTTCCTGGATCTGGGTCCAAACCTCGTTCACGGGCGACCTCCACTGAGGATACGGAGACAATGGCCGAAAGGAGCGGAATCCACCCTCAGGATCCGCTCAGAGGGCTGGAAAGGTAACACGGAGACACGAGACCGGAAAGGGGGAATTCCCATAGCCCGGACGGGCTCATTCACGTGGTCCGAACACGGAAGATCCGATCCTGACAAGCGTGGACCCTTCGGCGACAGCCGCCTCGAAATCCCCGCTCATTCCCATGCTCAGGTGCGGCATGGGCAGAGCCGTCTGCTGTCGCAGGTCATCGACCAGACGTCTCAACGTTGCGAAGGTGGTACGAAGCTCCGCTTCAGCTGCGCCGGCACGGGCCATGGTCATCAAGCCCTGCAGGTCGAGATGGGAAGCCGCAGCGAGTTCGCAGGCCGTGTCGGGGACGGACTCAGGACTCAGTCCGTGCTTACCCATTTCACCAGTGACATTGACCTGAAGCAGGATCGGTTGGCGGACATTCTTCTGCTCGGCGATGTCGGCGAGACGTCG
>CALEMW010000156.1 GCA_937910695.1 uncultured bacterium
ACTATGTCCTCGGGCAACACGAGCGACGCTCTCGCTTGTCCAGAATTGGCCAGGATGGTTTCGACGATCGCGATGCTCTGCTCATCCACCAAACTGTTCCCGACCTCCAGACCATGCACCTTGAAAAAGGTGAAGATCATGCCGCCGCCGAGCAACAGAGTGTCGACTGTGTCGAGAAGATTTTCGATGACCTCAACCTTGCCCTGAACTTTCGCGCCGCCAAGCACGGCCACGAAAGGGCGCTGCGGATCGGCGAGAATTTTACTTAAATTCTCGAGCTCTTTTTCCATGAGCAAACCCGCGCAGCGCCGGTCGAAATAGTTTCCGACGCCTACCGTCGATGCGTGGGCGCGGTGCGCCGCGCCGAAGGCGTCATTCACATAGCAGGTTCCGAGCCGTGCAAGCGACGCTGAAAAAAGCGGATCGTTCTCTGTTTCCGCAGCGGCGAAGCGCAGATTTTCGATGACCAAGACTTCGCCCGCCTTCAGCTCGGCCGCCTTCGCCGTCGCATCGGGGCCGACCGTATCCGAAGCGAAACGGACAGGACAGTCGAGCAGTCGGCCGAGATGATCGGCGACAGGTCGCAACGACATGGCGGGCACGACCTGCCCCTTGGGCCGACCGAGGTGGCTCATCAGAACCACGGAGGCGCCACCCGTTGTCAGGTATCGAATCGTCGGCAACGCCGCCCGAATCCGCGTGTCGTCGGTGATGTGCCCATTCTTGTCGAGAGGGACATTGAAATCGACGCGCATCAGGACGCGCTGTCCGGCGGGATCGAGCTGTGACAAGCCCATCTTCATCATTCCGACCATCCGGTTCGGGTTCTGGACACTGACTCGGGACGGATGTTAGGGAGCGCGTCCTGCCCTGTCAAGACGACGGAGCACCCACAGCCACGGCGGCCGCTCCGACCACGTCCCAACCCGCTCCACGCAGGACCGTGGCGGCCGCCTGCACGGTGGAGCCGGTCGTTACGATATCGTCCACAAGGACAACCCGCGCCCCGTTTCCGTCGTGAACCGCACGGAACGCCCCACGCACATTCTCCGCCCTGGACCGGCCCTCTTTGGCAAGTTTGGCCTGTTGCCCCGTATCCCGCAACCTCACGACGGCTCCCGTGAGCACAGGTATTCCGAGCAAGCCGGCGGCAACTCCCGAAAGCAACTCCGCCTGATTGAAGCCGCGCTCCGCACGCCGCCGTCGATGCAGCGGAATGGGAATCAAATACTCAATCTGCATGCCCGTGGCCTGCGGCACCAACCCGGCGGCCAGGAGCGTGCCGAGCGGTCCGGCAAGTCCGCGCACACCGTGATACTTCAGTGCCCCCACCAGCCGCACCAGATCCTCCCCCGTCACCCTTCCCCCGTACAGCGGTGTTTCGTCGGGCAGACGGGACAACACCGGCTCGCTGCAGAGTCTCCGTAGACACGCGCCGCAGAGGTGTGATCGATCCCATGGTCGCAGACCCGGGACGCTTGCGATCTCGTCGACGGATTCGGCACCACAGTTCTGACATTGCTCGGGCCAGACGGCCTCGAGCAGCCAACGGCACGAACGCATCAGCCAGGACATCGGGGAATCGACTCCACCGGGAGCGAGGATCAGGAGGAGACGACAAAGCGGGAATCAATCGTGCTGAAGAGCGTCGGCCATCACGTCGCGGGGAGCGTCGATC
>CALEMW010000157.1 GCA_937910695.1 uncultured bacterium
CGCACGGCAGGGATAAACGCTGAAAGCATATAAGCGTGAAGCCCCTCCCAAGATAAGATCTCCCGGGCGTAAGCCCCTAAAGACCCCTTGTAGACCACGAGGTTGATAGGCTGCAGGTGTAAGCACAGCGATGTGTTCAGCCGAGCAGTACTAATAGGTCGTGAGGCTTAATCATCTTCTTTCCTCCGGGAAAGATGTGCGCAGGAATCAACGTAAGAAGCACTAGCTCTGCCCTCTCTATTCGGTGATTAAAGAACACCACCATTTTTCGGTGGCTTTGGCACAGTGGTTCCACCTGTTCCCATTCCGAACACAGAAGTGAAATGCTGTTGCGCCGATGGTACTGCACGGGTGACTGTGTGGGAGAGTAGGACGCCGCCGAAATACCTTGAGGACGCCGGTCAACATGACCGGCGTCCTTTTTTGTTTTTAGGCGTCGCTGAAGTGTTGATCAGGCTGGAATTCATGCCGCTCCCGCACCATCTTGGTGATGAGGCATCCAGTTCGAGAGCCTGATCCTGCTGCAAGTATTGTTGCGCCAGGATCAGTTCCTTGACGGAAGGCATGGAGGATGATGCAGGAGATGAATGTGTGTCAGACAGCTGTCGATGGTGTGTTTCAAACTGCTCGTACTAGCGCCACCGATCAAGCCGTCATCAGGATGAATGAGGCCGAAGTCTACGACCTTCTCGAAACGTGCGGCATCTCTGCCTGCTCTCACGCCATCTTGTCATCAGCAGCCGATCCTGCGACGCGTCGGGTCTGGGCCGATCACGTATCGCAGCTGGCAGGGCCGGAATCGCGCATCGTCTTGAAAGTGCTTGGCCGTTCCATTCTGCATAAGAGTGATGTCGGCGGCGTCCGTGTCGTCACCCACGGGAACAACGATGATCCGGCCCTTTGGCTAGTTGATGCTGATGCGATGTGTGCCGAAGCCGTCCGCAACGGTTGCGGGGACGATATCGAGGGTGTCCTGGCCGCCGCCTTCGTACCTCATGCAGCGAATCAGCCTGGCAGCGAAGTGTTGCTGAGCATCAAGCAAGATCCGGCATTCGGTCCGGTGATCATCGTGGGAATCGGCGGCGTGCTTACCGAGTGGTATGGCCACGGAACGGAGGGACGGAGTCGGATCATTCTCCCGGCCGTGGGGCTTGATGAACAAACGATTCGAACTGCCATCGAAAACCACCCCCTGCTCTCGATCCTCTGTTGTTCATCACGATTGCATGCCGAACCTCCCGTTTCCTGTGATCATCTTGTCGATGTTTTGCTACGACTTGCCACCTTGGCTGTTGCGACCGCAGCGGACTGTGCCGGCGATACTCTCGAGGAGCTCGAGATCAATCCCGCGGTGGCTTGCGGAGGTGTATTGGTGGCTTTGGATGGCGTGGGCCTCCTTTCCCGTCGCACATCCCTGCCTGGGCGGCGACCTCTTCATCGTATTTCAAACCTGCTTGAGCCCCGTAGCGCCGTCGTTCTCGGGGTGAGTGCGCGCTCGGTAAATCCAGGGCGGATCATCCTGAACAATCTGCTGCGTTCACCGGGCATCGGTCTCGGCCGTTTGTATGTCATCCATCCCGAGAAGACGGACATCGACGGCGTCCCCTGTGTGTCTTCGTTGTCCGGGCTCCCGGAAAAAGTCGATCTCGCAGTGATCTGTATTCCCGCCGAGGGGGCGCGCGACGCAATCCGTGAGATCGTGACCGGGAATCTCGCCGAGTCGATTATCCTGATCCCCGGCGGATTTGCTGAAGCAGGGCATGCGGATCTGGCATTCGAGATCGAATCGACCCTCGCCGAAGGACACTTGCGTACGGGTCAGGGTCCGGTGATGGTCGGTGGCAACTGTTTGGGCATCGTCAGCCGTGACCAGTACAACACGTTTTTTCTCCCCGACTACAAACTGCCGTTCCGTCCTGCGGACGCCGGCGCCAACTTGGCTCTGGTCAGCCAATCCGGCGCTTACCTGGTCACCTTCTCGAGCAACTACAATGGTCGTATCTATCCGCGGGCGAGCATCAGCTACGGCAACCAGATGGACCTGACTGTCACCGACTTTCTCGAACACTTCCGAACCGTCGCCGGCGTCGATGTGATCGCTTGCTACATCGAAGGTTTTAGGGAAGGGGACGGGCTCCGCTTCCTGTCGGCTGCAAGGGCGGCAGCGAAGCGTGGACAGACCGTCCTGGTCTTCAAGGCCGGGAAAACTCCCTTGGGAGCCAAGGCGGCGGCGAGTCATACGGCATCACTTGCCGGGGACTATGACATCGCTCTGTCGTGTCTCGAGGGGGCCGGGGTTGTCGTGGCCGAAACCCTGGACGAGTTCGAGGATCTGATCAAGACCTTCACCCTGCTCCACGACAAGGTAGTCTCTGGCCGATCCACGGGAATCCTGAGCAACGCCGGATTCGAATGCTCGACGGTTACGGATGCCTTGGCGGGACTGGAGCTCGCGACGTTCGGACCTGAAATCCTGGCAGCTCTCGATGCTTCCTTGCCGCCGTTCGCCCACAGAGCGAACCCGGTCGACGCTACGCCCATGGCATCGACCGCCGCCTACGATGCCGCCGTCATGGCCATTGCCGCCGGCGCTGAAGTGGATGCGATGATTATCTCAGCTGTTCCGGTCACTCCCGCTTTGAACAACCTACCTGTGGCGCCCGGAGTGCATAGGGAAGACCTCGCGGGTCCCGACTCCCAGGCTTCATCATTCGTTCGGCACCTCGGAGCCAGCCGGAAACCTGCCGTCGTTGTCGTGGATTCTGGGGCGATGTATGATCCTCTTGCTGAGGCAATCGAGTCCCAGGGCATTCCCGTGTTTAGAAAGATCGATCGAGCCAGCCGTTCCCTGGCTCGTTTCGTATCTGTGAAAATCAATGCCGAAATCGACAACACTCATGATGTCAATGAGATAGGCGAGATTTAGGAGAATCATGATGAAGAGATTCTGGGTCGTGTTGATCGCCTTGTTCAGCTTATCGATCGCCGGCCTGGGAGCACTCTGGCTGAGTCTACGACAGCTCGATCCCCGCGTCGCGATCAAGGGCGACGTGCTCTATTGGATCGTCGACGGGGCCTACCCGGAACAACGGGACGAATCACCGTTTTCATGGATCGTTTCGGGAACAGGCCCCACCCATATCGAAATGCTGCAGGCGATCCAGGCGGCGGCATATGATCCCGACATCGACGGTCTCTTTCTCGAAATCCATGCCCTGCCTGCCAATCTCGCCCAGGTCCAGGAGTACATTGCTGCCCTCAAGATATTCGGCCGTGAGGGCAAGACTGTCCAGGCATGGCTGTCCTCGGGCGGAAACCGCGAATACCTGCTGGCCATGAGCGCCGACGAGATCGTTCTCGCCCCCGAGGGACAGCTGCTCATTCCGGGCTTGAGCGCTGAACTGACCTTCTTGGCGGGGACACTGGAAAAACTGGGAATGAAGGCGGACTACGTTCATGTCGGGCGCTACAAGTCGGCTCCGGAATCCTACGAGCTGCGTGGGCCGTCCGCTCCACACCAGGAGATGATCGACGCCCTTCTCGACGATCAGTTCGCGTGGCTTGTGGCGACCGTCGCTTCCGACCGTGCGCTACCATCCGAGAGCGTTGCTGCTTTGATCGATCACGGACTCTACGATGCAGGGGAAGCCCTGGAAGCTGGACTCGTCGACGATATCGCCTATCTGCCCGATACTCTCGATGACGTGTTCCCGACAGGGGAGACCGTCGATCTCGAGGACTACGCAATGGGGCGGTCCGGACAGTTCCAGGGCCCTGAAGTGGCTTTGATCCACATCACCGGAGCCATCGTCAATGGGGAGTCGTCACCCGGAGGTTGGCAGGGCGCCAGCGCGGGTTGTTGGACGATCATCGACCGGCTCCAGGCTGCGTACGACGACCACGACGTCAAGGCCGTGTTGCTGCGTGTGGACAGTCCTGGAGGCTCGGCCCTCGCGAGTGATTTGATCTGGAACGAAATCCAGGCTCTGCAGGAGATCAAACCCGTGGTGGTCAGCATGGGGGGTATGGCTGCATCGGGGGGCTACTACGTCGCCTGTGGAGCGGATTCGATCTTTGCTTCCGCCGGAACGATCACCGGATCCATTGGCGTGTTTTCCGGAAAAATGGACCGCAGTGGTTTCTACGCTAAAATCGGTGTGACCCGAACATTCGTTACGAGAGGACGCAATGCTCTCCTCTACGCCGACGAGGCTACGTTCACGGACGAACAGCGGGTGATCATTTCCGGACAGTTGGAGGCATTCTACGATCGTTTCGTTGCCAAGGTGGCAGACGCCCGCGGGCTCTCGCCGTCCATAGCCGCCTCATCTGCGGAGGGACGGGTTTGGAGCGGGCGGCAGGGGCTGGACCTGGGGCTGGTCGATGGTCTCGGGGGATTTCAGCGGAGTGAAGCGTCCATCAGAACCGTTCTGGGCCTGCCTCCTCGAGCCGTGCTGAATTTGGGCGGTGATGTCCGGTCCCCTTCATTTCTTGAGCGCGTGATCATGAAGAGTCTCCGGAACGACCAGGCGATCGTTGCACCGGCTTTGATCGAGGCCAGCGCCGGCTTGGGGGGCTTGGTACCCTTCGTCTCTCTGTTTGACGGCCGCCCCTTGGCCCTTCAGCCCGTCCGGGTCGAGCTCCACTGAGCGTCCGTAGCGACCGAGATCGATTCCCTCGGGCAGCCGACGCCACCACCTGACTGCCAGGACTTCTTCCGCCGCCGGGGCGTCGACCACGGGCCCCCAGCGCCAGAGAACGTGCTCCGGGTCCAGACTGTGACCCCATAGTTGCAGGGCATGGGCGAGTTCGTGGACCAGGGCTCGTTTCGCCGAGATCAGAGCGGTTGGCCGGTCATAGTTGTCTCCGGCCACGATGTGAATCAGCAGAGGCCGCCCTGCTTCGTCGGTTCTCAACAGCCGCGCCCACATCGGCGGTCTGAGGATTTCGCCGGGGCGGTACACGAGGCGAACCCCTTCGGCGAAGACTTGATCCCACTCGAAGAGAGTCTTGCCGAAGCTGCTGTTCCACGTTGTGACGGCTTCGGCCAGACAGGCGCCGAAATCGACATGACTGCCACGGGCGAGAGAGGGTACAACCGGAATCGGTTCCCGCGCCCAGTGCACCACTCGATCGCCGTGGAGCGGGAAGGTCAGCGAGGTCACCAAGTCCAAAAGATCGGCGTAATACGGCGAACGGACTTGAATTCTGGGTATCGGAAGCCAAGTCCAGATATCGGATTTGTCGGCAGGAATGAATTGGTCGTGCCAGACAATCGGGTCGTCCGGGCAGAGGGTGAGTCCGGTGAGCGTGTCGGCGTGTGTAGCTCCGGCCAGCCGCCAGCTCAACATGGTGTTCCCGACCTCAAGCACAGCCCGTCCTGACCGATCATTTGCAGGTGCGGTGAGGTGCCAGTGCCAGAAGGATGTTCCCGGCTGCCCGCCCAGATCGATCAGGGCTGCAGTGGCGGCGGCGCCACGTACGACGATGAGATCCTGATTCTCGTGCGGATCTGGAGGCGTGACCTCACCACAACCGACGAGGATCATGCCTGCAGCAAGGATGGATATGGAGGCTTGTCCATATCCCAGGTGGCGGAGTAGTTGTGGAATGATGATCATGGCGGTGGGCGGAGCGGGAACCGTGCCGTCAGGGAATACGTATCTCGGGGGCTTTTCGCTACCTTGATGACGCCGAGGGAGTACAACCGCGACGACGGTTGTCAACCGGGGGATCATCGACTAGCCTCTCGGCTGACCATCATGACCGGATCACTGAGCAAGGACCGAGGCATGGACGATTTCAGGGACGACGATTTCGAAGACGGCGGCGGGTTCGATCCCGGTCAGGTCCTGCGCATGTTCATGCGCCGGAAGTGGCTGTTCATGGTGCCTTTCGTGCTCTGTCTCAGCATGGCCTATGTCGCCATCAAGACCATGGACCCCGTCTACGAATCGGCGGGGGAGCTGCGTGTGATTCAGCAGCAGACCGTATCGCGGGCCTTGAACGAGGGTGCACCCCGATACACACAGTCGCGAAACCCGGACCGCGAAACCGAGGTGCTCATCCGCACCATCGTGACCAGCCCGAAGTTCCTCGAGCGCGTCGTGCGCGAAATGAACCTGCACCATTCGCCGCTGTTGAACGACCCGGGTGCACCGGCCCCACCTGTTCAGGCTCCCGAACAGGAAGACCTGGCCGTATTGAGTCTGGTCAAGCAGCTCGAAAAATGGATTCGAGTGCGCAACGCCGATTCTCATATCTTCAGCATCGGCGTGCGGCACACCAACGCCCAGCTTGTAGATCTGCTCGCTTCGGAGATCCTCGACCGTTTTCTGGCCACGGAACAGGCCTCGCGCCAGCAGAGCGTTCAATCGGAGCGCGACTTCATGGCCGAACAGCGAGACCTCTACGAACGCAACCTCACGACCAAGCAGCAGGAGTTGACCACGTTCCAACGTTCCCTGATGGCGACGAACCTGACAGGCAATCCGATCAACGAAGGCAACCTGGCGCTGGCCGGCCTGCTCGCGATCCAGCTACGCAGCCAGGCCCGGACCGGGGAGGAGGGCAACTTGCTGGCCTTGCGCCAGGAAGCCCTGACCGTCCTTCCGGCCGTGGAACAGTTCTACAACGAAATCAAGAACACGTCGGAGATCGTGTCCCTGGTCCAGGAGCTGACGGCCCTCGAGACCCAGAGTGTGACCGAAGAGCTCCAGGGCAGGACCCAGCGCGGTGATTCGCAGTCCCAGCTGGGATCGTCCCGCCTGAATCTGGACAACATGGTCGAGCGCCATGTGTCGCGGGAGTATTCCCAACTCGACGTCGTCGCCCAGAGCCGGGTGACCCGCTATCTCTTCGCGAGGATCTACCAGGACATCACCAACGACGTTGCCGGGCAACTCGAAGAGAACGTCACCGCCTATCGTAACTTCATGACGCGACAACCCGAACAATCGTCGACGCTCAGCCGACTGCAGCGCGAGTTGGACTCGGCCCAGGAGATGCTCCGATCGATCGAAGACGATATCCGCCGGCAGAACCTGAGCCTGGCGGCCAGCATGTCCGACATCGGCTACCGCATCGAGATCCACCGCTCGCCGGCACCGGCTCTGGTTCCCGTCGAACCCGACAAGAAGAAGCTGGCCATGATGGGCTTCGCCCTGGCTCTGGCCATCGGCGTCGGCCTGGTGTTGCTGGCAGAGATGGCCGACCGCTCCTTGAAGTCGGTCCAGCACATCGAATCGTACCTGGGCGTGAAGGTGATTGGGACGCTGCCCATGGTGAAGAACGGACCGTTCCAGGAGCGCCGCCGCCGCCGCGTGCTGCTCTGGATCGCCATCATCCTGACGATCGCCGCTGTCGCCGCCGTGGGCCTGCTGTGGGTCTACCCGATGATGAGCCGCTAGATGACGAGAACGGAGCCACGATGAACAAGCCGGACAAGGACCCGAAGCGACCGTTTTTCGACATCGAGTCGCCTCTGGCCATCGAACTGCGGCGCGTGATGATCCGGCTCAACCGAGAGCTGGATCTCGATCGCAAGCGGATCATCATGATCACCAGTTCGGAGCGGGGTGAAGGCAAAAGCCTCTTCTCCCTGCATTTTTCACTGGTTCTCGCCAATCACATGCGCAAGCGCGTGCTGCTGATCGACGGCGACATGAGGCGCCCGGTCCAGCACACGGTCTTCGGCATCGGCAAGGGCCCGGGCCTTGCCGAATTGCTGGCAGGGCAGCAGGACGTTGCGCCGCGGCCGACCCACCTGGACAATCTTTTCTTCCTGCCTGCCGGCCACGCCGGCGAACATCCGAGCCGTCTGCTGGGGGAAGAGCGTGTGCGCGAGGTCTTTACGAACCTCAAGCACGACTATGATCTGATTGTCCTGGACTGCCCGCCCGTGGTTCCGGTCAGCGATCCCCTGCAGTTCGTAGACATCGCCGACGGCGCCCTTTATCTGGTGATGGCCGGCCAGACGAACCGCGACATCGCCAAGCGGGGCATCGGCATCCTCAAGAGCGTGGGCACCAACATCGTGGGTGTTGTCGCCAACAACCTGGGCGAGGTCCTGCCCTACTACTACGACCACAAGTATTACGGGTACGGTGGGAAGCCCCAGCGGGAGACGAAGACCTAGACGCTTGGATCCAGACGACGAAAGAGGCCGCTCGATAGCGAGCGGCCTCTTCTTTCTTGGTATCTGTTCGTTCTGTCCTAGGACTTGGTCTTGAAGTCCTTGCCGACCCAGCCCTTGGCCACGATGAGCATAATGGTCGAGCACATCGCCAGCAGCGCGAAGTAGAGCCACATGGTCTCGGGGTCGCGGGGGCCTTCGCTCGGGACGTACTTCTGCAGCATGTGCCCAGAGTAGAGCGGCACGAGCATCTTGGTCAAAAACCAGGGGAACTGAGCCACGCCCATATATGCGCCGGTACGGCCCTCGGGAGCGATCTCGGCGGCGTACTGGAGGAAGCGGGGCTGCCACATGGCTTCGCCGATGGTCATGATCACCAGAAAGCCCATCAGGGTGTAGATGCTGGTGTCCAATGCCAGCAGGAATGCCGGTACCGCCATGACGAAGGTGCCGATGATCATCATGGAGTAGACCTTCTTCTTCATGGTCAGGGCCGTGATGATGGGCACGGCGATGAAGATCATGATCGGGTTCATGTTGGCGAAGAACTCGAAGTTCTCGCTCACGAAGCCGCCCTCAAATGCGCGTTCGAGGTATTGGGGCAGGATCAGCCAGTTGTATGTGAACAGCGTCTGGACGGGGATCAGCGCGAAAATGAAGAAGAAGAACTTGGTGTTCGACAAAGGATGCTCGGCCAGCCAGCGGTAGGCGGGGCCCAACAGCTGGGGGGCCGTGAGCAGCAGCGCCGGCAGTGCCACGAAGACACCGGCGAAGATGCGATTCAGGGACATGTAGTCCGGTAGCAGGAACCAGCAGGCCGCCGCGATGGCCAGCAGCACGCCGTAGAGGTGGGTGGGGATGGGCGCCTTGCTCGCGAGATCGGCGGCGGTGACGGCGGCCGTCTTCTCGTCTGCGATTTCCTGAGTGGTCTTCTCCGCGTCGGCGGCGTCCTTTTCTTCGGCCCGCTCTTTTTCGGCGCGGGTGATGGCGTCGCGCGTCACCTTGGGGGTGAGGATCAGGAACGTGGCGATGACCGCCACCACGGTGATGCCCGTATAGACCCAGAACGCCCCGGTGATGCCGATGGCGTTGCGGATGCCCGAGAAGAAGCTCGGCAGCCAGCCGCCCAGGTTCATCAGGGCGTAGAGCATGGCGTACCCCATGGCCGCCGTCTTGGAGCTTGTGAACAGTCGGACGCCCGCATAGGCAGCCGGCTGGTACATGCCATAGCCGATGACTACGAGCAGAATGCCTGCCATGGTCATCCAGTGGGTGCCGCTCCAGAGCCCGCCGTCGGGATAGACGACCGGAGCGGCGGACCAGATGATGCGGCCGGCGAGCAGGAAAACGAAGGCCGTCAGCAGGGTGCGGCGGACGCCGAACTTATCGGCCATGGAACCCAGGAAGAACATGGAGATTGTGATGCCTGCGGTCAGCACCATCACCATGTGGTGGGAGTGGACGTCTGGGCTGTCGGTGCCGGCGAAAACGAAGTCCGAGAAATGCATGGCCAGGTAGCCGAGCATTCCGAAGTAGACCCATCCCTCGAGGAAGTAGGCGAGGTTGATGCCCCATAGCGCCCGGGGGGCGTGGACCAAGTCGATGAATGGCT
This sequence comes from uncultured bacterium, assembly GCA_937910695.1. Classification (GTDB taxonomy): domain Bacteria; phylum Krumholzibacteriota; class Krumholzibacteriia; order LZORAL124-64-63; family LZORAL124-64-63; genus CALEMW01. Next base: position 9,747 of record CALEMW010000157.1, read on the forward strand.
GAGTAATCTGCTGCAGAGGTGTCTGCTGCTCGCTGGAAGGCGTAGGCGCGGCCATCTGTTCTCCTCGGGCTTGGGGGGTGGCGTCAGGCCCCATTGGGCGACTCGACAACTCTAAGGACGGCGGGGGGGCTGGTCAACCCGGGAATCATACGGTAAACTTGAAGTCCATTCAGCCGGGAGAGATTGATGAAACGTACGATGATCACCCTGATATCTGTTGCCGTGTTGATGAGCGTCACCGCCGGTACCGGATCCGCAGCCACAATCTGGCGTGGAGGCGATATCGCCTGTTCCTATGCCCAATTTCCAATCGGTTCCTTTGCCGGGGCCTTCATCTCGACCGGGACGATGATCACCGAGGAGGGCCAGTTCCTCCCCTCCGGCAGCGCCGCTGCGGCCGCTGGCGTGGCGGGCGGGTGGAGCCTCGGTTTATTCGGGATCACCCAGGGCGAGGTTAAGGGAGAGGTGGATCTGATCGTGTTGGTCGTGAACAGCGACACCGGCATACCCGAGCCGGGAACCTGGACCGGGAGTTTGGCCGACGACACGGTCTTCGCCGTCCTGATGCTCGGCGTTCGTGATCTCGTTCTTCCGACGGACCTGGATCCCGCCGGTCTCGAGGATCTGCTCGGTACGATCGATGCCGATCACAAGTTTTTCGGCGTCAGCAGCGAGGTGACCATCGACGTTGTCGGAGATACCCAATTGAGCGGCACCTTTTCTGGCATGTTCGCAGATGAATCGCTGTTGGTGATCAGCATCGCCGACGGTACGTTCGTCCTGGCCGATGGTGTCACGCCGACCGAGACAGCAACATGGAGTTCGGTGAAGTCCCGCTGGCGTTGAAGTTCGTTGCCGGACATGAAAAGGGGCCGACCCGACGGGTCGGCCCCTTCGTCGTCGAGATGCCTGGCTCAGGCCAGGGCGTCCTCCAGCTTGCCGCGTATGACCGCTCGCGCCTTCATCGCCTTCTCTTCGCAGACGCCCATGACGGCCCTCGCCTTTGCGAGCGTCTCGCTGAAGAATTCCGGGGCGTCGTCTGAGGGGAGATCGCTCAGCCCTTCGAGATTGATCAGCACGTTGTAGTAGGCGCCTTCGGCCCCTGTCAATGCGGTCAGGACGGCCACACCGGCATCGCTGAGCGAGGCCGCGTTGCCGATGCGTCCGATCTCAGCGGCGAGGTCGAGCAGTTCAGGCACCCTTTCGAGGACCGACAGGGGCACGACGGTGGCCTCCCGGGTGGCCGCCGCTGTGGCCAGGGCGCGGACGCGTTGCTGGGCGGGGGTGGCCTTGGGCAGGCGGAATGTGTCCATGACGCGGTTGAAGGCTTCGGTGTCGGCGTCCATGGCCCACAGGAAGAAATCTTTGAGATCCTGGCCTCGTTCGGCGATGTCCATCACGCGGTCCTGGACGGCTTCGTAGTTCTTCTTGCCGACGCTCAGGTTACCGACCATGGCCACCAGCCCGGCCGCCTGAGCGGCGCAGACCGCGGCGACCGAGCCGCCCCCGGGGGCCGGGGAGTCGGTGCTCAGTTCATCGACGAAGTCCCGGTTGCTCATGCTCGCAAGGGGACCGTCGGTCATGCCGGCCCGGTACTCGATAATCTTCTCGGCTGCGTCGAAGGGTGTGATCTCCCTCAGGCCGAGACTCTGGATGGCCGTTTCTATGATCTGTTTCTTGGGAATGCCCGCAGACTGGCCGGCCTGTTTCAGGAAGTACTTGCCGGCGGCTACGAGATCGCCTTCGGGGATCAGTCCCACCAGCTCGGAGCCGGTGACACGGGCGCCGCGGTCGCGGGCGCTGGCCCGACAGGCTTCGAATGCTTCGTGGGGCTTGCTGATGGAGGTGTTGACAAGGTTCATCGAAACCTGGGCGCGGTCGTACTCGGGGATGACCCAGCCCACGGCCTTGCAGGCCTCGAGGCGGTACGGACCGGGTTCCAGGACGGGTTCGCCCTTGGCGTCGCGGATCAGCACGCCGTTGGCGTCGCGGGAGGCTCTGCCCGCCTCTTTGACGTCCAGGGCGATCTGCTGGGCGATGGACTTGGAGCGGGAGTTGATGTTGACGTTGTAGGCGACCAGGAAACCACGGGCGCTCACGTTGGTGGCTCCGGTGCGGGCGCTGCGCTCGTTCCAGACATTGGGTCCGAAGTCGGGTGTCCAGGCCGAAGTGCCGAGTTTCTCCGCCAGGGCTTCGTACTCGCCCCTGCGGACGTCGGCGAGGTTGCGGCGCTCCGCGCGCGAGGCTGCCTCCTCGTAGAGAAAGACGGGAATGGAGAGTTCGTCGCCGATGCGCTCGCCGACTTTGCGGGCAATGGCGATGCATTCCTCCATCGTGACGCCACGGACCGGCACGAACGGACACACGTCGGTGGCGCCGTGACGGGGATGGGCTCCGGTATGACGGCTCATGTCGATGAGCTCGGAGGCTTTCTTCACGACCCGGAAGGCGGCTTCGGCCACACTGTCGGGCGGACCGATGAAGGTGATGACCGTGCGGTTGGTCTCGGCGCCAGGGTCGACGTCCAGCAGGGCCACGCCCTCGACCAGTTCGACTTCGGCGACGACGGCGTCGATGATGGACTGATCGCGCCCTTCGCTGATGTTGGGCACGCATTCGACGAGCTTCTTCATACCGATCCCCTTCCGGATATCCGGTCCCAGAATGGATGTAACCACGGTGGTCGCTGAGTCGTAGAGAGGCGAACGGCCCCTTCGGGCGGAAGATAACGACCCAACCCCACGAAATCCAGAAGGAGCGAAGTCGTTGGGGGGCAGAGTTTGATGAAGCTGTATCGCATTAATTGCACCTCGTCGGTTGCTCAGAGCCCCATCAGTGCTATATTAGCGCGATCGCCCAGATTCGGGATATCTACCTGAATCGATCCTCCAGGACGATGTCACCATCCGACATGTCCACCTGTTCGAGTTCGAAAGGCAGTTGCTATGTATCGTCACGACGCTTCCGAGCGAGTCGGTATATTCATCGACGGTGAGAACATTCACTACAGCGCCAAGCACCTGAACATGCGTCTCGACTACCTGAAGATGTGCGGTCGGCTCGCCGACGGCCGTCGCCTCGTGAGATCGCATTTCTACACGGCTATCTCCCACGAGTCCGCAGGCAAGATCGATTTCGTGAATTTCCTGAAACTGAATGGTTTCCGGGTCATCACCAAGGAAGTCCGTATGCCCATGGATGGCGATTCCAGCCCTCCGCGGTCCATCTCCAAGGGCAACCTCGACATGCTCATGGCCCTCGACGTCTTCGAGCTGCTCGACAGCCTTGATACGGTGATCATCTGCACCGGCGACGGCGATTACGCACCGCTGGTCGAAGCGGTGTCACGTCGCGGCAAACACGTCGAAGTCTGCGCCTTGCGTGAGATGACCAGCACCGACCTGATCGCTGTCTCCGACGAGTACATCGACTTGATGTCCATCAAGGACTGCTGCGTTCTGGACGTTCCGGTCGAGACAGCGCCCCGCGACGACTCCGTGCCGCCGCCCCACGTGCGCAACGATCCGAACCGTCCGTTGAACTACGATCAGATCGAGTACTAGAGAGGCTCGACACCTGTCGCGAACGACGATCAACCGCCGAGGGCGTCCCGCACCCCTCGGCGGTATTCTTTTTGCAGGATACGGGTGACCGGTCCCGGCTCGCCCTTAGCGACATCCACGCCGCCGATCGTCCTGACCGGGACGATCTCCTTCACCGAACCACTCAGGAAGACTTCGTCGGCCCGACACAGCTCGTCGAGGGTGAACGGCAGTTCATGGATCTGCAGGCCTGAACGCTCGGCGCCGGCGAGGACCATAGAACGTGTGCGTCCGGGGAGCAGCCCCAGATCGAGGGGTGGGGTCCAGAGGCTGCCTTCGCGCACCATGAAGACGTTGCTCGTGGCTGCTTCCAGGATGCGGCCTTGACCGTCGATGAACAGGGCTTCATCGCATCCATGACGTGCGGCATAGCGCAGGGCCATGGCGGTCGGCAGGTAGTTGAGGGTTTTAAGATGGGGGAAGTTGCCCCGGACATAGGCGAAGGGCAGGGGCTCCACCGCGATGCCGTCCTTTTGCCAGCGGACGAGACGATCGCCGAGGGGTTGGGCCACCATCGAGATGGTCGGCGTGATGTTGCCGTGATCGAGAAGGGGGAGGAGTTCGCCCCCGTCGTACCCTCTGCTGACGGTGATGCGGCAGCGGACGTCCATCCCATTCCACTCGTTGCGGGTCACCAGAGTGTCGAGGATGTCGCCCAGCTCCCGGATATCCGGACGCCAGGAGTACTCGAGGGCTTCGAGTTGGCTCGCCATACGTGCCAGATGGCCTTCGAGGTCGAAGGGACGGCCGGCGTAGAGGCGCAGTGTTTCGAACACGCCGTCGCCGAAGAGATAGCCGCCGTCGAGCAGGGAGATTCGGGCTTCATCTGCGGGACAGAAGCGGCCGTTCAGATAGACGATCATGGGGCCCTCCAGGCTCAAGAGCCTTCATAGTGGAGGCAGAATCGGCAATGGACAAGGTTCAGTTGACAGGTATGGCCTGTATGTTAGCTTTGCAAACCGTAACTGTCAGATGCTTAACAAGATCGATTTTGTTGAGTCATCTTCAGCGGTGTCGTCACCGCTCTTGGTATGAGCGTCGATGGAGGAACCGGGCTCATGGCAGAACAAAGCGTGCCTCTGCTGCTGGTGGTATCCCTGGCGATCGTGATGGCCCTGCTCTTCCTGGTCCTGAGCTATGTGCTCGGCCCCAAGAACGCCTCGGCCCTCAAATCCACGAGCTACGAATGCGGTATCCCAGCCCGCAGCTCGGTTCAAATCCGCTTCTTCGTCAGGTTCTTCCTGGTGGCGCTGCTTTTCCTGTTGTTCGATCTCGAGGCTGTCTTTCTCTACCCCTGGGCGATCCTCTACAGGGGGTTCGTCGAGGCCGGCCGCGCCGGTTTCGCCCTGGGGGAGATGGGGGCCTTTGTCTCGATCCTGGTCGTCGGTTTCGTCTACGTCTGGAAGAAAGGGGGGCTCGAATGGCAGTAGCCCTCGACAGCCCCAGCAATCACATCACGACGCGTCTGCGTCAGGCGGTCAACTGGGGGCGCAAGTACTCCCTCTGGCCACTGCCCTTCGGTACGGCCTGCTGCGCCATCGAATTCATGAGCACGGTGTCGTCGTACAACGACATCAGCCGTTTTGGCGCCGAAGCCGTGAGGTTCTCGCCCCGGCAGTCCGATCTGCTGATCGTGGCCGGGAC
>CALEMW010000158.1 GCA_937910695.1 uncultured bacterium
ACCGCGCAGATGCTTAATATTCATGGGCCAACGCGTGCGCGGGAGCCGGCGTTTTCGTGCCGTCGCGCCTGTTCGAAACCCCACCATACCATCGAGGAATCGAACCGCAATGGAAAAGCGTCACTCCTCCGATCTCGTGCAGCGATCCACTCTACGGCCGCTGATCTGGATTCTTCTGCTCCTTGCCGCGGCGATGGCCCTCGGCCTAGCCGGCTGTGGAGACGACAATCCGGCCGATGTCCATCAGACCGAATACCCCGCCCCGGAGGTCGGAGCCTGGCTCTTCTCCGTCTGGGGAACCTCGGCCTCAAATGTCTGGGCCGTTGGCCAGCCGGGTATCGTCCTGCACTGGAACGGCGCCGCCTGGAGCCTCCAGACCATCGGTGAACACGTCTTCACCGATGTGTGGGGCACCGCAGCCAACGACGTCTATGCCGTCGGACACGGTGGAGTGATCTACCGCTACAACGGTTCGAGCTGGTCGAAAATGACCAGCGGCTCTGAAGAGAACTTCTACGCCATCGGCGCCGGTCCCTACGAAGAGATCTACGCCTGCGGCGAAAGAGGCAACGTGCGGCGCCTCAGCGGCAGCACCTGGGTGCGCACCGACAACGCAGCCTACCGCTACAACGACCTTGGTGATCCCACCGACACGCTGAGCTTCATCGAGGACATCCAGTCCCTGGCGGTCGTGACGCGCTACGCCTTGGCCGGCGACCTCGCCAGCGTCGTCATGGAGAATCCCAACGACCTGGTCGACGACGACTGGTGGTGGGGCCCCATCGAAGACACCACCGGCAGCTTCATCCGCGCCGGTATCGGCGGCACCCTGGTCACCGACAACTATATCGGCAACCAGAACGGCCGTATTCTCCAGTACTATGTCGACGAATTCGGTGATCCGTCCTGGCGCCGCGTGAAGAACGCCGCCGGGAACATGAGCGATCCCATCACTCGCGGCCACGCCATCACCGGCATGTGGCTGGACGAAACCAACGCTCAGATCTACGTGACGACCTGGGCCAGCGAAATCGCCACCTGGGCCCGGGACGGCTCCGCTACGGCGCTTCTTTACGCGAGCGACGGCTGGCTATCCGACGTCTGGGGCGCCGGCGACGGTCAGATCTGGGCCGTCGGCAAGGGCGGCAAGGTCCTTTACGCTTCCGACGGCGTCACCTTCACGGAGGTCGACGTCCCCCTACCGGATCTCGGCGCCGCCAAATCCTTGGCGACGACCGACAAGTTCGGGCGGCTCATTCCCTGATCCGCCTCCCAGATGGGCCCGGCCGCTTCAGCGGTCGGGCCTTTTTCTAGATCACGCCTTGAGGAGGTTCCCCATGAGCTGGACTGGCATCGCGCGACGTGGTGCCGGGGTCGTTGTCTTGACCCTGGTCATTGCATCCGGTTTTTCTGCAGCATACGAACCCGATCCCGCCACGCCGCGGGCCGAGATTCCCCAGGAGTACACCTGGAACTGGGGTCACGTCTTCCCCGACGTCGCTGCCTGGGAGGCCGAACTGGCCGCTGTTGATGTCCTGGTGCCCGAGATGGCTTCCTACGAGGGTCGACTCGGCGAATCCGCCGACGTTCTCTACGAGGCCGTCCAAAGGATGGAAGCCACCTCAAAACGCCTGATGCGCCTCTATGCCTACACTCAGTTGCGCCTCGACGTGGAACTCTCCGATGCCGACAACCAGGCCATGCAGGGCAAGGTCGGCTTTCTCTTTCAGAAGTTCGGCGGCACCGTCTCGTACATGACGCCCGAACTGCTGGCACTGCCCGCCGAAACCATCGACGGATACATCGCCAGCAAGGACGAGCTCAAGGTCTACGAATACTACATCCGCGACATCATGCGGATGAAGGAGCACACGCTGAGCAAGGCCGAGGAGCGCATCCTCTCCATGTCCGGCCAGGTTCGTGGCGCCAGTGCCGAAGTCTCGAGCCAGCTCCGCGACATCGACTTGAGCTTCCCGGAGATCCTCGCGGACGACGGCACCATGAAGCCCCTGACTCTCTCTGGTTGGGGCAAGGCCCGTTCGAGCGGCTCCTACGCCCAGCGCAAGCAGGCCACCGAAGCTTTCTTCGGCACCTTCCGTCAATTCGAGAACACCTTGGCGGCGACCCTCGACGGCGTCGTGAAGTCGCACCTGTTGACCAAGGAACTGCGGAACTACGACAGCTGTCTCGAGGCCTCGGTCAAGGGCGACAACATCAGCCCCGCGACCTACCGCATGCTGATCGACACGATCAACGCCAATCTCGAGCGTACGCTGCACAAGTATGTCGCCCTGCGTCAGAAGGTCCTGGGTGTCGATGGTCCCATCGATTTCGCCAACCTCTACAACCCCCTGCTCGACGGTGAAGAGAAGTCCTACACCTACGAGCAGTGCCGCGAGATGCTCGCCGAGGGCCTCAAGCCTTTGGGCAAGGAGTATGTCGGGCTGGTGAAGACCGCTGCCGACCCGGCCAACGGCTGGATCGACGTCTTCCCCAACGAGAACAAGCGCTCCGGCGCATACAGCACCGGCATCGTGGCCTGGATGGACGGCGGCCACCCCTTCGTGCTGCACAACTACGACAACACGCTGGACGCTGTGTTCACCACCGCCCACGAGTTCGGCCACGCGCTGCACACGTACTACAGCTACAAGAACCAGCCTTTCATCTACGGCGACTACACCACGTTCCTGGCCGAGGTCGCCTCGACCTGCAACGAGGAGATCCTGCTCAGCTACATGCTGAAGAACGAGAAGGATGCCGTCGCCAGGCTCATGCTGCTCAACAAGCGCATGGAGAACATCCGTCTGACGATTTTCCGCCAGACACTGTTCGCAGAGTTCGAGCTGCGTTTCCACGAGTACGCTGAAGACGACAACACCCTCACCGCCGACTTCCTCAACGGCCTGTACGCGGATCTGATCCAGAAGTACTACGGTCCCGGGTTCGTCATGGGCGAGAACGACGCGGTTGAGTGGGCCTTCATCCCCCACTTCAACTACAACTTCTACGTGTTCACCTACGCCACAGGTCTGACCAGCGGCATCTCTCTGGCCCAGGAGATCATGGCCAACGGCGAAAAGGCGGCGACCCGTTACATCGACAACATGCTCAAGGGCGGTTCGAGCGCTCCTCCGCTGCAGCTGCTCCAGGCCGCCGGCGTGGACATGGAGACCCCGGCGCCGATCCTGACCATGCTCGACGTGTTCGAGGACACCGTCGACGAGTTCGACAAGCTGTGGACCAAGACCTTCAGTCAGTAGTCCCGGTGCTTACAGCCTGAATGAACAAGAGGCCGCTCCCGGCAGGGAGCGGCCTCTTGGTTCGCAAAGGATCCTTGGTTTACCTCATCAGCGTGGAGAAACGGAACCCCAGTTCCACCGATACGACCGTCCGCTCGAACGATCCCCGGAGCGAACCGCTGCGCCCAAGACGCAACCAGGCGTCCGTCACGCCCCCGGTACGGTAGCCGAGCCCTGCGGTCGCCTGAGCAATCAAACCGCCGTCGACGACGATACCGCCGCCGCCCGCGGCGCCAATCAACGTCTCGACGCCGAACAGCCACGGACTTCTTCGTCCGGCTGCCCATTCGCCGCCGAGTCCCGCCAACCCCGCCGCGTAGCCACCGGCACCGCCGTCGTAGGCGGAAAGAACCTGCCCGCTCAGCAAGAGGGATCGAGTGATCATGATGTCGCCTTTGAGACCGGCCAGGTTGATCGTCCGGTCCGGTGTCCCTCCCTTGCGCAGGGCCCCGTCGGCGGGCTGCTCGGTCTGGTGCGCCAACCGGAGACGCAGGTGACCGGGACGATAGACCTGGGACCCCTGCACACGCCAGCCCCCGGTGGGGACCGGAGTCTCGAAATCATAGCCGAAGTCCAAGTGGAGCCGGGTCGCCAGGAAATCCCCGTCGGCCGCACCGACGGCCCCGACGCCCCCCCCTAGATGGTACCCGCGCCCGAGAGACTGCTCGAGCTTGACGAAGACGTCGCCGATCAACCCGCCGCCGGTATCCACCTTGCCGCCGCCTGCCAGGCCGAGTCCACCACCGAGAACCAGATCCAACGAGGGTGAAAGAACGACGCGAGCTCCGAGATCACAAACGCCCTGGGCGTATCCGTCGCCGGCGCCACCCATGGAACCGACAACGCTCAACTCCAAAAAACTGCCAGGGGACAGGACTCGTTCCCAGGCCACGCCGATCATGGCCATGTCGCCTTCCTGGGCTTCACCGGCCGTGTTGCGGGTGCCGCCGACGGGAGACGCGACGACCAGAATGGCATCGAAGCTCTGGACCTGCGGCTTCTGATGAGTGCCGGGGACTGCCTCGGCGATGTCGATGTCGCTGTCATCGCGCCAGCCGCCGCCGAGGAGCAGCCCGAAGGGATGAGACGCGGACACCACGAGGTGATCGCTGGTGATGTTCCCATTGGGAAAATCGACCCAGGCGTATCCGGCACCGACGGAAACCGTGTCGAAGTCGAGGGACAGACCCGCATGGGTCCGCAGCATGAAGCCGCCGCCTTGGGGTGCTGAACCGCCCCCTCCCGCGCCTGCGAAAACGTCCGCATCGAAATGGAGCCGTCCGGTGAGCATGTGGTGCAGACCGGCGGTCGCACCGCCGGTGAAGAACCCGCCGCGCTCCCCGCGGGCAGCACCGAATACGGCCAGTCCGACATCGATCGGACCGCCTGGGCGCACTGCGTAGCTCCCTCCCAGCAGTCCCATGGTCTCCTGGCCGCCGAGCCGGAGCTCTTCGTAGCTCAGACTCAAACGCGTGGGCACCACGTCATATGCCCTAACGCATAGCGGCGAGATAACCCCGAGGCAGAGCATGACGCAGACAATCGCATGAACCATGGATCTGGACTTCAATTCAGTAGCCGTTTCGACGCCGCCTCAAGAGTGAACCGGGTTCAACCAGGTTCAGCACGGGGGCCCTTGGGGCGTTGTGAGTCAACAAGTATGACACTTCCTGCAACCGGCTGTCAAAGCGGCCGCAGAAACGGAACGAGGGGACGCAATCGAAATCGCGCCCCCTCGTTCGTCGTGGTAGGCCGCCCGGGACTCGAACCCAGCACCACCTCCTTAAAAGGGAGGTGCTCTACCTGATGAGCTAGCGGCCCACAGAACCGGCTTCAAGATAGACGTCGAAGCGACGACCGTCAAAGATGTCTAGGTCGTAACACCCTCCGGCGTCCAGATTGTCTGGTCGCGATGCGGCCCCACAGATACGCCTTCGATGTGCACACCCAGCTCTTTTTCGAGAAATTCGAGATATTGACGGGCCTTCGCCGGCAACTCCTTCAGGGAACGGGCGCCGTCCACCGGGGACTCCCAGCCCGGGAAGCTCCGGTAAACGGGAACGCAGCGGGCCTGGGCCTCGGGGCTGGTCGGGAATTGCCCGAGAGGCTTGCCGTCGAGATCGTAGGAAACGGCGACTTTGATCTCGTTCATGGTGTCGAGCACGTCGAGCTTCGTAATAAACACACCGTTCATGCCATTCAGCTCCACGGCGTAGCGGGCGGCCACCAGATCAAACCAGCCGCAGCGCCGGGCCCGGCCCGTTGTGGCGCCGAACTCGCCGCCGATGCTGCGGAGCGCCTCGCCGTCCTCGGCGTGCAGTTCGGTGGGGAACGGCCCGTTCCCCACGCGAGTGCAGTAAGCCTTGAACACGCCGTTCACTTCGCCGAGGCTGCGGGGCGGCAGACCACTGCCGGTCAGGGCGCCGCCGACCGATGGACTGCTGGACGTCACGTAGGGGTAGGAGCCGTGGTCGAGATCCAGCAGAGTCCCCTGAGCTCCCTCGAAGAGCACCGACTCGGTGCCCTGGCGCACTCCGGCGAGGACGGTGTGGCCGTCGACGATCATCGGTGCCAAGGAGCGGGCCAACACTACGAGCTCCTGGGCGATGGCCTCCGAAGGCAGAGGCTCGGCGTTGTATAGTGCCGCCAGCAGTTCGTTGGCTTCGAGCACCTTCTCGATGACCTTGCGCTCGAGATTCTCGAGGGGCAGCAGCAGGTCCCCCATGCGCAGTCCCACACGCTGGCATTTGTCCATATAGGCGGGACCGATGCCGCGGCCGGTCGTGCCGATGCTCTTGCGCTTGCGCTTGCTTTCGGCGAGTTCATCGCGGCGCTTATGGTAGGGCAGGATAAGATGGGCCGAAGCGGAGACGAACATGCGGTCGCGCACATGAACGCCCTGGGCCTCGAGACCGACGATCTCGTCCATCAGCGCCCAGGGATCGATGACCATCCCGTTGCCCAGGTACCCGCGGACACCCTTGCTGAGCAGTCCCGAAGGCACGAGGTGCAGCACGATCTTGCCTTCGTCCCGCACGATGGTGTGGCCGGCGTTGGCGCCGCCCTGATAGCGGACGACCCAGTCCATGTCGCGACTCAGGGCGTCGACGATCTTGCCCTTGCCCTCGTCGCCCCACTGTCCGCCGATGATCACACGATTGGTCACGGTCCTCCCCCTTGTCGGGGATCCGCCCGACGCTCCACAAAAAAAACGAGTCTCGCTTGCGAGACCGCGGCTGTGGGCCTGTCAGACTTGTTTTCGGGTTAGCGGCTGCCGTTGAACAGGGACTTCAGCTCTGACCAAGTCGCTTCGTCAAAGCCGGCCGAGGAACAGTCACCGGCGACGCCTGGATTACTCAACGTGTGGATGTCGACCCCTTGGTCGAGCACTCCGTTGCCGTCGCTGTCGCCAAGCTCAGCACCGTTGGAGCAACCGTCGCCGTCGGAATCGAGGGACGCCAGTTCCAGGCTCCAAGTCTGTCCGTTGGAGTCCGAGAAGTCCAGACCAAAGGCGTTGAGATTGTCTCCAGACGGGGGATTCGTTGCGTTATGACAGCTGATGCAACTGGATTGCACGCCCATGGGCATGCTGAGCATCAGGGTCTCGGAGGCCGAGGCCGGAACGGACGACAGGACCAGAATCAGAGATCCCAGGCCGATCAGGAGCTTTTGTCGTTTCGTTAACTTCATCTCACCTGGAAGTATAGACCCCTGAGGGGTCGGGTGTCAATCATCCTGCTCAGCTGCCTCAAGCAAGGCCTGGACCCAGCGGTGCATGTCGGCCGTGCTATCGCGGTCGTTGGCTGAGGTGGGAAAAAACGGTGTCTCGGGCCCCAGACCCAGGGTCGAAGCGATTTCACGAAAACGTTCCAAGAGCTTGGATCTTGGGACTTTATCACCCTTGGTGGTGGCGATGGCGAAGGGGATTTCTGCCTCGCGCAGCCAATCCGTCATCTTGCGGTCCTCGTCGCTGGGACGGTGCCGGATGTCGAGCAGTTGGAAGACCGCCAGCGGCCGGTCGGCGGCGAAAAGATAGGCCCGCATCAACTTAACCCAACCGGCGCGTTGATCCTTGCTCACTTTGGCGAAGCCGTAACCCGGCAGATCCACCAGATAATAGGCATCGTCAACAACGAAATAGTTGAGCAGCCTCGTCTTGCCGGGCTTACCGCTGGTCTTGGCCATGCCCTTGCGGTTGAGGAACAGGTTGATCAAAGTGGATTTGCCCACGTTGCTGCGGCCCACGAACGCGAACTCCGGCAGCACCCGTTCCGGGCGGCCCTTGAGATTGGCGGCACTGGTCACGAATTCGACGTCCATAGGGCCTCCGGATCAGTGTGCCGGAGGCGCAGCCGCCTCGCCGGGGGCTTCCGGTGCGGTCGCGTGACGCGACGAGGCCGGTTCCCCGGCCAATGCCAAGGCCAGGACCTCGTCCACGTGGTCGACCAGATGGATCTCCATGTGGCGCTTGATGACCGCCGGCAGTTCCTGACAGTCCTTCTCGTTCTCCCGGGGAACGATGAGAACTCGGGCGCCGGCGCGCATGGCCGCCACCGATTTCTCGGGCAGGCCGCCGATGGCCAGGACCTTGCCGCGCAGGGTCACCTCGCCGGTCATGGCAACGTCCTTGCGCACGGGCACGCCTGTCAGCAGAGAAACCAGAGCGGTGGTCATGGACACGCCCGCACTCGGGCCGTCCTTGGGCACGGCTCCCTCTGGCACGTGGATATGAAGATCGTGGTTCTTGAAGTGATCGGCCGGCAACTTCGGACAGCGCGTTCGAGCGAAGCTCAGGGCTGTTTCCGCCGACTCCTTCATCACATCCTTGAGATTGCCGGTCAGCTTGAACTTGCCTGTGCCCACCATCTGAGCCGCTTCGATAGGCAGGATCTCACCGCCGCTTGTGGTCCAGGCCAGGCCAGTCACCACACCGATTTCGGGTTCACCTTCGACCACCTGATGGCGGTACTTGGGGATGCCCAGATAGTTGGACAGGTTCTTGTGCGTAACTCTTCCCGGCCAGCGTCCCTGCTCGGAATGACGCTTGGCGGCCTTGCGGCATAGCGAGGCGATTTCACGCTCGAGCTGACGCACGCCCGACTCGCGGGTATAGCCGTCGATCATCATCTGCAGAGCCTTGGTGCCGATGCCGCCCTTCCAGGCCTTCACGCCATTGCGCATCATCTGCCTGGGCACCAGGAAGTCTCGACCGATGGCCAGCTTCTCGTGATCCAGGTAACCGGGCAGACGGATGATCTCCATGCGATCCTCAAGCGCCGGCGGGATCGTGTGCAGGGAGTTGGCCGTGGTGATGAACAACACCTCGCTCAGGTCGAACTCGACCTCGAGATAGTGGTCGCTGAAGTGGGTGTTCTGTTCTGGGTCGAGAACCTCGAGCAGGGCCGACGAGGGGTCGCCGCGGAAGTCGGCGCCCATCTTGTCGATCTCGTCGAGCAGGAACACGGGATTGCGCGTACCCGCCTTGCGCAGCGAATCGATGATGCGGCCGGGCTTGCTGCCGATGTAGGTGCGGCGGTGGCCGCGGATCTCGGCTTCGTCGCGCACGCCGCCCAGGCTGATGCGCACGAACTTGCGGTTCATGCTCTCGGCGATGCTGCGTCCCAGGCTGGTCTTGCCCACGCCCGGAGGCCCCACCAGGCAGAGGATCGAACCCTGCATCTTCTTGGTGAGCTTGAGCACGGCCATGAACTCTAGGATGCGTTCCTTGACCTTCTCGAGACCGTAGTGGTCAGCGTCGAGGCGCTCCTTGACCTTCAGGGTGTCGAGGCGGTCGCGGGACCGCTGCTTCCAGGGCAGATCGATGAGGGTGTCGAGGTAGTTGCGGACCACGGCCGCTTCAGGCGACATCGCCGGCATCTTGGACAGACGCGCCAGCTCGCGGTCCGCCGCCTCGCGGGCGTCGTCGGGCAGCGCGCAGTCGGCGATCCGCTTGTGGTAGTCCTCCACTTCGGCGTCGTCGTCGGCTCCATAGCCCAACTCCTTGCGGATCGCGCGGAGCTGTTCGTTGAGATAGAACTCGCGCTGGTTCTTCTGGACCTGGCTCTGCACCTCGGAATCGATGCGCTGTTCGAGTTCGAGGATATCCAGCTCTTCGGCCAGAACCTGGTTCACCCGGCGCATGCGCTCGAGCAGGCTGACCTCTTCGAGCAGCTGCTGCTTCTCGGGGACCTTGCCCACGATATAGGCGCTGATCGAATCAGTCATCTGGGCGATGGCATCCATGTTCAGCACCGACATCAGCACTTCGTCCGGCAGGCGCTTGTTGAGCCGCACGTAGTCCTTGAAGCGGTCCTTGATCGAACGGCTCAGCGCTTCGACTTCCGTACTCTCCTCATGGACCTCCACCAACGGTGCGATGCGGACTTCGCAGAAATCGTCGCCCTCGATAAACTCCTCGATACGCACACGGGAACGGCCCTCGACGAGGATCTTGAGGGTGTCGTCGGGCGTACGGATGATCTGCAGGATCTTGATGACCGTACCCACGGGATAGACGTCTTCCACACCCGGGTCTTCCACGTCGGCCTCTAACTGGGCGCTCACGCAGATGTACTTGTCACGATCCATGGAGGCTTCGAGGGCCGCTACTGATCTTGCGCGGCCCACCAGCAACGGGGTGACCATGGTTGGAAACACCACCACATCCCGCAGGGGAAGCAGCGGCAGACGCGAAGGAAACTCGTTGGTGTCATCGTCGGTGAAGACGGTGATGTCCTGATCCGCCATCATACCTCCAGAGGCGGGCAAAGGCGGGGCCGTGAAACACGGGACCCCGCCGTGGGTGCGTTCTGCAATTTGATTAGGCGCCCTGGCGGACGTCGCGGTCGTCGCCGTCGTGGACGATCATCGGTTCGGCGCCCCCGGTGATCGTCTCCTGGGTGATGACCACCTGGCGGACACCCTCCATGGAAGGCACGCTGTACATGATGTCGCGCATGGCGCCTTCGAGGATCGAGCGCAGGCCGCGGGCGCCGGTCTTGCGTTCGATGGCCTGATCGGCCACGGCCTCGATGGCGTCGTCGGTGAAGACGAGTTCCACGTCCTCCATGGCCATGAGCTTCTGGTACTGCTTGAGCAGTGAGTTCCGGGGTTCCTTAAGGATCCGGATCATGGCGTCACGGTCGAGTTCCTGCAGCGACGTCACGATGGGCAGTCGTCCCACAAGTTCAGGAATCAGGCCGTACTTCACGAGGTCCGTGGGCTCGACGAGGGTCAGGATCTCGTCCGTGTTGGCGTCGTCGCCGCGTGTTTCCTCACGCTCGAAGCCCAGTACGTTGCGTCCGATGCGCCGGCGGATAACGTCGTCGAGTCCCTGAAAGGCCCCGCCGCAGACGAACAGGAT
The DNA here is from genome assembly GCA_937910695.1 of uncultured bacterium. GTDB lineage: Bacteria > Krumholzibacteriota > Krumholzibacteriia > LZORAL124-64-63 > LZORAL124-64-63 > CALEMW01. The sequence goes on from CALEMW010000158.1 coordinate 10,666, forward strand.
GTTCTTCGTGTTGATCTCGATGTACTTCTGCTGAGGGTGCTTGCGTCCGCCCTGGGGCGGTACGTTGGCGACGGTGCCCTCGAGGATCTTCAGCAGCGCCTGCTGTACGCCTTCGCCCGACACGTCACGGGTGATCGAGGGGTTGCTGCTCTTGCGTGTGATCTTGTCGATCTCGTCGATGTAGATGATCCCCTGCTCGGCCGCTTGGGCGTTGTAGTCCGCCGCCTGCAGCAGGCGCACCAAGATGTTCTCGACGTCCTCACCCACGTACCCTGCCTCGGTCAGCGTGGTGGCATCGGCGATGGCGAAGGGCACGTTCAGCATCTTGGCCAGCGTCTGAGCCAGCAGGGTCTTGCCCGTGCCGGTGGAGCCGAGCATCAGGATGTTGCTTTTGTCGACCTCGACGTCGTCCCCCACACGGCGCTGGTTGATGCGCTTGTAGTGGTTGTAGACGGCGACGGCGAGGCTGATCTTCGCATCGTCCTGCTGGATGACGTATTCGTCGAGATGCGCCTTGATCTCGTCGGGCTTCGGGAAGTGCTGCAGCGATTCGGTGTTCTCCTCGAGGAGTTCCCCCTCGAGGATGTCGTTGCACAGCTTGATGCATTCGCTGCAGATATAGACGTTGGACGGCCCGGCGACGAGCTTCGCCACTTCGTCCTGGCCACGGGCGCAGAACGAGCACTTGATCATCTGGGGCGAACCTGTCGTACGGCGCTTCATCCGAACCTCCCGGTCACGCGGTGCGCGGCCTCTATGCCTCGACTTCGGAGCGATTGACGATGACCTTGTCCACCATGCCGTATTCCTTGGCCACATCGGCGGACATGAAGAAGTCGCGGTCGCTGTCGTGCTCGATCTTTTCGACGGTCTGCCCCGTATGGTCGGACAGCATCTTGTAGAGCTTCTTCTTCAGGTACAGGATCTCGTTGGCGTAGATCTCGATCATGCTCGCCTGGCCCTGGCTGCCGCCGAGGGGCTGGTGGATCATGATGCGGGAGTTCACCAACGCGGAACGCTTGCCCGCGGTTCCCGCAGCCAAGAGAACGGCGCCCATGCTGGCCGCCTGTCCCATGCAGATGGTCACGACATCATTGGAAATGTACTGCATGGTGTCATAGATGGCCAGACCGGCGGTGATGCTGCCGCCCGGGCTGTTGATGTAGATGTAGATGTCCCGCTCCGGATCCTCGGCCTGCAGGAACAGCAGCTGGGCGATGATCACATTGGCCACGTGATCGTCTATGGCGGTGCCCAGGAAGATGATCCGGTCCTTGAGCAGCCGCGAGTAGATGTCGTACTGACGCTCTCCCAGACTGGTCTGTTCGATGACATAGGGAACTAGCATGGTGGCTCCTTTTCGGGGCTTGGGGTCCCTCCGCGTCGGCGCCCGCCGCTTCCGCGGGGAGCGTCGGCCCGATCATAATCTTACCCGGCCGCTTCGGTGAACTTGGCCCGGGACTTCAGAAAATCGAAGGTCTTGTTCTCGGAAAGCTCGTGGGAGATGCGGTCGAGTTCGCCGTTCTTCTCCAGATACTCACGGTACGGCGCCGCCGGGAATCCATTCTCCGCGGCGATCTCCTCGATGCGCTCGGTCACATCCTCGGCGGTCACTTCGATGTTTTCCTGACGGCGGATCGCCTCGAGGATGAACATGGCGCGCAGAGTGCGCTCGGCGTCGGGGCGGGCGCTCTCACGATAACCGGCGAGCTGTTCATCGCTCATCTGCTGTCCGTACATGACGGCGCGCTGTTTCATTTCCTCTGCAGAGGACTCGACGTATTCCTTGACCATCGTCGGCGGCACGGCGATCTCGTTGCGCTCGAGCAGGCGGTCGACCACTTCCTCGCGGATCTCATGATCGACGCGGCGCTCCTGTTCGGCTGCGAGCTCGTCACGGATGTTCTTGCGCAGCTCGAGAAGGGTCTGCCCCTCCTTGATGCCGCTCGCAAAGGCGTCGTCCAACTCGGGCAGGACCTTGACCTTCACCTCGGTCACATCCAGGCGGAACGTCATCGTACGGCCCTTCAGGGAGTCTGTGGCGTAATCGTCCGGATACGTGACTTCGGCCTCGCGGACGTCACCGGCAGCAGCGCCGTCGAGGACTGTGTTGAACACGTCGAAGTTGTTCTCGTTGCCCACATCGAACTGGTAGTCGGGGACCTGCTTGTCCTCTTCAGGCTCTCC
>CALEMW010000159.1 GCA_937910695.1 uncultured bacterium
GAGCACGACCTGGGGATAGGCATCCTTCTTCAGCGCCACGACCACGTGCATGCCTTTGCGGTCTGATTCATCACGCAGGTCGCTGATGCCGTCCAGTTGTCCGCCGCGCACCAGGTTGGCGATCTTCTCCACGAGGTTCGCCTTGTTCACCTGGTAAGGCAGTTCGGAGATGATGATCCGCGTGCGGCCCTTGGCGTCCTCTTCGATCTCCGTGCGGCCCCGCACCACGACGCGGCCGCGGCCGGTGGTGATATAATCCACGATACCGCGCCGGCCCTGGATGATGCCACCGGTGGGAAAGTCGGGGCCTTGGACGAACTCCATTAGACCGTCGGCGTCGATGTCGGGATCGTCGAGCATGGCGATCAGGCCGTTGCACACCTCGGTCAGGTTGTGGGGCGGAATCTTCGTGGCCATGCCCACCGCAATGCCGTCGGAGCCGTTGACCAGGAGATTGGGAATCACCGAGGGCATGACCGACGGCATCTCACGGGAGCCGTCATAGTTGGGCACGTAGTCGACGGTTTCCTTGTCGAGGTCGCGCATCAGATCCATGGCGATCTTCGTCAAGCGCGCTTCTGTGTAACGCTCGGCGGCGGCGGAGTCGCCGTCGACCGAACCGAAGTTGCCCTGACCATCCACCAACGGATAGCGCAGGCTGAAGTCCTGGGCCAGGCGCACCAGCGTGTCGTAGACAGACGCCGTGCCGTGCGGGTGGTAGTTACCGGTGGTGTCGCCGGTGATCTTCGCCGACTTACGGTACGGCCTGTTGGGTTGCAGATTGAGGTCGTTCATCGCCGTCAACACGCGCCTGTGCACGGGCTTCAGGCCATCGCGCACGTCGGGCAGAGCGCGACTGATGATCACGCTCATGGAGTAGTCGAGGTACGACTTCTCCATCTTCTCGTTGATGTCGGCATCGATGATCGTGCCGATATTCTTCTCAGTCATCGTTGGGTCTCCACTCGGATCAGATGTCGAGGTCGTCGAGGTTTACGTATTCGGCGTTTTCTTCGATGAACAGTCGGCGCGACTCGACGTCGTCCCCCATGAGTTTGGTGAACACGTGGTCGGCGGCCGCGGCATCCTCGATGGTCACGCGCGTCAGAGTGCGATGCTCGGGATCCATGGTGGTCTCCCAGAGCTGTTCCGGGTTCATCTCGCCCAGGCCCTTGTAGCGCTGCACGTAGACGCCCCTGGTTCCCATTTCCTCGACCAGCAGGTCCTTCTGGTCTTCGGTGTAACAGTACACTTCGCGCTTGTCCTTCTTAACCCGGTAGAGGGGCGGCTGGGCGATGTACATGTAGCCCGAATCGATCACCTCGCGGAAGTAACGGAAGAACAGCGTGAGGATCAGCGTCATGATGTGGGCGCCGTCCACGTCGGCGTCCGTCATGATGATGATGCGGTGGTAGCGCAGCTTGGTGATGTCGAAGATGCCCGCGCCCACGCCCGTACCCAGGGCGGTGATCACGGTGCGCACTTCGTCGTTGTTGAGGATCTTGTCGAGCCGCGCCTTCTCCACGTTGAGGATCTTGCCCTTCAGGGGCAGGATGGCCTGGAACTGACGGTCGCGACCTTGCTTGGCTGAACCGCCGGCGGAATCGCCCTCCACCAGGTAGAGCTCGCATTCGGCCGGGTCGCGGCTCGCGCAGTCGGACAGCTTGCCCGGCAGCGCGGCCGAATCGAGGGCCGACTTGCGCCGCGTGAGATCGCGGGCGCGGCGGGCGGCCTCGCGCGCCTGCGCGGCGCCGATGCATTTGGTGACGACCTTTTTGGCTACCGACGGGTTCTCGTCCAGGTAGGCGCCGAGGGCCGCATTGACGAGGGCCTCGACCTGTCCCTTGACCTCGGTGTTGCCCAGCTTGGTTTTGGTCTGCCCCTCGAATTGAGGCTCGGGAATCTTCACCGACACCACGGCCGTCAATCCCTCGCGCACATCGTCGCCGCTCAGGGCCTTGAGTTCCTTTTTGAACAGGCCCTCCTTGATCGCGTAGGCGTTGATCGTTCGCGTGAGGCCGGCCCGAAATCCGGAGAGGTGCGTACCGCCCTCATGGGTGTTGATGTTGTTGGCGAAGGTGAACAGGTTCTCCGAGTAGCCGTCGTTGTAGTCCATGGCGATCTCGACCTGGACTCCGTCCTTCTCCCCTTCGTAGTACACCGGCTCTTCGCAGATGACGGTCTTGCTCTGGTTGAGCCAACGCACGAACTCCACGATACCGCCCTCGTAGCGGAAGTCCTCGCGGCGCGTCTCACCCTCGCGTTCGTCGGCGAGGGTGATGGTGATGCCCCTGTTCAGGAAGGCCAGTTCGCGCATCCTCGACTTGAGGGTGTCGTAGTGATAGGAGGTCTCGGGGAAGATATCGTGATCGGGCTGGAAGGTGATCGTGGTGCCGGTCACGTCGTCGGGGATCTCCCCCTTCACGACAACACCCGTCATCGGCGCACCGATCTCGAAGCGCTGCTCATAGACCTTTCCGTCGCGTCGCACTTCGGCGATGAGCAGGGACGACAGCGCATTCACGCAGCTCACGCCCACGCCGTGGAGTCCGCCGGAGACCTTGTAGCTTCCCTTATCGAACTTGCCGCCCGCATGGAGGCTCGTCATGACAACTTCGAGGGCCGGCTTGCCCTCGGTCTTGTGCATGTCCACGGGAATTCCGCGGCCGTCGTCCGTCACGCGGATCGCGTCGCCGGGCAGGATGGTCACGGAAATCTCAGTGCAATAGCCGGCGAGGGCCTCGTCGATGGAGTTGTCGACCACCTCGTAGACGAGATGATGCAGCCCGCGCACGCCTGTGTCGCCGATGTACATGGCGGGCCGCTTGCGTACGGCCTCCAGGCCCTTGAGCACTTGGATGCCCGACGCCATGTAGTCGCCGGATCCGTTTTGTTTTTCGTTCGTGTTGATGTCTTCGCTCATGTCGTCACTCGTCTCCAGGGATCGTTCCATGATGTCGTATCTTCGTCCTGCGGCGTCGTCCGTTTTCGCCGTCGCCGTGTCGATCCGTCAACTCCGGGGTCCACCGCGTCCCCGCCGCTGATGAAGCCAGCGGATCTCGCGTACGGCGTTGGCGCCGAACCGTGCGCGCAGGTTGCGCAGCAACTCCGGGAAAAGGAGCGTCAATTCCTGTCGCCAGGCGGCGTGATCTGCATCGAGTACCAGCACGCCGTCCTCGATGTCCACCGCCCGGACATGCCCGGCCACGCGTTCTCCCGCCACCTCGGACCACGCATCCAGCAGAGAACGTTCCCCGGCGCGCCGATCCAGGCCCGTCTGTCGCAGAACAGAATCGAGAATGGACCCGACGGCTTCGGGCCGGCTTTTCTTCCGGTCTCGTGACATGCTGGTCGTCTCAGCGGATGGTGACTACGCCCTCATGGACCGTCCAGGTGCTCGCACCTGCAGGCTCCCAGCCCGCGACATCCTCGGCGCGCGCCGTGGCGATGAACACTTGATGGTCCTTGGCCGTCCGCTCCTGGAGCTTCCTGGAACGATCCTTGTCGAGCTCGCTGAAGATGTCGTCGAAAAAGAGCACGGGGCGCACGCCCCGCATTCCGTACACGATTTCTGCCTGTGCCAGCTTCAACGAGATGGCGGCGGTCCTGGTCTCCCCGCGTGATCCATACGTACGCAGACTCACGCCATCGAGAATGATATCCACATCATCGGTCTGGGGTCCAGAGAGGCACCGTCCGCGCCTGATCTCATCCGATGTAATATAGTCTAAAACCGCCAGAATTTCGCGGGAGAAATCAGCGTCTGTTCCCCCTGGATCTTCAGATCCAACCCCTTGCTTGTAAACAAGTTGCAACTCCTGTTTTTCGTCCGAGAGATCCATGTACGAATCTCGACCCGCTTGAGCCGCGCGGGAAAGCCAGTCGGCTCTTTTTCGAACCAGCGGTGCGGCGTGCGCAGCCAGTTCAGCGTTCCAGGTTTCAAGGTCTCGACTCACCGTCCCGAGGCTGGAAAAACCCCTACGCACATCACGCAATAGGCTGGCTTTCTGTTTAAGGGCCCGGTTGGCAGCCTGCAGGTGGATCAGATACTCTGAATCAACGCTGCTGATGCCCTGGTCGAACCAGCGGCGTCTCATTTCCGGGCCGCCGCGCACCAATTCCACGGTCTGGGGATCGAAGACCACAGTGGCGAGCCGCCCTACGAGTTCAACGCGGCGATGAACCTCGTCGCCGTCGACGCGCATACGACGACGACCGCCACGATCGAGTCCGACCTCGATGTCGAGGATCTTCTCACCTTCGGCGATGGCAAGGCGAAGATGACAGGCTTCAGAACCGAAACGAATCAGCTCTTCATCACGGGCGCCGCGGAAACTGCGAGCAAGGGCGGGATAGTTGAGAGCTTCGAGCACGTTGGTCTTACCGTGCCCGTTGTCGCCGAGCAGCACGTTCACACCCGGCGAAAACGAAAGCTGGACCTCCGCGAGATTACGGAAGTCCAGCAGTGATGCTTCCAGCAGGCGCATCGTCCGTTACTCGGAGGTCAGGCGCAGCGGCATCAGCAGGCAGAGTACGTCTCCGGTGTCGTCGCCCACGGGGCTGAGCAGAGCGGCGCTCTGGGAGTCCTTCAGCGACATCACGATCTCATCGGTCGTGAGGTTCTTCAAGACGTCGAGCAGGTAGTTGTAGTTGAAGCCTATCTCCATCGCTTCACCGTCATAAGCCACGGGAATCTCATCTTCAGCACGGCTTCCATCCGTACCGGTGGCTGTCATTTCGAGGCGGCCCGATTCGACACCCAATCGGATCTGACTGGTAATGCGATCGGCGGTGATCGAAACGCGTCGCACGGCGCTCGCAATGGCTTCACGGTCCACGGTCATCTTCAGCTCGTTGGCTTTCGGGATGACCGCCGTGTAGTCGGGGAATGGGCCTTCGAGGATGCGCGTGTGGAGCACCGTGGCGCCGATCCGGAAGCTGAGTTGGTTGTCGCCGAGATGGAGTCTTGTCTTCTCCTCCCCTTCGGCGAGACGCACGTACTGCAACAGACCCTGGG
>CALEMW010000160.1 GCA_937910695.1 uncultured bacterium
GGTCGTTCCTTCGACATCGCACCGGAATGCCACGACATCCTCGCGGCGTTCTACGTCGTGCGGACCTTGCCTCTCGACGACGGCGAACCTGCTCACGTCAAGACCCATAGCTCGCGTGAGAATTACGACCTGGAAGTGATCGTGCATGGACGCGAGACCGTCGAGGTCCCGGCAGGAAGCTTCGACTGCATCAAAGTCGAACCTGTGATCAAAGGGGAGGGCCTGTTCCAGTTCGAAGGCCAGATCCTGATCTGGTTGACAGACGACGAGCGGCGTCTGCCGGTGCTGATGAAGACCAAGATCAAGATCGGGGCGGTCGATGCCTCCTTATCGTCGTACACTCCCGGAACCATCGGCGTGAAAGGGAACGGGTCCTGATGACGGATCACCAACACCGTGGAATACCGGGCATGGTCCCGGCCGCCGACTGGCTCGGTGGCGAGATCCGTGATCCGCGTCCCGCCGTTCTGCTTATGGCCACCGTGCTGGCGGCCGTCCTGCGGATCTACTCTCTTGGCGACCACCCCCTCTGGATCGACGAATACCTGACCTGGAAATTCCTGCGTCCCGCGGGCGACGGCGCGAGTCTTTGGACCCAGCTTCGGGATTCTTTCCAATCCCCGCTGACCATCGCCCTGCTCTGGCCTCTCTCTCGAGGCGCCTGTTCCGAATTCTGGTTGCGGCTGCCAGGGGCTTTGGCAGGTATCGCGACCGTGCCTCTGGGGGCGCTGCTTGCCGCCAGGTTGGCGGGACGACGCACCGGTGAGTGGGCTGCTTTGCTGCTGGCCGTGCAGCCCTTCATGATCTGGCACTCCCAGGAAGCGCGCGGCTACGCTCTGACCATGCTGCTGATCACAGGGGCGTCCCTGTTGCTGGTGCGTATGATCCGTCGAGGACCCGATACTGCAACTGCGGTGGGATACGGCCTGACGGCGGGCTTGGCGGTGCTGGCCAACAATTCGGCGCTCTTTATGGTCGTCGCGCATGGTCTGAGCGTCCTGGTGCTGGCCCGTCCGCGCCGGACCGCGGATTGGGGCCGGTGGGCCCTGGCCTTCAGCCTGGCCGTGGTCGTGACGGCTCCCTGGCTTCTGAAGGCGTCCGGCATCCTCGCAGTCGAACGATTGGCCCCCGGAGTCGCTATGGGCGAGGCCCTTCGTCAGGACTCGACGTTCACTCCCTGGGCCCTGCCTTTCGCGGCCCACTCCATCGTTTACGGATATACCCTGGGACCCTCGTTGACGGAACTCCACGGTGCCGACAGACTCGACGTCGTGGTCTCCTGGCTGCCTCTGCTTGCACCTGCCGGCCTGCTTGCGGTCCTGCTCGTTTTTGGCGGACTTTGGCGGATGCCCAGGCGTTCGGGCATCGCCGTGTCGATCTGGATTCTGATTCCGTTGTGCGCCGTGGTTCTCTTATCCATGCGCAACGTCAAGGCGTTCAACGTACGGTACCTTGCAGCGATAGTCCCGGTGGTGGTGATGCTGGCTTCGCGTGGGATCGTTCACCTGCGGTATGGACGCTGGCTCGGACTGGCCATGCTGGGACTGGTATTGGCGTCTCTCGGCGGATACTATGGCTCCGAGCGTTACGCAAGAGAGGATCTGCGGACGGTCGCGAGGATCATTGAGGAACGTGCGGGTCCAAACGACGTCGTCTTAGTGCCGGTCGTCGGCGACTTGTACGCCCATTACCAACAGACCGACATGAGGGTCGAGCCCTTCTGGGGATGCCCCCGGATCCACGAACGTCAACAGGCCCTGACTGCGTTGAACGAGCGGATCGACGGTGCAGACCGTGCTTGGCTGGTACTGTGTCGGGCCTGGGACCTCGATCCCCGTGATCTGCTGCCAGGAGCCTTGTCCGAACTCGGCCAAGTGGACGAACGTTTCGGTGCAGCAGGTGTACGCGTCTTTTCCTGGCGACCTTCGTCAGCTCCTTCGGGAAATTCGGCAGAACCGATAATGGACACGGAAACGAGGCCATGAAACGAGCTTCCACAGCCCGAGACGCCTTCGCCGAGAAGGGTGGCTACCAGGCCGTTCTCGCCGCCGATCCTGGTGGTCCCGCACCAACCGGTAATCTCACTTATGCCGTTCTGAAACGGATGATCGATCTGGCAGGCGCTCTGGCGGGCTTGTTGCTGATCCTGCCTTTGTTCCCGTTTCTCGTGGCTCTGATCAAGCTCGACTCCCCGGGGCCATTGTTTTTCCGGCAGCAGCGTGTAGGGAAGAACGGCCGCTATTTCGACTGCTACAAGTTCCGTTCAATGGTCGTCGATGCCGAGACGAGGAAGACCCAGCTTTCCCACATGAACGAAGCGACCGGAGCCGCCTTCAAGATCCGCAACGATCCGCGCATCACCGGTGTGGGCCGCTTCATCCGGCAGAGCAGTTTGGATGAATTTCCCCAGCTGTTCAACGTGCTCAAAGGCGACATGTCCATTGTCGGCCCCCGTCCCCAGATTCCTTCCGAAGTGACGGACTACACGCCTCGCCAGGCGCGGCGGTTGCTGGTCAAGCCCGGCTTGACGTGTCTCTGGCAGGTTTCCGGACGCAGTCATGTCGATTTCGACGATTGGATGGAACTGGACCTCGAGTACGTCGAACGGCGCGGTTTCTGGTTCGATCTCAGGGTCTTGTCCCGAACGATCCCCGCGGTGATCGAGCGCAAGGGGGCCTACTGATGCGCGGCCTCGGCGTGGATGTGATCTCGGTGTCCCGCATCGCTGATGCTGTGTCACGTCACGGCGATCGTTTTCTCGAGCGCTGTTTCCGACCCGACGAAATCGCCCTGGCCAGGCGCCGCGGGGCCGCCGGGGCTCAGGCCCTGGCAGGACGCTGGGCTGCCAAGGAGGCCTTCGTCAAAGCGGTTGGTGCCAAGCCTGGCGCGTTCGGCTACCGCGATGTCGAGGTGGTTTCGGGCGGCGATGGCGTGCCTGCCCTGAAGCTCCACGGCGCCGCTGCGGCCGCTTTGGCGGCCCTCGGCGGTGAGCGGACCATGCTCAGCCTCAGCCACGAGCGCGAAACGGCGGTGGCTGTGGTCGTGGTTCCCTGAGCCAGCTACTCCTTGCTCCAACGATTACGGGTCGCTACACTGCTTTGAGTTCCCGTTTCCCTTTTCGACAGGTGGTCGACCTTGGTCAGTCGCGACTATCTCATGCTGGACGTCTTCACCAACGCGCCGTTCGGAGGCAGCCGTCTGGCCGTCTTTCCTGATGGTCGGGGACTGTCCACAGGAATGATGCAGATCATCGCCCGTGAAATGGGAACCGGGGAAACCGCCTTCGTCATCCCTGCGGAAGAGACTCCGCTGCGGTCCTCGCTGAGAATTTTCACCCCGTCGGCCGAGATTCCCCATTCCGGACTCTCCCTGATCGGCGCCACCGCGGCCCTCGATCGGGGCGGACTGGTACCGGAAGGCGAGGGCGAACTCCACGTGACCTGGCGCACCGAGGCCGGCCTGTTTCCCGTCGTGGTCGGACGCGGTGAGGATCCTGTCCTGTATTCCCTGGTCCTCGAGCCGGCCCAGTTCATCGGCCAGTACTATCAACGCGGCAAGGTGGCCCGCGCCCTGGGCATTTCCGAGCAGGACATTTCCATCACGGGATTGCCTTGCGAAATCGTCTCGACGGGTCTGCCGATCCACATCGTGCCGGTGGGCTCTCTCGCCGCCGTCCAGTCCATCGTTCTGAGCCGCAGCGCTGCGGCGGAGATCGTCAAGGACCTGGGCTTCGGCGACCTTTTCGTATTCACTTGCGAAACCGAAAACCCGGACGTCGATGTCCACTGCCGGATGTTCGCCCACGACTTCGGCATTCCCGAAGACGCCGCCACCGGTTCGGCCTGCGGTTCGCTCATCGCGTTCATGGTGAAGCATCGTCTCGTCCGCCTCACGCCCCGCGTTCGCATCGTGTGTGAGCAGGGCCTGGAAATGGGGCGGCCCAGCCGCATCGTCGTGGAGGCCGACGTGGCCGACGGCAGGGTGCGATCCATCCGCGTCGGCGGTCGGTGCGTGACCGTGGGCGAGGGACGCATTATGTTTGATGCCGACGCCGTCGTGCGCTAACCCGATCACTGAACCAGAGACCAAGCACCCCCTGGAGGGCGACATGACCCAGACCGCCGGTTTGACCCCTGAAATGCGCGACATGATGGTTCAGACGATGAAGCAGGTCGTCCAGCGCGACCTGCCCGACGACAAGCTGCTCGGCCTCGACGCCCGCGACGAGTTTCCGGCGGCCTTCATCCAGGAACTCCTGTCGCCCAACGTCGGCCTCCATTTGATCTTTCTACCGGAATCCGTAGGCGGTCTCGGCGGCGGTGCTTTGGATATCTGCGAAGTGTCCATGGAGATGGCGGCCATGGATCTGGGTGTGGCCACGGCCTTTCTGGCCATCTGCCTCGGGACCGACCCCATCGTGGTCGGTGGTACCGACGCCCAGAAGGCCCACTGGCTCGGCCGCATCGCGGGTGAGGGCATGATCGTGGCCTACGGCGTTACCGAGCCCGCCGCGGGCAGCAACGTCGCGGCTCTGCAGACGATCGCAGACCGCATCACCGACGACGACGGCAACGTGACCCACTACCGCATCAACGGCACCAAACAGTTCATCACCAACGGCGGCGTGGCCCAGCTCTACACCATCCTGGCCAAGACGCCGGACGGCCCGAGTTTCTTCATCGTCGAGCGCGATACGGAGGGACTCGAAGCCGGCAAGCACGAGGACAAACACGGCATCCGCGCCAGCGACACCGCCGGGGTGATCCTCGACGACGTGGTCGTGCCGGCGGACCAGCTCATCGGGTTGGTCGAAGGACAGGGCCTGAAACAGGCCAACGAAGTCTTCGGCTACACGCGCCTGATGGTGGGGGCCTTCGGTCTCGGCTGCGGTCGGGCCGCCATGGACCGCGCCGTGCGTTACGCCAACGAACGCATCCAGTTCGGCAAGCCGCTCATCGAGAAGGAGGGCTACGGTGCCAAGCTCCTGGCGCCCCACTGGATCGACCTGGAGGCCGGACGCGCCTACATGGAGGAGATCGCCGACCGCATCGACGGCGGCGAGAAGGACCTGCAGGTCGAAGGGTCTATCGCCAAGCTCTGGTGCACCGAAGCCGGCAACCGTGCTGCGGACGCTGCGATCCAGGCCCTGGGCGGCTACGGCTACGCCCGCGAATACATGGTCGAGAAGATCCGGCGCGATGTGCGCATCACGACCATCTACGAGGGCACCAGCGAGATCCAGCAGTCCATCATCGGACTGTTCCGCTGGAAGGTCACCGTCCGTTCCAAGGGCGACTTCTATGAAAAGATGGCTGCGAGCATGGATGCGCTGCACGCCGAACGCGGCGACATGTGTGCGGACCTGATCGCAGCTGCCATCCGAGATCTCAACGCGGTGATCCTGTACTGTCACGGCAAGCGTAGCGCGAGTCGTCAAGCCGTACAGTTCATCATGGCGGACATGATGACCGCCTGTGAAGTGGCCACGGCCTTCGCCCGTCGCTCAGCGGCCCGTGAAGATGCGGCTGCCAGCGTGCCCATGGTCCGGGCTTTTACGCGCAACGTTCTAGCGGCTGTCCGTAGCGGCGCCGAGCAATGCGTGCTCGGCTACGAGGATCCCGACGACACTGCGGCGAGGGAGGAAGCAGGCGCATTCCTTCGTGGATTGGCTACGGCCGATCCCGTGACCAACCGCATCGGCGTGCTATCGGACCTCGGAGCGGTCACCGATTCGCTCAAGGCCAAGGCCTGATGCTTCGCGGCTCCCGTACTGATTGTTCCTCAACGACCGCGCCGGACATGAAGTCCGGTGCGGCCGTCGTTTCCCAGGCCCCTGGTTGTCCCGAGACGGCGATTGCCAGCTGGATCCGCCGTGCCGGTTTGACGGCTCCCGCCCTGCTGTGGTTGGATTCATCCCGGCCGCTATCGTTTCTGGGCGGTCAGGCCCTCCGCCTGGGGGAGCCGGTATGGAGCTTGTTCGGTTCCCCGTCTGCACTTCTCGATCTCGCCGCCGTACTCGAAGACCGGACCCGTCTTGACCATCTGCTCGACCTGCTCGACGGTGCTCCGTCGGAGGACGTGACATGAGTCCCGTCCACGGCTGGAACGTTGCGCTGATGACCCTTGTGCTTGTCACTCTGGTGGCGATCGGCATCCGCAGGGCGCGCCACGGTCACACCGCCGCGGTCAGAACGCTGCCCGGTATCGCTACCATCGAACGGGCTGTGGCGACGTCGGTGGCGGCGGGCCGACCCGTCTTTTTCGTGCCGGGGTCCCGTGATCTCGACAACATGCAGACAGTGGCGGCAGTGGCTCTGCTTGAGCCCGTGGCCGCCATGGTCGCGGAGCGTGACGGTCGTCTCGTGGTGCCGACCAACCGCAGCATGGTCATGGAGGCGGCGCGCACGGCCTGCCGCAAGGGATACGCCGACGCCGGCTGCGCCGATGCTTGGCACGATGACCAGGTCCTGTACATTTCCGACGACCCGCTGGGCTTCGTGGCCCAGGTGGACGGCATGATCGTCCGTGAAAAGCCGGGGGCCTGCTTCTTCTTCGGTTTCTTCGCGTCCGAGTCCCTGTTGCTCGCCGAGGGGGGACGCCAGGTGGGCGCTATTCAGGTCGCCGGCACCGCCAGCCCCGTTCAACTGCCGTTTTTCGTCGCTGCTTGCGATGACACCCTGATGGGTGAGGAGCTGTTCGCGGCCAGCGCCTCGCTGTCCGGCGATGCCGCGCTGCTCGGCAGTCTCCGCGGTCAGGATCTAGGTAAGATGGTGGCTGTCTCACTGCTGGTCGTCGGCGGCATCGCCGCCACGGTGGCGACCGTCACAGGCTGGGGATTCGTTCACGACATGGCAGGCGTCCTCGACGTCCTGCTTGAAACGAGGTGAGCTGGTGAAACGTCCGACACCGCAGATCCTGCTCACCGGCGTGGCTTTGATACTCGTGGTGGCGGCCTTCATGGCCCCGCCGGGTGACGGCAGCAGCGGCGGCTTCGCCGGCGCGGTCACCTACGCCGATCGTCATTTCTCATCCTGGTTCGGCATTCTCGCCGTTTTCGCCTTCCTGCTCGGCGGCGCGAGTCTCCTGCGCACCCACGGACGCCGGGTCCGTGAACGAAAAGCGGATTGGCATTACTCCGCTGTGACCCTCGTCTCGTTTCTGGCCGTTCTGATTGTCGGGTTCTTGAAGCTCGGCGGCCCCCCGGGCCTCACGGGCGACCCGACCGACGCCTCCAGCTGGCTGACGACCATCTTCGATTCGGTCCTCAGTCCTCTCCATGCCACCCTCTACTCGTTGCTCGCGTTCTACGTCGCCTCGGCATCGTATCGCGCGTTCCGCGCCAGGAGCCTAGAAACGTCGGTGCTGCTCGGTGCGGCGCTGATCGTGTTGCTCGGCCGCATACCCGTGGGCGTGACCCTTTTCCGCTTCGACAGCCTGAGTCTGTGGCTGCTCAAGGTTCCCAACACGGCGGGGCAAAGGGCGCTGATGATCGGCGTCGCCCTCGGCGTGGTGGCCCTGGCCGTGCGCATGGTGCTCGGCCTGGAGCGCGGCAGGGGAGGCGACGGCTCATGAGCGGGTCACGTTTCGAGGCGCTTCAGTCCATCGACAGGCGTTGGATCTTCCTGGCCCTGGCCGTGGCGGTCATTGCCGCTCTGGTCGTCCAGCCGGTGTTCCGCGACAGCCCCGGCGAACTCGTCGTACCGATCTTTGCGGCGATCGAAGCCTTGGCGCCGGGCACTCCGGTGCTCATTTCTCTCGATTACTCGCCGAGTTCGGCGCCCGAACTCGAGCCCATGGCCGCAGCACTGACGCGTCATTGTCTGATCCGCGGTCTGCCCGTCACCTATCTGTCGCTTTGGCCTACGGGCAATCACATGGCGGGCCGCATCGTCGAACGTGTGATCGGACCAGAGTATCCCGACGCCGTGGAAGGCAGGGAATGGGTCACCCTGGGGTTCCAGGCGGGGGGAGAGCTTCTGGTTCACGCCCTGCTCGATTCTCTCGGGTCCCGGTTTGCGGCGGATGTCCGCGGCATTCCACTGATCGAGATTCCGGCTCTGGCCCAAGTCACCGGTCTGAACGATTACGGGATCGTTGTGAGTCTGTCGGCGGGAACGCCGGGCCTGAAGGAATGGGTTCTCTACGGCGGCGATGTCGGCGCCTTTCCTCTGGCCGGTGGCTGCACCGGTGTCGGCGCGCCGCAATTCTTTCCCTACTATCCTCGTCAGCTGCTGGGTCTGATGGCCGCCCTCAAGGGAGCGGCGGAATATGAGGCCGCCCTGAACGATGATTATGCAGATCGGGTGCCGCGCGTGATGCAGGCGACCCGGGGGATGGGCCCCCAAACAGTTGCACATCTTGTGATCGTCGCGTTCATCTTGCTTGGCAACGCCGGTCTGTTCATCGGAGAACGCAGGAAAAGGGGGCGGCGATGATTCATCCACTCGCCGTCAGCCACGATTTCGGGGTCTGGGTGGGCGCTCTGCTGACCTTGATGGTCTTCTCGTTCCTGTACAGAGACAATCCCTTCTACAAGTTCGCAGAGCACGTCTTCGTCGGCGTGTCGGCGGCCTATTGGATGGTCATCGGTTTCTGGACCACGTTGTGGCCTCGGGTGATTGTTCCGTTGATCCCAGAGGCTTCCCGCATCGTCTCTTCCGACACGCCTCTGCCGGAACGCGATCTCAGTGCTGTCGTGCCCGCCGTGCTGGGACTGATGATGCTCTCCCGACTTGTTCCGCGTCTCTCGGGTCTGGCCCGCTGGCCGACGGCCTTCGTCCTGGGCACCACGGCGGGCTATGCGGTCGTGCGCTATGTACGGTCCGATTTCATGCACCAGATCCAGGCGACCATCGGCGACGGTGTGTTGATCCCGGCCGCCGGCGGCGGTTGGAACGTCGCCGAATCGCTCGCGGCGCTGGTGACCCTGTCCGGCACGATCTTCGGCCTGATCTATTTCATGAATACGAGGCGCGGCGGCACGGTCACGACACCAGCCGCCCGGATCGGCCTGCTCGTGCTGATGGTGACCTTTGGCGCCTCGTTCGGCTCCGCCGTGATGGCGCGCATCTCCCTGCTGGTCGGTCGTCTGCAAGAGCTTCTTGGCGACTGGTTGGGTCTGCTTTGAGGCGGCCCTTGACGTGAGGGTGTGCCGTTCCCTAGACTTGGCGGTTCGATCCCATCCCAGGACCAATGAGCCTTGAGGTCAGTGCCGGTGAACCTCGACCGTCAGATCCGCTACTTCGAAATGCAGAGAGACAGGAATCCGGGTGCCAAGTTCTGGCTGCCCCTCGCCGACCTCCATCTACGCAACGGCGATACGGGGCGGGCCCTGGAACTTCTCGATGCCCATGACGTCGCAGCCACCGGCACCGTTTCCGCACGCTGGGTCCTGGCCCGTGCTCAGGCTGTCAGCGGCGACATCGCAACCGCCCGCGTCACCCTAGCCGACGTCCTGGCCATGGATCCTGCCCACAGGGGAGGGCCGGGTCTGCTGCAGACTCTCGACGAACGAATCGAAGCAGCTGTCGAGGATACCGAACCGACAGAGGCCGCTGACTTGGCCGCTCCGGATGCCGATGACGACACGGCATCGCCTCCATCTGCGAGCGATCCGGTGCTCGCACCCGAATCTGATCCGACTCCCGTAGCCGAATCGACACAACAAGCATCTGTTGGAGCCGATCCGTCGCCGAGCGTGTTCGTGACGAGGACCCTCGCGGATATCTACCTCGCCCAGGGACATCGCGACAAGGCATTGCAGATTCTCTACAAAGTTCTGTCGGTTCATCCCGAACGCGAAGACGTGCTGGCGCAGATCGCCGCCGTCGAGTCCGAAAGCGCTCCGTCCACAACAACGCCCATGACGTCAGCAGCAACTCGGCCGACCGCCGACCGCGACGACGACAACCGCCAGCGCTTCGAGGACTGGCTCGTGCGGGATCAGAAGGCAGAAGGCAGGGGATGAGCAGGACCGTTCACATCCTCAACGGACCCAATCTCGATCGTCTCGGCCTGCGGGAACCCGGGATCTATGGCGCGACGACCTACTCCGAGTTGACCGTGATGCTGGAATGCCGCGCCGGCGAATTGGGCGTGGACCTTGTCGTCCGCCAGACGGCAGGCGAGGGTGAACTCGTGACCTGGATCCATGAAGCAGGAGCCCAGGCCGACGGACTGCTGTTGAACGCCGCGGCCTATACCCACACTTCGGTGGCGGTCCGCGACGCATTGCTGACGCTGTCGATTCCCGTCGTGGAAGTCCATGTCTCCAATCCCCATGCCCGCGAGGAATTCCGGCGCACCAATCTGGTGACCGACGTGGTGACGGCCACGGTCCAGGGATTCGGAGTTCGCGGCTATCTTTTGGCTATGGAGGGTTTGCTCAGCCTGCTCGAGGAGCAGGGTTGACGGGCCCCAACCGCTTTTAAGATGACCCGAAGGGCCGTCCGCAGGGACGGCCCTTCCATTGCTTTTCCCGGGACCTCATGTTATCAATGGGGCGTTCCAAAGCGACCAACGGCCCGCACGGGCTTCAAAGGAGACGTAGTTTTGGCCACTACCAGCGACTTCAGGACGGGGATGGTGCTTGAGCACCGCAGCAACCTGTGGATGATCATCGATTTCCAGCATGTGAAACCGGGCAAGGGTCCGGCCTTTGTCCGAACCAAGCTGAAGCAGATCCTGAGTGGCAAAGTCGTCGAAGAGACGTTCCGGGCCGGCGAGAAGATCGAAGAAGTCCGCCTCGAGCGCCGCGACTATCAGTTCCTGTACCCGGACGGCGATTTCCTGACCTTCATGAGTCTGGAAACCTATGAGCAGATCTCTCTGCCCGCCGACACGCTGGCCGACATCGTCAAGTACGTGAAGGTGAGCGAGACCGTCAGCATGCTTCTGCGTGAAGGCACACCGTTGACGGTAGAACCACCCGTCAACGTCGAACTCGAAGTGACGCAGGCCGATCCGGGGCTGAAGGGCGACACCGCCCAGGGCGCCACCAAGCCAGCCACGATGGAGACGGGCCTGATCGTCCAGGTGCCGCTGTTCATCGAAGTTGGAGAGGTCCTGAAGATCGACACACGTACCGGCAAGTACCTGGGGCGCGTCTGACGCGGCTCCGGACCGAAAGGGACACCATGGATATCGCCAAGGTCCGAGAACTGGTCGAACTCGTCGAGAACAGCAAGATCGACGAACTCGAGATCACGAGCAAGGACGACACGATCCGCATCCAGAAGTCGGCGTCGCGACCCGTTGATTCCGTTATCTCGCTGCCCGCTGCGAAAGTGGAGTCTGCGCCCGTTCCCGTCTCGACGACGGTGCCGAGCGATGCGCCGGCACCCCCATCCCCTGAGCGCGCCAAGTGGAAAGAACTCCGTTCGCCTATCGTGGGCACCTTCTACAGGGCTCCTTCTCCGGAGTCGCCCACGTTCGCGAGCATCGGCGACAAGGTGTCGACCGGACAGACCCTCTGCATCATCGAGGCCATGAAGGTGATGAACGAGATCGAGGCCGAATTCTCCGGGGTCATCAAGGAAATTCTTCTCGACGACGGATCTCCGGTCGAAGCCGAAGCGGTCCTGTTCCTGATCGACCCTTCCTGACCGATCCCGGTCATCCGCCGTACGCTCCCCTCTGGGGGAGCGTCTGCGTAGAGGCCGAAGCTCTGCTTGCCTCCACCGGCTGAAACGCGGAGAATGGGATCCCAGCCGAGATCGACAACCGGGGAGAGATTCATGTTCGAAAAGGTCCTCATCGCCAACCGCGGCGAAATCGCCCTGCGCATCATGCGGGCCTGCCGCGAAATGGGTATCGCCTGCGTGGCGATCCACTCCAGCGCCGACGCTGAATCGCTTCACGTGAAGTATGCCGACGAGTCGGTGTGTGTGGGCAAGAAGCTGAGCAGCGAGAGCTATCTCAACATTCCCAACATCATCGCTGCCGCTGAGATCACAGGCGCCGACGCCATCCATCCCGGCTATGGCTTCTTGGCCGAGAACGCAGAATTTGCCGAGATCTGTGCCGAAAACGATTTCGCCTGGATCGGCCCGCCTGCCGAAGTCATCCGCCGCATGGGGGACAAGGCCAGGGCCCGCGAGACGGCTGAGAAGGCGGGAGTACCTACGGTCCCAGGCAGCCCCGGTCTGATCGATACGGTGGACGAGGCTGTTGCCTATGCTGAAAAAATCGGCTACCCGGTCATCGTCAAGGCCACCGCCGGTGGTGGCGGCAAGGGCATGCGCGTAGCGACCGACGCCGTCGATCTGCGCAAGCAGTACGTCACGGCCCGCAACGAGGCCGGCGCTTCCTTCGGCAACGACGGTGTATACGTGGAGCGCTACCTCGCCAATCCCCGCCACATCGAGATCCAGCTGCTGGGCGACAAGCACGGCACGATCGTGCACCTGGGCGAGCGAGACTGCTCGGTCCAGCGCCGCCATCAGAAGCTCATCGAGGAATCTCCGTCGCCTGCGGTTTCACCCGAGCTGCGCCAGAAGATGGGCGCGGCGGCCGTCGAACTCGCCGCCCACGTGGGCTACGATTCGGCCGGCACGGTCGAATTCCTCCTCGACGAAGACGGCTCATTCTACTTCATGGAGATGAATACGCGCATCCAGGTCGAGCACCCCGTCACCGAAATGGTCACGGGTATCGATCTGATGAAGGACATGATCCGCGTGGCGGCCGGTGAACCCCTCGGCTACGACCAGAGTGCGGTTCGGGTCGCCGGACACTCATTGGAGTGTCGTATCAATGCCGAAAATCCGGCCCGCGACTTCATGCCCTGTCCGGGGCGGATCTTCTTCTTCCACGCCCCCGGTGGCCCCGGTGTTCGCGTGGACAGCCACATCTATTCGGACTACCAGGTACCACCTCACTACGACTCCCTGCTCGCGAAGATCATTACCTATGGACGTGACCGCGACGAAGCCATCGTGCGCATGAAGCGTGCGCTGCAGGAGTGCGTGATCGACGGTTTGCCCACCTCCATCCCGTTCCATCTCGAAGTGCTCGAGAACAAGACGTTCCTCGAGGGACGGGCCACCACGAAGTTCCTGGACGTCGAGATGTCAGGCATCAAGGAGGGGATCACAGCTCGTGTCGAGGCCGAAGAAGCGTAAAAGCAAGGCAGTCAGGGTTCCGCTGAGGGAATCGCCCCGTCTCGCAGGACTTCTGCAGATGGCCCTCGGCCTCTGGTTGCTGCTCTCATTGACAGGTGTGACGCCTGGTTGGTGGGACGTCCTCCAGGACCGACGCGCAGTGGACCTGCTGTCGGTTTCCAATCCGGGAGGACCGGTAGGAAGCCTGGCCGCCTTCACCCTGCGTTTGCTGTTCGGCGGACTTTGGGCCTGGGCGGTGACCTTATGGCTGGTCGTACGCGGGGTCATGCTGCTGGCCAGCAGTGCGGCGCCACGTCTGCCATGGCCCGACCGCGTGCTGCCCCTCGCCGCCACAACGGCGGCTTGGCTCGGCCAACCTGTCAACTGGTTCTCGACCGGAGAATCAGCCTGGCTGGGCGGTGCTCCTGCCTTCTATCTGGCCCGCGGCGTGCACGCCCTGTTCGGTCAGGGCGGCGGCCTGATCTTTCTGAGCTTCTTCGTATTGACGTCGCTGGTGCTCATCTTCCGCCCTTGGCTTGGTCCCGCCGTTGCGGCTCTGGGCACAATGCTCGAGCATGCGGTTGCCGGCTTGGCTTTGGTCGGTCGCGGCGTCCTCGCCTTGCTCCGTCTGCCTTGGCGTCTGCTCAAGGGCACCGCCGGCGTTTGGCGCGGCCTGGGTGGGGACATGGCCCAGCAGCGAACCAAGGTCAAGGAGCCCCGATCCGTGGCCACTTCGGTCGTGGCAGCCGGACCTGTCGCCACAGACGAACAACCCCCGGAGGCGGCCGAACCAGCACCGCGCCGCGTACACCGCCCGCGATTCGACGACGAAGACGAAAGCTTGCTCCAGACCGGGGGAGACGCTCCCGTCGGCTCGGATCCACCAACGGCGGTCACGCGTCGCACACGCAGCGGTGGCAGCGTGAGCACGGCCGTCCGCGGCGGCGATGCCGGTCCCGAAGTCTTCGCCGAAGCCGATGGCGATCTGCTCCGTGATCCTGCGGTCAAGATCCCCCTGCCCAGCCTTGATCTGTTGAACGACCCGGTGGTTCATGAGGACCAGGTCTCCGAAGACGTGCTCCACGCTTCGGCCGATCTCCTCGAGGCGACCCTGCGCTCGTTCGGTGTTGACGGGGCGGTGCGCGATGTCAGGCCCGGCCCGGTCGTGACCACGTTCGAGTACCAGCCGGCTTCGGGCATCAAGGTCAACGCCATCGTCCAGCGCACCGACGACCTGGCCCTCGCCATGAAGGCGCGTTCCATCCGCATGGAAGCGCCCATTCCCGGCAAGGCGGCGGTGGGCATCGAGATTCCGAATCCCGAAGCGAAGATCGTGTCGATGAAGGAGGTCTTCCTCCTTGCCGAAGAGTCCATGGACAGCCCTTTGTCCGTGATCCTCGGCCGCGACGTGTTCGGAGACGCGGTGGCCATCGATCTCGCGGCCCAGCCTCACCTCTTGGTGGCCGGCTCGACAGGCAGCGGCAAGAGCGTCTGCGTCAACGCCATGATCTGTTCCATGCTTTTGCGCTGCGATCCGTCGCTGGTCCGCCTGCTGCTGATCGACCCCAAGATGCTCGAGCTGAACGTCTACAACGATATTCCGCACCTGCTGCTGCCGGTGGTCACCGATCCCAAGGAAGCCCTGCGCGCCCTGAAGTGGATGGAGGCGCAGATGGACCACCGCTACCGGCGGCTGGCCAAGCACAGCGTGCGCAACATCGAAGGCTACAACCGCAAGGTTGAAGCGGGCAGCGTTCTGGGCGACGACGGTGCCCCCGTCCGCGAACCGATGCCTTATTACGTGTGCGTAGTGGACGAACTGGCCGACCTGATGATGCAGCTGGGGCAGGAAATCGAAATGCCCATCACCCGCATCGCCCAGAAGGCGCGGGCGGTGGGCATCCATCTCGTGCTGGCGACCCAGAGGCCGAGCGTCGACGTGCTGACCGGCGTGATCAAGGCCAACGTTCCCTGCCGCATCGCCTTCCGGGTGATTCAAAAGAACGACTCGCGCACGATCCTCGACGCCAACGGCGCCGAAAAGCTGCTCGGACGCGGCGACATGCTGTACCTGCAGCCCGGGCGAGCCCAACCAGTGCGCGTGCACGGGGCCTTCGTCGACATCGAGGAGGCCGAGGCCATCGCCGAGCATTGGCGACAGTACAAAGACGCCACCCGCCCGATCACCCTCGACGAGGAACGCGAGGAATCGACTTTCGCCAACCTGGATTCGGATACGTTGTTCGAAAAGGCCCGCGAGATCGTGGTGTACTCACAGCACGGCAGCACGTCCATGCTCCAACGCAAGCTGCAGGTGGGCTATTCCCGTGCCGGTCGGCTGATGGACCTGCTCGAGCAGGCCGGTGTCGTCGGTCCTTTCATCGGCAGCAAGGCTCGTGAGGTCCTGCTCATGCCCGACGACCTTCAGGCCCTCGAAGCCGCCGACGGAGGGGACGACCTGCTGTGAACCGACGCGCCGTCTATGCCGCGACCCTTGGTTGCGACAAGAACCTGGTGGACAGCGAGGCACTCCTCGGCCGATTCGCCGCCCGCGGTCTGCTGGTGACCGACGATCCCAATCTGGCCGATGTCTGGGTCCTCAATACCTGCGGTTTCATCGAAGCCGCCCGCCAGGACAGTTATGACGCCATCGAACAGATGTGCGAGGAGAAAGGCGATCGTCTGCTGATCGTCACCGGCTGCCTGACACAGGAACGCGGCGACGAGATCCGCGCCGATTACCCCGAAGTGGATCTCGTATCCGGCGTGGGCAACTTCGACAAGGTGATCGAAGCCCTCGAATTGGGGGAGGACAGGGTTCCGACGACCCGGCCCGATGACGCCAGCTACGATGGCATGCAGGATCGCCCGTTGTTGACCCCCCCGCACCTGGCTTTCGTGAAAATCAGCGAAGGCTGCAATTACCGGTGCAGTTTCTGCCGGATTCCTCTGATCCGCGGCGACCAGCGCAGCCGTCCGGTGGCGCTGATCACCGAAGAGGTTCGATCACTGGTCGCTCGCGGTGTCGGCGAAGTCATGCTCGTGTCCCAGAATACGAGTGACTTCGGCCGTGACACCGGGGAGGACCTGCTCGCGCTGGTCGGCTCCCTGTCGAAGATCGAGGGCTTGCGCTGGATCCGTCTCCACTATCTCTATCCAGGGATCCTGTCGACCGAGGTGCTCGAGAACATCCTGTCGGTACCGAAGGTGTTGCCGTATCTCGACATGCCCGTCCAGCACGCATCGCCGGACGTCCTCCGGGCCATGAACCGTCCGGTGCGCACGGACAAACTCGTGAGCCAGTTCGCTACGCTGCGGGCAGCTCATCCAGACCTCGTGCTCCGTACGACCATCCTGCTCGGTTTTCCGGGCGAGGAGGAGGAACACGTGGAGGCGACCCTCGATTTTCTGGCCGCAGTGCGGTTTGACCATGTGGGTACTTACCATTATTCTCCGGAAGCGGGAACACGGGGGGCTGATCTACAGTTGACGGTCGATCCCGAAGAGATGGCCGACCGCGAGGCGAGGCTCCTGGATCTCCAGGTCGAGATCGCAGCGGAGCGCCAGGCCGCACGCATCGGAACCCTCCATGAAGCGGTCGTTGACCGCATCGACACCGTTGAAGAGTGGCGGGAGCTGCTCGACGAGCTCTGTGAGGATCTCGCTGAAGTACCGGCATGGACAACCGACGACGAGGGCCCGGTTGCAGTGGCCCGCACCATGCACCACGCCTACGAGACCGACGGTGTTGTTCTGATCGACGGCGCCGGCGTGGTCGCCGGAACCTGGGGGCAGGTCGAGATCACGGCCGTCACGGCCTTCGACGCCCTGGCCCGACGCATACCGACCATGGAGGAAGGTGGCTCATGAGCCGACGCATCCTGTTGATCGTTGTGACTGTACTGACCTTATCGAGTGGATTCGCTGCAGCATCCACAGCTGCTGCTGCGGTTGCTCCTGTCGACACGATCCGGACCAACCTCTGGGTCGCGCGCGCACTGATGACCGAGATCTTGGTCGAGGTGTTCGAGAGCCTGCCGGCAGACGCCCCGGGCATCGTGCTGGAACCTGCAGGACGCCACGAGGCCCTCGATCTGATGCAGACGGTCGCCTACGACCTCGCCACCGAACGCGGAATACCGGTCTATCTCAACTCGCCTGGATCCGTAGCTGCGGCCAAGCCCAGGTCTCCGTACGGCGACGCGGATCAAAACCAAGACGAGCTGGATGATGAAGGCTGGGCTGAAGACGACCTCGAAGAAGATGAAGAAGAAATGGGTGTTCCAGCCGTGGCGGCGGCTCCCTACGTCCTGGTCTTCCGACTTGAAGACGTCGAAGTGGAGTTCCCTCGGGCCGGCCGGCGGTTGGGCCTGTGGCGTACCTGGATCGATCGGGAGTGCACGGTGACGGCCGTCGTCATGCTGCGCGACCGCCGAAACGGATTGATCCTCCACGACGACCAGGCCACACGCATGTTCGGCGACCGATTCCCGGCAGGAAAGCTCGAACGGATTGCCGAGTCGAGTTACGAGTTCAACGACGCCACGGTCGCCGGCGGCGGCGGCATCTTCAGCATCCTCGAGGAAGTCGTCGTCCTCGGTTCGTTGGCCGGTCTGATCGCCGCCTACTTCGCCACCACTGCGGACTGATCCGCGTTCAAGGAGATCGGTCGTTTGAAACACGTATCCTGGACCATTCGTCGGTTTTCCCCTCTCTCCGCCCTGCTCCTGGCTGGAGTCATGGCTGGGTGCGGATCTTCCAATCCCCACCCGACGGGCAGCTATGAACGAGCCCTTGTCTACCGTGATGCCGGCAAGCACCAGGAAGCCGCCGATGCCTTCGGACTCTTCCTGCGACGGAGCCCGGCCGACAGCCTGGCGGCTCAGGCCCAGTTCGAAAAGGCGAAGAGCTACATGGCGTTGAAGGAGTATCCCATGGCGGGGGTGGAGTACCAGATCCTCCGCCAGGAATACCCGACAAGCCCTCTGGTGGAGGAGGCCATGTTCCAGGAATGCGAATCGTACTTCCTGCAGGTCGGCCGCACCGAACGCGATATGACTCCCGGCTTCGAGGCTCGTGACCGCTACTTGTCCTTCCTGCGCACATATCCCATGTCGCCGTGGCGGCCTGCTGTTGAAGAGAGACTTGTGCTGATCAGCGATATGGTGGTGAACAAGCAGATGAAGGTCATCGATCTTTACCGCCGCATGAAGAAGCACGAGTCCGTGGCCATCACTCTGGATCGACTCATCGAGTCGGAGCGGAAGACCAATCTGCGCGACCTCCTTTTCTGGGAGCGAGCCAAGGCCGCGGAGCGGCTCGAAGATGCCGAGGGCGCAGCCCAGAACCTGGAGCGGTTGATCGCGGAACATCCCGAGAGCGCCTTCGCCCCGCGGGCGCAGGCCCGGCTCGAGCGCCTGCGGTCCTCCGGCGGGGCATGATCCGCGCCCTCTTCGGCGGATCCTTCGACCCCGTCCATCGGGGACATCGACACATGGTCGGCGAGCTTCTCGAACGGGGGCTCGCCGACGTCGTTCATGTGGCCCCTGCTTGGCGATCGCCCTTCAAGGACGGCACCGGGGCTTCGCCGCATCACCGCCTGGCCATGCTGAGGCTCGCCTTTGCCGATCTCGACGGCGTGACCATCGAGGATCTGGAAGTCGTTCGCGGCGGGGCCAGCTTCACCGTGGACACCCTGCGTGCTTTGCGGGTGCAGCATCCCGACGCCAAGTGGCGCCTCGTCTTGGGTGCCGACGCGGCATCCGGTCTCGCCGACTGGCGCGAGGTCGGGGAGCTTCTCGACATGGCGGATCTCATCGTATTCCCCCGCGACGGGCGCCAACCGAACCTCGCGATCTACGGCACTGATGCGACGGTCGTGGAGGGGTTTGCCGACGAGGAATCTTCGACGGACATCCGCGCAGCTCTCGAAGCGGGCGAAGTCCCGGAAGCCCGTCTGTCTGCCGGGGTGGTCAACTATATCCGCCGTCACCGTCTCTACGGTCTCGGCGAAAGCGGAGGTCCAGCGTGTCCCTGATTCTCGTCGACGGCTCGGCGCTGTTCTACCGAGCCCACTTCGCTTTCGCCAACCGGCCCCTGGTCGCTCCCGGCGGGGAGACGACGTCGGTGGCCTATGGTTTCTTCTCCAGTATTCTGCGCCTCATCGAAACCCATGGTCCGTCCCATCTCGCGGTGGTGTTCGACCGCAAGGGCAAGGTCTTCCGCCACGAGATGTATCCCGAGTACAAGGCGCAACGCAAGCCCATGCCCGAAGAGCTGTCCTCGCAGCTGCCGTTGCTCCATGAGTTGCTGGCCGCCTGGGGGATCCCCGTGTTCGACCGCGAAGGTTATGAGGCGGACGACGTGATGGCAACCATGGCGCGGATGTCAGAGGGCAGGGTCGACCGGGTCTGGTTCTATACGGGCGACAAGGATTTCATGCAGCTGCTCGATGCACGCACGGGGATGCTCAAGCCGGGCAAACGGGGCAGCGAGCTCACCGAATTCACCGCAGCCGATGTCCGGCGCGAATACGGTCTGGAGCCGGCGGAACTCATCGATGTCTTCGCCTTATCCGGGGACGCCAGCGACAACATTCCCGGTGCTCCTGGGGTGGGGCCCAAAACCGCCCTCAAACTCATCAAGACCTTCGGCAGCCTCGACCAGTTGCTCGAGCATCTCGATGCCGACACTTTGACCGCCCGCATGAAACTCGTTCTGGCTGAACACCGTGATCAGGTGCTGCTCTCTCGACGCTTGTTCACCATCGTCGACGATATCCCCATGGATGTGGACTGGAACTCCATACGAACCGTCCTGCCGGTGGGCGAGGAGGTCACCTCGCGCCTCGCCGCTCTGGGTCTGCGCAACGTGCTGGCGCAGATCAACCGCCTGGCGGCGCGTTTCGACTCTCCAGTGGCGGCTGCACTCTTGCCAGCCGACGTTGCCCAGCCCGTGGATCGATGGGACGGCGCCGTCCGAGGGTACCGGCTGGTGAGCAACCCCGCCGAATTGCGGGCCTGGTTGGCCGCCCAGCCTCAGAACGCCCCCCTCGCCGTCGATACGGAAACCGATGATCTGCGCCCTGATCGGGCGCGGCTGGTCGGCGTTTCGCTCTGCGCGGAACCCGGCGACGCCGTCTATGTGCCCATCCTGACCCGCGCGGGGGATGCCCAGGGCAGCCTCTTCGCCGGCGACGGCGAGGTCGACCGTCTCGCTGAGTTCCGTTCCGTGCTCGGACCGGTTTTGGCCGATCCGCAACGCATGAAGGTGGGCCAGAACATCAAGTACGACGAATGGATCCTCGAGCGGCACGGGTTATCCCTCTCCGGCCCGCGCTTCGATACGATGCTCGCGGCCTATGTGCTCGATCCTGGCCGTCTGCGTTTCGGCCTCGACGCCCTCGCCATGGACCTGCTGGGCCATGAAACGATTCCCTATGCCGACCTGTTCGAAAGCGGCGACCGTACCAAGGACATCCTCTCTGTGCCTCTGGAGCGTCTCGCGGTCTACGCGGCGGAAGATGCCGAGATCACTTTGCGCCTCCGCAACATCTTCGAATCCGAACTCGGCGCCGAACCTGAACTGCAGGCACTGTTTGCCGAAATGGAGATTCCGCTGTCCCGAGTCCTATTCCGCATGGAGCGCCACGGGATCAAAGTGGATCAGGAAGTTCTGGACGAACTCCATGTCCGTTTCGGCGCGGAAATGGAGGATCTCGAACGCCGCAGCCACGAGGCGGCCGGCAAGGAGTTCAATGTCCAGAGCCCTCGGCAGCTCGCCACTGTTCTGTTTGAAGATCTGGGTCTCAAGCCCACCAAGAAAACAGCCACCGTATGGAGCACCGATGTTTCGGTTCTCGAGGCGCTGGTCGGCCGTCACCCCCTGGTCGAGCTCATTCTCGAGCACAGGCAACTGGCTAAATTGCAAGGCACCTACGTCGAAAGCCTGAAGTCACTTGTGAATGAGCAAAGCGGCCTCGTCCACACCTCGTTCAACCAGGCGGTCGCCGCCACGGGGCGATTGTCCAGCTCCGACCCGAACCTCCAGAACATACCGATCCGATCCGAAAACGGCAGGCAGATCCGCCGCGCGTTTGTGCCCCGACGGCCCGGCAGTGTGTTCCTCTCGGCGGATTATTCGCAGGTGGAACTCCGCCTGCTCGCGCATCTCTCCGGTGATGAGAAGCTCATTGCCACGTTCCGCGATGGTGGCGATGTGCATCGTCGTACCGCCGCGCTCATCAACGGCGTCGAGTTCGACGATGTGACGGCGGACATGCGTTCCAACGCCAAAGCCATCAATTTCGGTGTGATCTACGGTATGGGGGCGAGGGCGCTGGCCAGACAGATCGGCGTATCGGTGCGTGAGGCCACCGCTTTCATCGACGGCTACTTCCGCACATACCCAGGTGTGAAGGATTTCATCGACAACGTCCGCACCAAAGCCCGCGAGACCGGTGTGTCGACGACCCTCCTCGGGCGTCGGCGTCCGTTGCCGGACATTCTCTCGGACAACAACCGACTGCGCAGTTTTTCCGAGCGGATCGCCGTGAACACGCCTATCCAGGGCACCGCCGCCGATCTGATCAAGCTGGCGATGCTACGAGTCGATGCGGAATTGCGGGACCGGAACCTGGAGTCGCTTTTGCTGCTCCAGGTCCACGACGAGCTCCTGTTGGAGGTGCCGGCCGGCGAACTGGACGCCGTGACAATCCTGGTGCGCGAGGCCATGGAGGGTGTGGCCGAACTTGCCGTGCCACTGACGGTGGACATTCATACCGGCGCCAATTGGGCGGACGCACATGGGTGATCCACGCTCCATGCCGGTCTGGGCAGTCACCGGCCCCATTGGCGGCGGCAAGTCGCTGGCGGTCGCCGAGCTCGCCGTTCTCGGCGCAGCGATCATCGACGCCGACGCCGAAGGTCACGAGCTCCTCCGCGAGCAGCACATCAGCGCAGCCATCGCGGAGCAATTCGGCCAGGAGGTCATGGTGGGCGGGGCGGTGGACCGCTCCGCTCTGGGCCGGCTCGTGTTCGCCGACCCCGAGGCCCTGGCCCGCCTGAACGCCTTGGTCCACTCCCGCCTCAGCAGACGGATCGCCGAAAAACTGCAGGCTTTGGCAGGGGCCGAGTCCCGACCATGCCTTGCGGTGGTCGAGGCAGCCGTGTACTTTCTGCTTCCGTCGTTCGGAGAGGTGGATCTCGTGATCTGCGTGACGGCCTCCGAGGACGCTCGTCGCAAACGGCTCGTCGCTTCCGGTCGTTTCGACGTTGAGACAGCGTCCGCTCGGGTCGCGGCTCA
The DNA here is from genome assembly GCA_937910695.1 of uncultured bacterium. Lineage (GTDB taxonomy): Bacteria > Krumholzibacteriota > Krumholzibacteriia > LZORAL124-64-63 > LZORAL124-64-63 > CALEMW01. The sequence goes on from CALEMW010000160.1 coordinate 22,404, forward strand.
GCGTCCGCTGTTGCACGATTGGATCCGCTCCGATATCGTCCTGCACAACGACGGCACCGCCGCCGAACTCCGACGTACGATCCATGATCTTTACCGCGACCGCATCCGGTGGAAAGAAGCCCCATGAAGGAACGCCTCGACACCCTCGCCGCACAGCGTCTGCGCCTTCAACAGCTCAAGGAGGGTCTTTGACCTCCCCGTACTGATCGAGGAGTTCAACCGCCTTCAGGCCCGACAAGGCGAACCCGAGTTCTGGAACGACCGTGAGGCCGCCGACGTCGTTCACAAACGTGTCCGGGGCTTGAAGCAGTGGCTCGATCCCATCGCCTCCATCGAGGCGCTGTGCGACGACCTGGACGTCCTCGCCGAACTTGTGGGCGAACAGGACGATGCCGAGACACTCGTGGAGATCGATGACGGTCTGCTGAAGCTCGCCCGCTCCCTCGACCGCCTAGAGTCCCAGTTTCTGCTCAGCGGTCCGGACGACGCCCGCGGCGCCCTGCTCGAGATCCACCCCGGCGCCGGGGGGACCGACAGTCAGGACTGGGCGGAGATGCTCCTGCGCATGTATGCACGCTTTCTAGAGCGTGGCGACATGAGCTTCACCATGAACGACCTGCAGCCGGGGGATGAGGCTGGCATCAAGAGTGCGACCTTCGAGATCAAGAGCGACTTCGCCTTCGGCTATCTCAAGAGCGAGACCGGTGTGCACCGACTCGTTCGCATCTCGCCCTTCGACGCCCAGAGCCGACGTCACACGGCCTTCGCTTCGGTGTACGTCTACCCGCTGATCGAGGACGAGATCGAAATCGAGATCGACGAGGCCGACCTGCGCATGGACACCTACCGTGCCAGCGGCGCCGGCGGTCAGCACGTCAACAAGACCGACAGCGCCGTCAGGCTGACCCACATGCCGTCCGGATTCGTCGTGCAATGCCAGAATGAGCGTTCGCAGCTGCGGAATCGAGAAAGCGCCTTGAAGATGCTGAGGGCCAAGCTCTATCTGAAGGCGGCCCTCGAGGAGCGCGCCAAGCGCGACGCCATCGCCGGTGACAAGATGGAGATCGCCTGGGGCAGTCAGATCCGCTCCTACGTGCTGCATCCCTACACCAAGGTGAAGGACCACCGCACCGACCATGAAACGGGAAACATCCAGGCCGTCCTCGACGGCGACCTGGACGGCTTCATCGACGCCTATCTGCGCCAGACGAGCCAGGCCGCGAGCCAGTAGCGAACGATCGAGGAGAACCGACGTGTCCACGAACGAACAGAACGACGACGCCACTCAGCAGGACGCCGCCACGCGTCACCGGCTGATCGAGGAACGCCTGCGCAAGCTCGAGGAGATCCGCGCCACGCGGAATCCCTATCCGCACAGCTACACGCGTACCCACACCAGCGTCGAGCTGCACGAGCAGGAAGCGGATCTGGTCGCCGCCAAGGCGACGGTGCGGATCGCCGGCCGCGTGATGACCAAGCGCAAGGCGGGCAAGACCATGTTCCTGCCCCTCTACGACGGGCCGGGCAAGATTCAGATCTACGCCAAGAAGGACATCCTCGGCGACGAGGACTTCGAGTTCTTCAAGAAGATGATCGACACCGGCGACATCATCGGGGTCGAAGGCACGTTGTTCCGCACGCGTACCGACGAGCTCACCGTCGAGGTGCACGGCTACGAGCTGCTGACCAAATCGCTGCGTCCGCTGCCCGAGAAGTTCCACGAGATGAGCCTGGAACTCAAGTGCCGCAAGCGCTACCTGGACCTGATCATGAACCTCGAGACCCGCGAGCGTTTTCGCAAGCGGTCCCAGGTCCTCGACATGATCCGCCGTTTCCTGGTCGACGAGGATTTCCTCGAGGTAGAGACGCCCGTCCTGCAGCCCCTGTACGGCGGCGCCACGGCGCGTCCGTTCAAAACCCACCACAACGCCCTGGACCAGACCCTCTACCTGCGCATCGCCGACGAGCTCTACCTCAAGCGGCTGATCGTGGGCGGGTTCGAAAAGGTCTTCGAATTCTGCAAGGATTTCCGCAACGAGGGCATGGACCGCACCCACAATCCCGAGTTCACGATGATGGAGTGCTACGCCGCCTACTGGGACTACAACGGCATGATGGATCTGGTCGAGCGCATGATGATGAAGCTGGTCGACCGCTTCGGCGATGAAGGCAGGATCACCTACGGCGAGTATGAACTCGACTTCTCCAACGGTTTCCGCCGCCTGCGTTTTCTCGACGGCATCAAGGAGGAGACCGGCGTGGATTTCGCATCGCTCGACGACGACCAGGTCGTCGCCGAGGCGAAGAAGCTGGGCGTGACGATCCTCAAGGGCATGGGCCGAGACAAGATCCTCGATGAGGTCTTCGGCACGTTCGTCGAACCCAAGCTGATCCAGCCGACCTTCGTACTCGATCATCCGGTGGAACTGTCGCCTCTGGCGAAGTGGCACCGCGAGGACGAAGGCCTGGTCGAGCGCTTCGAGGGGTTCATTGCCGGTTTCGAAATCTGCAATTCGTTCTCTGAACTCAACGACCCCCAGGTGCAGCGCGAACGTTTCATGGCACAGATGGATCTCAAGGCCAAGGGCGATGAAGAGGCACAGGTCCTCGACGAGGATTTCCTCGAGGCCCTCGAGACGGGCATGCCGCCCACCGGTGGTCTGGGCATGGGACTCGACCGTCTCGTCATGCTTTTTACGGACTGCAACTCCATCCGCGACGTGCTTCTCTTCCCGGCCATGCGTCCGGAGGAAAGCCAGGGAGGACTCGACTAGGTGCGCTTCGCTGCCTACATCGCCTCTCGTTATCTGCGTAGCCGCGGCAAATCCCGGCTGCTGAGCCGCGTTACGGTCATCGCGATCGTGGGCATCACCCTTGGCGTCACGGTCCTGGACCTGACCTTGGCCATCATGAACGGCCTGCACGACGAACTGCGCAGCACGTTCGTGGACAACATGCCCATGATCACGGTCCTGACCAGCAAGCCCGAAGGGTTTCGCGACCTCGGCGACACCATGGACCGCATCGGTGCGGTCGAGGGCGTGACCGGCGTGGCGCCCTTCGTGCGGCAGGAAGTCGTGATCACCTCGCGGACGGTGGGTACCCAGGCCCAGCACAGGGCGGCGGTGGTCTGGGGTATCGAACCCGACCTCCAGGAAACTGTGACTCCTCTGCGCCGCATGCTCTTCCCCTCGGAGCGATCGCTCACCGTTCTGCGGGGGGAAGGCGACGGCACGCCGGGTGTGGTCCTCGGTGCGGAATTGGCTGCATCGCTCTACGCCGGACTCGGCGACACCATCGTGCTGACCGCTCCTAAAGGGGAGCTGTCCCTCGACGAGCTAGAGGCCGAGAGCCGTCGCTTCGTCGTGGGCGGTTTTCTTGAGACGGGCCTTTACGATTTCGACGCCCGCTTCTGCTACATGCCCATCGACGAGGCCCGCAGCTTCTTCGGCTACCCGAAGGACGGGGCTCTGGCTGTGGGCGTCCGCGTGGCCGACATGATGACCGCCCCGGCGGTGGCCCAGGAAATCGAAAAGACCCTCGGTCCCTACGACCACCACTGCAACGACTGGATCGACCTGAACCAGAACCTCTTCCAGTGGGTCCGGCTCGAGAAGGTCATGATGTTCCTGCTGCTGGGGCTGGTGATCCTGGTGGCGGCCTTCAACATCATCGGCATTCTGACCATGATGGTCGGCGAACGCCGCCGCGAGATCGGCATCCTGCTGGCCATGGGGGCGCGACGACGCCAGATTCAGGCCATATTCCTGCTCGACGGTCTGGCCGTGGGCGCCGGCGGTACGGTCCTCGGCAGCATCCTCGGCTGGCTGGGGATCCTCTACCTGGAGAAGGTCGGCATCAAGCTGCCGGGCGACGTCTATTTCGTGGACCATGTTCCGGTCATCGCTCAGACCCTGGACTTCGTGATGGTGGCCGGAGCGGCCCTGCTGATCACACTCGGCGCAACGCTCCTGCCCAGTATCGAAGCCTCGCGGCTGCGGCCCATGGAGATCATCCGCTACACCTAGAGGAGCGATGTGACGCCTCTGCTCGAAGCCAGCGCTCTGTTTAAGGGATTTCCCCGTGGTGAGGGAGTCGTCGAAGTGCTCCACGACTGCGATCTCTCCCTCGCTGAAGGGGAGAGCGTGGCCATCATGGGACCGAGCGGATCTGGAAAGAGCACCCTGCTGAACGTCTTGACCGGGCTCGATCGTCCCGACGGCGGCCGTGTCGCCTGGCGGGGCACCGACCTGCTGAGCCTGAAGGCCGACCAGGTCAGCCGCTGGCGACGCGACGAACTCGGGTTCATCTTCCAGTTCCATTTCCTGATGCCCGACCTCACGGCCCTGGAAAATCTTTTGGTGCCCGTTCGTCTGCGACGGACCCCGAATGCCGATGATGTGGAGAGCGCCCGAACCCTCCTGGATCACATGGGACTCGCCGACCGGCGCGATCATCTCCCCGGTGAACTGTCGGGGGGGGAGCAGCAGCGCGTGGCGGTGGCCCGTGCGTTCATGAACGAACCCTCCCTGGTCATGGCCGACGAGCCCTTCGGCAACCTCGACAGGGACAAGGGTCTCGAACTGGCGGATCTGCTCTTCGAGCGGGCGCGGCGCCTGGGGGCCGGCCTGGTCGTCGTGACCCACGATCCCGGACTCGCCGCCAGGGCCGACCGGACTCTGGTACTGACTGACGGGCGACTGGCCGCCCGGGATGAGGTGCAGGCATGAAACCATGTCCAAGTTGCGGATCCGAACTTGCCGTCCTGGCCGATCATGGCCGGTTGGGCTGCCCGGACTGCTACCGACACTTTCATGGACAGCTTGCCGCGATCCTCTCGAAGTTCCACGGGAGCGACGCTCATGTCGGTATGATGCCCATCTCACGTTCTCCCGAGGTCCATTCCCGCCGCGAGATTGCGCGCTTTCGGTCCCTGATCGATCTGGCGGTGGAGCGTGAAGATTACGAGGAGGCGGCCCGTCTTCGCGATCAGATCGAGGACCTGATGCTGCAGCAGGCGAGGGAGGCTTCGTCATGACGCAGCTGCTGCCTGAGATCCGGGTCCACGCTCATCTCGACGCCGTCGGCCCCTGGGCCGATCCGGTTCTCTGGTCCCGTGCCGACGTCGGCCGCAACTACGAGGGACTTCCGTTTCCCCATCGCACCGTCGTCGGCGCCGGCGAGATGCAGCGCGACTGCGTCTTTGACGCGGCGGCCACCGTGCCGGGATTCGTCGGCTGTGAACCTGTACCCTTGTCGGCCCTGACACGCAGGGAACTCCAGTGCGCCCGGGAATCGGGCCTGATCTCGGCGGGCCAGTTCAAGGAGCTCAACTCGGAGCCGTTCTGTCTGGTGAGCCCAGATGCCTCTCTGATGCTCAGAACTCGGGACCGTGACCATGTTCGTCTGATCGCCCGCTGCTCCGGCCTGGATCCCCAGGCCGCCCTGCGAAACGTGCTTTCGGTCGAACGTTGCCTGGATCGCGCCGTCACCTTCGCCTACGACGACCGCTTCGGTTATCTGACCGCTGAGCCGGCGCGCTGTGGAACAGGGCTGGCCCTGGGATGTCTGGTCCATCTACCGGCGTTGGCCTTTTCGGGAACGGCGGCCGAGGTCCTCAACGAGGTCGGGGAGCAAGGTCTTTCGACAAGGGGCTGGTTCGAGTCGGAGGGTCGGGCCCGCGGCGATCTGTTCATTCTGCGCTCCCGCCGCTCCCTCGGCTGCAGTGAAAAAACCATGGCCGGGGAATTCACAAAATTGGCGGCCCGGGTCGTTGGACTCGAGATCGCCACCCGTGAGATCCTGCTCTCGAGCCGGCGTCTGGAGTTGGAGGATCGTATCCACAGGGCTTCGGGACTGTTGAGGAACGCCAGGTTGATGTCCCTCTCCGAATCCTATGACCACATATCATTCACCCGTCTGGGCGCCGCCACGGGCCTGTTGGCGGGACCGGACGCCGCCGCCTGGAACCGTCTGCTTGTGGATCTGCGCCCCGGACACCTGGGCATCGATCCGGCAGGAAGCGATCCCGACGACGATCTCATCGCCCGGGCCGCCCATCTCCGCAAATTCTTCAGCTGAGATTCGTCTCATCCCTCAAGTTTCTTGCTCACAATCCGATCCTATGGAAGGATTGACCACGCACACATGGTGCCCATGCGCCGAGTCGGTGTATATTGACCCTAGGTTCCAGGGGCGACAACGTCCCGGCGCATACGCGAACGGAGATGCAGATGAACGATCGTTTCACCCAGAGAGTCCGCAAGGTCCTGTTCCTCGCCCGCGACGAGGCCGGCCGGATGCAGCACGATTACATCGGAACCGAGCATCTCCTGCTCGGCATCATCCGCGAGGGCGAAGGCATCGCCGCACGCGTGCTGCAGCGCTTGGGTATCGACTTCACACAGATCCAGCAGGCCATCGAGGAGATCGTCACTCCACAGAGCGGCACCATCACCATCGGCGAGATCCCCTTCACCCCCCGCGCCAAGCGGGTGCTGGAGATCTCCATCGACGAGGCCCGGATCCACAGCCACAACTACGTCGGCACCGAACACCTGCTGCTGGCCCTGATCAAGGAAGGGGAGGGCGTCGCCTCCCGCGTGCTGAACGAGCTGGGCGCCGACCACGAGCGGGTGCGCCGCGAGGTCCTGAAAATGCTGGGCAGCTCCGACCGCCCCAAGGAGAAGGAAGCCGCCGCCAAGAAGCGCGAAACCCCCGTGCTCGACCAGTTCGGCCGCAACCTGACCGACATGGCCCGCGAGGGCAAGCTCGACCCCACCATCGGCCGCGACAAGGAGATCGAGCGCGTCATCCAGATCCTCTCGCGCCGCAAGAAGAACAATCCGGTGCTCATCGGCGAGCCCGGCGTCGGCAAGACCGCCATCGCCGAGGGCCTGGCCTCACGGATGGTCGAGGGCCGAGTCCCCGCAACGCTGAAGGATATGGAGCTTGTGACTCTGGACCTCGCAAGCGTCGTGGCGGGCACAAAGTACCGCGGACAGTTTGAGGAACGGCTCAAGCAGATTATGGGTGAAATCCGCGAATCCGAGGACATCATCCTGTTCATCGACGAGCTGCACACCATCGTCGGCGCTGGCGGTGCCGAGGGAGCCATCGACGCTTCCAACATGCTCAAGCCGCCACTGGCCCGCGGCGAGATCCAGTGCATCGGTGCGACGACTATGGACGAATACCGCAAGTTCATCGAAAAGGACGGTGCTCTGGAGCGCCGCTTCCAGACCGTCAAGGTCGAGCCGCCTTCTGAGGACGAGACCATCGAGATCCTTTTCGGCCTGCGCGACCGCTACGAGGCTCACCACCGTGTCCAGTACGAAGACGATGCCATCCGCTCGGCCGTATGGCTTAGCAACCGCTACATCAGCGGGCGCGCATTACCCGACAAGGCCATCGACGTGATCGATGAAGCCGGTTCCCGGGCCCGACTCTCGGCGGCCGTCGTGCCGCCGGACCTGCGCGAACTCGAGGGCCAGGTCTCCGATGTGATCCGAGAGAAGGAAGCCTCGATCCAGGCTCAGGAGTTCGAGAAGGCCGCGGCGTTCCGCGACCAGGAGAAAGAGCTCAAACAGCAGCTCTCAGAACTCAAGAAAAACTGGAAGCAGGACAACTCGGAACAGCAGGTCACGGTTTCGACCAGGCTGATCTGCCGTGTCATCGCCGACATCACCGGTATCCCCGTTTCCGAGGTGGAAGAGGAGGAGACCCAGAAGCTCCTGCGCATGGAAGACGAGCTGCGCCTTTGGATCATCGGCCAGGACGCCGCCCTCGACGCTGTGTCCAAAGCCATTCGCCGCAACCGGGCCGGTCTGCGCGATCCCCGTCGTCCCATCGGTTCGTTCCTGTTCATGGGACCCACCGGCGTCGGCAAAACCGAGGTGGCCCGTCGCCTCGCCGAATTCATGTTCGGAGACCTGACATCACTGATCCGCGTGGACATGTCCGAGTACATGGAGAAGCACAGCGTCTCGCGTCTCGTAGGAGCTCCTCCGGGCTATGTCGGCTATGACGAGGGCGGCATGCTCACCGAAAAGGTGCGCCGCAAGCCCTACTCGGTGGTCCTCTTCGACGAGATCGAAAAGGCCCACTCCGATGTCTTCAACATTCTGCTCCAGGTGCTCGAGGACGGTCAGCTCACCGATTCCTTCGGCCGGACGATCGATTTCAAGAACACCGTGCTGATCATGACCTCCAACGTGGGCAGTCGCCAGGCCAAGGAGAGCAAGGCGCTCGGCTTCGGCTCAGAGGACAAGGGCGTATCCCGTACGCGCATCAAGTCGGTCATCGACAAGGATCTCAAGCGCACGTTCAGCCCCGAATTCCTCAACCGTATCGACGAGCTCATCTTTTTCCGGTCCCTCGAACGCGAGGACATGCAGAGTATCGTTGAGATCCTGCTCCGCGACGTGAACAAGCGTTTGGAGAAGATGCTGATCTCCTTCGATTTCTCCCAGGGGGCCAAGGATTTCCTCTGCGAGTCCGGATTCGATCCCGAGCAGGGGGCGCGTCCGTTGCGTCGGGCCATCCAGAAATACGTGGAGGATCCTCTCAGCGAGCGTCTTTTGCGGGGAGAGGTGAAGGGCAACAGCGTCTTGGAGGTCGGAGCCGGCAACAACGAGCTCACCTTCACGGTGCGCGTTCTAGAAGAGCCGGAAATCCAACCCGTCGCTATAGATGTGCCGCGGGACGGCTGATCGCGATCTTCGCTGATGAGATGCGGGGGCCCCTCACAGGGCCCCCGCCTTGCATTCCGGACAACGATGAAGCACATTGATGCCCCATGCGTGGAACCGCACGGGGTATGTCCGTGTAGGATGCGCGGAACCCGAGTTGCCGACGTCCGGCCCCTCTGTTACCATGCCCCGGCTCCGGACGATATGGAATCCCCCAGTTCACGGATCGGAACGCACGGATGAACGCCCGAATTTGCTCCTGGCTGATCAGCTTGTTGCTTTTGCTGGCCTGCGCCGCGACGGCCCAGCAGACGCCTGTCGTCATTACGTCCGTCGATGTGATCGGCGCTCGGACCGTTGGCGCAGGACAGGTCCAATCCTGGGCGGAGCTCCAGCCCGGCGACCCGTTCACGGCCGACTCTGCCGCCCTGGCCATCCGCAACCTCTTTGCGACGGGCAAGTTCTCGGACGTCTACATCTACCGCAGCGATGAGCCCGGTGGCGTGAAGGTGATCGTGAACCTCACGGAATTTCCACGCATCCGTGCCATCAAGTTCCGGGGAAACAACAAGATCAAAGAGAAGGACCTGAACGAAGCCTTCCCGCCTTTGGTCGGGCAGTTCGCCAATCCCGCGGTGATCACTCGTGAGCTGGAGCCCTTGCGCGAGCTGTATCAGGAAAAGGGCTACTACAACATGTCGGCCCACATCGACTCGTCACTCGTCGACGGCAACAACCTCGAGGAACTCGTGGTGACCATCGACGAGGGGGAGAAGATCAAGGCCCGCACCATCTCCTTCGACGGCAACGCGGCCTTTTCCGACGATGAGCTCCGCGGAAAGATGAAGCAGAGCACCGGGGGCTTCCTCAAGAGCTCCACCTTCAAGAAGGTGCAGTTCGAGGAAGACAAGGAACGCCTGGCCATGTGGTACCGCGATCATGGCTACCTCGACGCCGAGGTCGCCGACGTGGATATGACCTTCGTGGAGGAGAATAAGAAAATTGATCTCCTCATCCACATGAACGAAGGCGCCGTCTACACCGTCGGCGACATCAACTGGGAAGGGAACCAGGAGTACGACGACCTGGCCATCGCCAGCCACATCCTGCTCTCTCGCGGAGAGACGTTCCGCGAAATCGACTATCAGGAGACACTCCGCGAACTCCACTCCATGTACTGGGACAACGGCTTCATCTACATCACTGTCGACCCCGAACGGCAGATCCGGGGGCAGGTCGTCGACCTCACTCTCCGCTTCCGGGAGGGAGAACCGGCCCGCATCCGCGACATCCGTGTGGCCGACAACCTGAAGACCTACGACGAGGTCATCCTCCGCGAGATGCTGATCTATCCCGGCGACGTCTTCAGCAACAGGATGATCGAACTGTCCCAGGGCAACATCTTCAGGCTGGGATATTTCAACAACGTGATCCCGGAATTCAAACCCGCCGACCGCGAAGGCGACGTCGACCTCGTGATGAAGGTGGAGGAGAAGCAGACCGGCCAGTTCAGCTTCGGCATGGCGTACAGCGCCCAGACCTCGGTCACCGGCTTCATCCAGATCGCCGAGACCAACTTCCGCGGCAAGGGCCAGAACATCGGCCTGGCTTGGCAGTTCGGTTCCAGGCAGCGCTACGTGGACATCAACTTCACCGAGCCCTGGTTCCTGGGCACCCCGACCCTGGTGGGCGTGGATCTCTTCGACCGTTATCAGTACAACTTCGACGACTTCTACGAGAGTCGCGTCAAGGGCGGCGCCGTGCGTCTCGGCCGGCGCATTCCCGGCACCAGGTTCTCGCGTGTGGGCCTCCGTTACGAATTGTCAGAAACTCGCCTCTCCGAGTTCAGCACCTCGTACGTGGACTATCTGGACAACCTCGCGTCCCAGGTCGGCGACGAGGATCTGCCCTTCCAACGTCTGGACGAGGTGGATTGGCCCGAAACCAAAAGTGCCGTAACTCTCAGTTTCTCACGCAACTCCACAGACAATCCTTTCTTCCCAACTCAGGGCTCCAAGACGAGTTATAGCCTTGAGTTTTCCGGGGGCATGCTCGGCGGCGAAATCGACTACCAGAAGCATATGTTCCGGCACTCCTTCTTTCAGAAGCTGCCGGCCGGTCTCGCCTTGCGGATGAGCACGTCCCTGGGCCTGATCCATGGACTCCAGAATGCTGACAACGTGCCGGACTACGAGAAATTCCGGCTCGGCGGCAACCGTCTCTACCCGTTGCGGGGTTACCGGGACCTTGAAGTCGTGCCTCGCGACAACCCCGGCTTCATCGGTGGTCGTTTCTATACGATCATGACCACCGAACTGCTCTACCCCTTGACCAACGCCGTGCAACTGCTAGGTTTCGTCGATCAGGGCGATACCTGGAACAGCTTCAGTGCGACCGATTTCACGAATATGCGCAAAGGGGCCGGCTTCGGCGTTCGAGTCGAAGTCCCCATGATGGGAACCATTGGATTCGATTACGGTTACGGCTTCGATCGGGCCGACGGCCCGAGCTGGGAGCCACACTTCAATTTCGGCACGTTTTTCTAGCTGACGTGCCGCAACCCGAGGAGACGAGATGAACCGCACGAAGACCACCCTGGCCGGACTGCTGGGCATCCTCCTGCTGACCGCTGTCGTCGCTCCTGCGAGCGCGGCGTCGGACAAGCCCTTCGCCGTGATCGATTCCCAGCGAATCGTCGACGAATACAGCGCAGCCAAGGACGCTCAGGAGCAGTATCAGAGATTCCTGCAGGATAAGGAGCAGGAGATCGCCGACAAGGAGCGGGACCTGCAGCTCATGGCAGAAGCCATCGAGAGCCAGAAGATGGTTCTGGGTGAGGACGCCCTACGGACCAAAGTCGAAGAATTTGAGAACGCCAAGCAGGCGTACTTCAACCTGCGTGAGACCATCGACTCCCAGGCCGAGCAGGAATACAAGAACAAGATCCAGCCCATCATCGACCAGGTGAAGCTGATCGTCGACAGGATCGGCAAGGAAGAGGGCTACGGAATTGTCATCGACGCCGCCGGCCTGACTGTCCTGTTTCTGGACCCCGATGTGGATCTGACCGACAAGGTCATCGAGACTCTCGTCCGAGGTGTCGAGGAATAGACGGGATCGATTTTCGTTGACACGGCCCCCGGGCGGGGTGACATTTTCTGAGAATTCTGGACGTCTTGAGCTTAGCCCCCCTTCGTGACACCGACGGAGAGGGGCGATGCTTCATTTGGCGCTGCTGAGGTGCCGGGCGGAGATCCCATGGACCTGTTGCTGAGCGAACTGGCGGATCGGCTGGGATTGACCCTCGTTGGCGACGGCAACGTCGTGATCAGGGGAGTCGCTGGTTTCGAATCGGCCGGTCCCGGTGACCTCACCTTCGTGGAAGAACGCCGGTTTCTCAAGCGTCTCGACGAAACAGCTGCCTCGGCGATCATCGTGCCGTCCGGTTTGGATGTCGACGGACCTGCCCTCCGGGCCGAGAACCCACGGGCCGCCTATGCCCGGGCCCTGGGTCTGTTCGCCCCGGACCCGGACCGTGTCTTTCCGCCGGGCATCCACCCGAACGCCGTGGTGGACCCAAGTGCCGTGCTGGCGGCGGATGTCGCCGTGGGGCCGTTCTGCGTGATCGGTCCCGGCGTGATCATCGGAGCCGGCTCGCGTCTGGGTGTTGGCGTGGTGCTCGAAGCTGATGTGGCTTTGGGCGAAGGGTGTTGTCTCTATGCCTCGACTGTTGTGCGGGAGAGATGCCGTCTAGGTGACAGGGTGATCCTGCATCCTGGCGCGGTGATTGGTACGGACGGTTTCGGATACTACCCTGGAGCAGACGGCCTGATCAAGATTCCTCAGATCGGCATTGCGGTCCTCGAAGACGACGTCGAGATCGGCGCGAACAGTTGCGTGGATAGAGCGACGACCGGGGAGACCCGCGTCGGGTCGGGAACGAAGATCGACAACCTCTGTCAGGTTGCTCACAATGTGACCATCGGCAGTCATTGTGCGATGTCGGCTTTGAGTGGCCTATCCGGCAGCAGCCGCCTCGGCGACGGCGTCACGATGGGCGGTCAGACCGGAGTCGCTGACCATATTTCCCTCGGCGACGGTTCTCGAGTCGCCGCCAAATCCGCGGTGACTCGCAATGTCCCGGCCGGTCAGACCGTCCTGGGTTATCCGGCGGTGGAATTCCAGAAGGCTTTTCGGCTGGTGGCTCTGTATCACCGCCTGCCCGCTTTGAATCGTCGCGTGAAGGAACTGGAAGAACGCTTCGGCGCTCGTACGAACACGGATGAAGACCCCGGGGAGGGTTGAGGTTGCTGTTGCTTCAAAAGACCGTTGCGAAGCGTGTGGAAATGGAAGGTACGGGGCTGCACACTGGCGGTCCCGCGCGGATTTCTTTCATGCCCGCCGAACCCAATACGGGACTCTTGTTCCGAGTGCATGCCGACGGTGAGGACATCGACATTCCCGCGATCATCGAGAACGTCCCGGACGACCTCGACGGGTTGCGCAACACGGCATTGGTCAGCAACGGAGTGCGGATCCATACCGTGGAGCATGTGCTGTCGGCCCTTTACGGCATGGGGATCACCAACTGCATCATCGAGCTCGACGGCGAAGAACCGCCCGAGCCGGTTGAGGGCAGTACGACGGCCTATGTGGATCTGCTGAGCGGTGCCGGCATCGTGGACCAGGGACTGCCGGCGACCTACTACCGCATCGATTCGCCTGTCGAATACCGCGACGGTGATATCCTGCTGCGGGCCGTTCCCTGCGACCGTTTCATGGTGACCTTCAAGATCAACTACCCCGATCCCCTGATCGGATGCCAGGAGTACACCTGTGAGATGCGTCCACAGGTCTACCGCGATGAGATTGCCCCGAGCCGCACCTTCGCGCTGAAGCGCGATATCGAGCTTCTTCAGAACATGGGGCTGGGGCAGGGCGGCACCCTGGAAAACGCCTTGATCGTCGACGACGGCGTGCTCGTCAACGACACCGAGTTGCGCTTCCCCGACGAATTCGTCCGCCACAAGATCCTCGACCTTGTCGGGGATCTGGCTCTGTTGGGAATGCCACTGCAGGGACATGTGATCGCCGAGCGTTCAGGGCATGCATCCAACGCGGCTTTCACGCGCCTGTTGGCCCGTTCGGAAAGGCGTCAAAACAGGATCTACCCGCGGCGCAAACCGACGTACTGGGACATCAATTCGATCATGAAGGTGATGCCTCATCGCTACCCGTTGCTGCTCGTGGACAGGATCCTCGAACTCGAATGCGGTAAGCGCGTGGTCGGTCTGAAGAACGTGACGATCAACGAACCGTTTTTCAACGGACATTTTCCCGGGCACCCCATCATGCCGGCGGTGTTGATCACCGAGGCCATGGCCCAGGTGGGTGGAGTGCTGCTGATGAGCAGCATCGAGGATCCCGAGACTAAGCTTGTGTATTTCAGCGGGATCGACAACGCACGTTTCCGACGCCCCGTGACCCCGGGAGACCAGATCCGCTTCGAAGTGGAGATGGTCAAAATCCGGGGGCCGATCTGCAAAATGAAGGGGGTCGCCTTGGTAGACGGAGAACTCGTCGCCGAGGCCGACCTGATGTCGACCATCGTGGACCGCTGAGGCGGGACCGGGGAGGACCATCGTGGAACCCATGAACTTTCAGCCGGAATCCAGACTTCGTCCGGTCCGGAATGCCGAGATCCACCCGACTGCCGTGGTGTCGCCCGAGGCTCGCCTCGGACACAACGTGAAGATCGGGCCCTACTCGGTCATCGGATCCCAGGTGGAGATCGGACCCGACTGTGAGATCGGCACGTCGGTGGTGATCGAAGGTCGCACGACCATCGGCAGCAACAACCGCATCTACCACGGCGCCATCATCGGCAGCGATCCTCAGGATCTCAAATACGCCGGCGAGACGACCTATGTTGAGATCGGCGACAACAACGTGATCCGCGAGTACGTGACCATCCACCTCGCCACCGGCGAGGGGGAGAAGACCAAGGTGGGCAACGACTGCCTGTTGATGGCCTACGTGCACGTGGCCCACAACAGCTCGGTGCACGATCACGTGATCCTGGCCAACGCCGTGAACCTGGCCGGGCACGTCGACGTGGCCGACTGGGCCATCGTCGGTGGCATGACTCCGGTCCACCAGTTCGTGAACGTCGGCGCCCACGCCTTCGTCGGCGGCGGCAGCCGTCTGGCCCAGGACGTGCCCCCGTTCATCCGGGTGGCCGGCAACCCTGTGGAAGTGGCGGGCGTCAACAGCGTCGGTCTGAAGCGTCGCGGGTTCAGCGACGACGAGGTGTCCAACCTGAAGCGCGCCTACCGCCTGCTCTACCGCACGGGCTTGAACGTCAGCCAGGCCCTCGACCGGATCGCCCTGGACTGCACTCTCGACCGCCACACCGAGGGCCTGATGGCCTTCATCCGCCGTTCCGAGCGGGGTATCGTCCGCTGATCCGTTCCGGCGGCGGGCACTGTCCCGCCGCCACCACCGACGGAGGCGACGTGACCCCGACTCCCGACAGCTCTGCACCCCACATCTTTCTTTCATGCGGCGAAGCCAGCGGAGAACGCTACGGCGTCGCGTTGGTGCGCGCGCTGCGTGAGCGATGCCCGGACGTTATTCTGAGCGGGCTTGGTGGCGAGGCGTTGGCCGAGGCGGGCGTGACTCTCGTGGCCCGAGCGGATGAGCTGGCGGTCATGGGATTCACAGATGTCGCGGCGGCTCTGCCCTCCCTTCTCAAGGCGCGGAACCTGGTCCGCCGGTGTGCGGTGGCGGACGACATCGATCTTGTCATACCGGTGGATTTTCCCGGATTCAATCTTGATCTGGCGACCCATGTCAAAGCGCAGGGGAAAGCCGTGTATTTTCTGGTAGCCCCTCAGCTCTGGGCCTGGGGGGGCTGGCGGATCGGTAAGCTGCGACGAGCAGTCGATCGCCTCGGCACACTCTTACCCTTCGAGCGGGCTTTCTTCGAAACCCGCGGCGTTTCCTGCGATGCCTTGGGCCACCCCTTGATGGACGACTATCTCGACCGCGACGTTCAGCCAACGATGGCTCTCAGAGAAGCCCGTCTGCGCGATACCGCTACACCATTGACCTTGGGCCTGCTGCCGGGCAGCCGTCGCCAGGAGATCGCGAACCTCGTGCCGTTGCTGGCCGCAGTCATCACAGAGTTGAAGCTCCGCCGTCCCGACCGTAGCTTTCAGGGAGTCGTCAGTGTCGCGCCGGGAGCGGAGGATGCCTGGTTCGAGCCTCTGCTGGCTCTTGGCTGTACACTCACACACAGGCCCTTGCCGGATCTGTTGCCGGACCTGGATATGGCGGTTGTCTGCAGTGGCACCGCATCGCTGGAAGCGTCCCTTGCCGGCGTTCCCCATGCTTTGGTGTACCGCACTTCGCCCTTGAACTATGTCCTGGCTCGATTGCTGGTGAACGTCGAGAGCATCGGACTCGCGAATCTCATCTCTGACCTCGCCATGGTGCGTGAGCATGTTCAGGGTGCTGCACTTCCCAGGCCTGTCGTCGACGATCTCGAAGGTTGGCTCGACGGAACGAGCCGACGCCGACGTTTCACCGAACATGTCGCCACGCTGCGTCATCGTCTCGGGCCGCCGGGGTTCTGGGCACGCACTGCGGACAGCATTCTCGGACTCGTTACGGAGCACATTGCCGATGCCTGATCTGGTTCAACGTCTCAAGTTCCAACTGACGCCCTGGATTTTCAGGGGTTTGACCGCATCGGTGCGTGTCGAACGGAGGCAGGCCCCTCAACCGGGGCCAGCCACGATCTTCGCGAGTCTGCATCGGGACATGATTCCGGCGATCATCGGTGTGGCCCCGTACCGTCCGGTCCTGCTGGTCAGTCGAAGTGATGATGGAGAAATCCTGATCCGTACCCTCGCATCCCGGGGCTACGGTTTTGTGAGAGGATCGACAGGGAAGGAGGGCGGTGCCGCTTTCCGCTCCCTGCTGTCCCAACTCGCCGCAGGCCGCTCGATCGGCATCGCCGTGGATGGTCCGCGCGGTCCGTTCGGGACGATTCACGACGGTGTGCTCCGCCTCGCCCGTCTGTCCGGAGCGACCATCGTACCGGTTGTAGCCACGCCCGGTGTTCATCTCAGCCTCAAGACTTGGGATCGCACCATTGTCCCGGCACCTGGCAGCCGTCTGGCCATCACCTTCGGGGAACGCATCACCGTCGGCGAAGGTGATGCGGGACGTCATGTCGCCGAATTGGCCGTACGCAGGGCATTGCTGGGAGACTCCCGATGACGGCCCCGCGGATCCTTGATCGGCGCAGCGCCGCCCACCGTTGGTTCGAGACTCGTTGGCGAAGCTGGCAGGATCATGAGCCGGTCTGGTTGCCGCCCGCAGCCGCAGCGACCACGGCTCTGCAGCATCGAATCCTCGAGCACCGGCTCAAGGCCAGGCCGACCCCGCCCGTCAACCCGTTGGTGGTTTCTGTGGGTAATCTGCGGGTCGGAGGCACAGGAAAGACTCCGGTGGTGATCGACACCGTTGTGCGGCTCTGCGAACGCAACGTCCTGGGTGTCGTGCTGGTGCGCGGCTACGGCTCTGGTCGCCGTGGACCGTGTCTTGTCGACCCTGAGGACCGCGCTTGCGGCGACGAGGCCCGCCTCATCGCCCGCGACGGCGGCTGGCCAGTGATCCAGGCCGCGGATAGGCGGGAAGGCTTTGCGTTTGCCTGCAGCATCGCACCCCGCAACGGAGTGATTCTGCTCGAGGATGCCCATCAGACAGCCGGGGTGCCCCGTCATCGGGATATCCTCATCCTCGATCGCTGGTGCGGCGATCGTGGCTCCTGTCGACCACGGGCCGGTCGGTTGATTCCCTGGGGTCCTTACCGCGAAGGCGCCGAAGGTGCCGATCGCGCTGATGTCTGGATCACCGAATCCGCTGCAGAAGATGCTCCATGCCAGCCTGAGCTCCACCCATCCCGCCCAGTTCTGTCCTTCCAGCGCTCTAGCGTGGCGCCCCGGTCTGCTCTAGATTGTGCGGCGCCCTATGGTGTGGTCTGCGGGCTCGCCAGGCCTGAGGCATTCGAGAATTCCTGTGAGGCTGTCATGGGAAGGCCGCCTGGAATCATCGCCCGTTTCGACGACCATGCGGTCTACACTTCCGCTGACGTCGCGGCGCTGATGCAGGCCGGTTCCGGGTCAGGAGTCGCGCACTGGTTGACCACGGGCAAGGACCATGGGAAGCTTGGGCTTCTGTGGCCCGACGCACTCACTCTCCATGAGGTGGGACTGGCGCTGGACTGGAAGAGCACGTCGCCTGCCGATCTCATTGTCGGGTGGCTCGCGGAACGGACTTGAGCCGATCGGGGCGGTCATGCGTCGCAACGGGATCCAGCACAGCAGATATCTCGTGGTCGGGTCGGGGATCGCCGGCCTTCAGTTCGCACTGCTGGCCGCGGAACATGGATCAGTGCGCATCGTCACCAAGAAGAATTCGTCTGAGAGTAATACCAACTATGCCCAGGGCGGCATCGCCGCAGCCATGTCTCCCCTCGACGACTTCGAATCCCATCTGACCGATACGCTGGTAGCCGGCGACGGACTCTGCGACGAAACGGTCACGCGAGCCATGGTCGAGGCGGCGCCCAGGCTGATCGAAAGGCTGCTGTCCTACGGCGTCCGCTTCTCCCGGGACAGGAACGATGAATCCGCCTTCGCCATGGGGCGTGAAGGCGGCCACTCCCGCAACCGCATCCTCCATGCCGCGGACCTCACCGGGCGTGAGCTCGAACAGAGGCTGCTCGAAGCCTGCCGCCGACATCCCGACATCGATATCGAGGAGGACCATCTGGGCCTCGACCTGATCCGCGCAGCGGATCTCAACCCTGTCCCGACGGCCGCCGAGCGCATCGTGGGCTGCTGGGTTCTCGACAGCACGGGTCGGGAGAGGGTGCCCTGTGTCGCCGATCTGGTGGTACTGGCCACCGGCGGCTGCGGCAAGGTGTATGCCTACACATCGAACCCGGATATCGCCACCGGCGACGGCATGGCCATGGCGTACCGGGCTGGGGCTGTCCTTGCAAACATGGAATTCGTCCAGTTCCACCCCACCTGTCTCTACAATCCCGAGGCGAAGAGCTTTTTGATTTCCGAAGCAGTCCGCGGGGAGGGCGCGCACCTGGTCAACGAGCGGGGTGAACGGTTCATGATCCGCTATCACCCCCTCGCCGAACTCGCGCCGCGGGACGTTGTGGCCCGCGCCATGGACCAGGAGATGAAGATCTCAGGAGATCCTTGCGTGTTCCTCGACCTCGGCCATCTCGACGCCGACCATGTTCGCACGCGATTTCCGAACCTCCATGCGACCTGCGCCGGCTTCGGCCTGGATATGACCAGCGATCCGGTTCCGGTCGTACCGGCGGCCCACTATATGTGCGGCGGGGTGCAGGTCGATGACCGGAGCCGGACGAGTCTGCCGGGGCTGCTGGCCATCGGAGAGACGGCCTGCTCCGGCGTGCACGGCGCCAACCGACTGGCCAGCAACTCCTTGCTCGAAGCCGTGTATTTTGCTGAACGGGCAGGGGAGCTCGCAGCCGAAACGCCGTCTCTGCTCGGCGACCGCAGTCGCTTGTCTCTGAGGGAATCTCAATCGTCGCTTTCAGGAGCCGGCGCAGAAGCCATGATCCTCGAACACGACTGGGACATCGTCCGCCGCGTGATGTGGGACTATGTCGGCATCGTACGCAGTCGCCAGCGTCTGACCATTGCCCTGGAGCGCCTGCGCGCAGTGCGGGCCACCGTAGAGAAGGTCACTTCGCATTCTTTGCTGAGCTCGGATCTCGTCGAACTGAGGAATCTCGCCCTGGTCGGAGAACTCATCGTTCTCTGTGCTCTCGAGCGTCGAGAAAGCCGTGGACTCCATTACACCACGGACCACCCTGCCAAAGCTCCCGGCAAGCCCGTTTGGACACTCGTGGGGCGCGGCCTGCCTCTTGCAGCCATGGAAATGCCGGCATCATGAGTATCGAAGCTTGGGCCAGGTCCGCCTTTGGAGCCCATTACTCGCGTCTCTACCGCCACCGCGACGACGATGAGGCCCGGCGCGCCGTAGCCCTGGTGGACCGCATCGCCGGTCTCGACGGGGCTCGGGTTCTGGATCTCGGTTGCGGCGCAGGGCGTCACCTGGGGCCCCTGGCAGGATCGGGAGCCTGTGTCGTAGGTATGGATCAGTCTCCGGAGCTGCTGTCTGAAGCACATGATGAGGTTCCCGAGGCCGCTGGCTCGACCCTGGTGAGGGGGGATTGGGGTCGGTTGCCGTTCGCAGCGAATGCCTTTGATGTCGTCGTCTCGCTGTTCACCGCGTTCGGCTATGGTGAACATCCCGGCGCTCAACAAAGCATGATTGCTGAAATTGCGCGGACGCTTGCACCCGGCGGGCATTGGATCTTGGACTACCTGAATCCTCGGCGCGTACGATCCGAGCTCGCCAAGATCCCCCCGCCACGGCTTCGGGTTCTCGAAGGACTGGTCATGTCTGAGCAACGTCGGTTGAGCCCAGACGGCAGACGTGTGACCAAGGCTGTGACGATCACTCCGGACGGTCCCTCACCGGTGCAGGGGATTCCCGCCGCCGGCCTCAGCTACGAGGAAAGCGTCGCCTTGATCGATCTCGACGAACTCGACGAACTCGCAGCAACCGCCGATCTGTTTCGCAGCGCTGCCGCAGGCGACTATGACGGGGCGGCCTTTGATCCCGATACGTCCGTGCGCTGGTTCCTCGTTTTTCGCAAGGAGGTCACGGCATGAATTCGTCGTCGTGGTCACCCCGCGGGGGGCTCAGCGCCTGTTCTTGGCTCGCTCCCTTGGTCCGTGACGCCATCGCGGGGGTTGGCGGCTTCCCCGGCGTAGCGAGCGAGGCGGCCGAATTCCTGACGCCCGCGGCAATGGAATCGGCCCCTGCATGGTCATCGCCATGGTTCGAGGGCTGGCGGGCCGGCCAGATCGCTTCTCAAACCGACCCTGGATCAACAGCCGCCGTTGCCCACAATCTGGACGCCCTGCGGGCCGGCACCGCCGACGTCGTGGTGACGGGGCAGCAGCCGGGTTTTCTCGGAGGGCCGCTCTATACTCTCTTGAAGGTCGCAACCTGTATCGCGGCGGCGGAAGCGAGGACGCAGGCCGGTCGGCCCACCGTACCGTTGTTCTGGTCCGGTGACGCCGACGATGATCTGGCCGAGGCCGTCGGCGTCAGGGTCTGGGATCCCGCGCGAGCCACGTTTCTCAAGCCGGTTCCTCCAGCAGAAGCGAACGGACGCATGGTCGGAGCGTTGGCTGCTTCGGTGTTGGGAACCGCTGAACGTGTTTGGCTCTCGGGCCTATCTGGGAAATTCGCGGACCGGCTCGTTGAACTCTGGGATACGGGGATGAGTGAGAAGCGATCCTGGAGCAGTCTCCACGCCGACGCTTTGCGGCTCGTCTTTCCCGGTAAGGGATTGCTGATTGTCTCAGGGAACGATGCCGAGATGATCGCGGCGGGTCATCCTCTTGTTGAGCGCTTCCTGGCCAGGAGGGACGATCTGATCGCTGAAGTTCGAGGGGCCGGCGCGGATCTGACGGCTCTTGGTTATCATGCCCAGATCGCCGGGACCAGTCTCGAGCGACCCGTCCATCGAGCCGTCGGCGACGAACGGCGCCGTCTGACGTCTTCGGACGAAGCCGCGGATGTGCCACCTACTGAACTCCGGCCCGGCGTGGTGCTGCGTTCGCCGTTGCAGGATTGGCTGTTCCGACCGGCGGGGGTGGTCGTCGGTCCGGGCGAGAGGGCTTATCTCGAGCAGCTGCGACCCCTCTACGCCGCGCTGGATCTGCGCCGGGCGCCGCTGCTGCCCCGCGCCTTTGCCGTGCTCGGGCATCAGCCCGTCGATGGCCCGGCCCCGATCGCGGATGTCGCACCGAAGGTGGCCGCCGTGGTAAAGGCAGCGGCAAAGGAGCTGGAGAAATCGTTGAACGAACTCGGCGTT
This sequence comes from uncultured bacterium, assembly GCA_937910695.1. Classification (GTDB taxonomy): domain Bacteria; phylum Krumholzibacteriota; class Krumholzibacteriia; order LZORAL124-64-63; family LZORAL124-64-63; genus CALEMW01. The sequence continues at coordinate 44,106 of CALEMW010000160.1, forward strand.
CTCGACGCCGGCGTCCGCGCCGAGCGTGTCGCCGAACGCTTCCGACCGACCGTGACAAAAGCGATCGAAGCCGCCTCCCGCGAACGTGAAGAGGTCCGTCACGACCGGCATGGCCAAGATGACTGGCGCACACCCCGCGGCACACGTCAGGAGCGCGTCCTGCCCGGTTTATGGGCTGCGGCGCTGTTCGAAGATCTGCCGGATGTCCTGCATGGCCTGGCGGCCGACCACATCGAGCGGCTCGCCGCCGGCGAACCCTGCGAGTACGAAATCCATGTCGACGAGACCGTTCTGGAGGACTCACCATGAATCCCACGAATGCCGGCTGCGATCTGCTCTGCATCTGTCCTCATACCGACGACGCCGAGATCGCCCTCGGCGGCACGCTCGCTTTGCTGGCCCGGGCGGGCCGCAAGGTCTGGGTCTGCGATCTGACAAGGGGAGAGCTCGGCTCCAACGGCACCCCTGAAGAGCGCTGGCGCGAGGCTGCGGAGGCGTCCGCACACCTGGGCTTGACCGGTCGGTTGCAGTTCGAGCTGCCCGATGGCTTCGTCGACGTCGGCGCTCCCGAACAGGTCGCGACTGTCGCGGCCGTCATCAGGCGACTCCGGCCACGCTGGATCGCGACGGCGCCCATGCCCAACCGCCATCCCGATCATCGGGCCATCGGCGCGCTGGTGGAGAAGGCTGCCTTCATGTCCCGCCTGGCCGCTTGGTCGCCGGATCTGCCCGCGCACCGTATCTGGGATGGCGGCGCGTTGCTGCCCGATCCCACCGATCGCTGGCAGACAGAAGCAGTGCTCCACGTCTGTCTCGAGGGTGAGCAGGCAGACGTGCTTTTCGATGTGAGCTCTGTCTGGGATAAGAAACTGGCCGCTCTGAAGGCCTATGCCACGCAGTTCGAGGCAGTGGGCGAGCGTCGGCCCACCATGATCAACGATCCCGCCTTCCTGGAGCAGGTCGAGCGATGGGCCCGGGCGCGAGGATTCCGTGCCGGGGTGTCCCATGCCGAAGCGTTGCGCACATCTGCGGCGCCGCTGTTGTCGGACTTGCCGCAGGAGCGTTGGACTTGAACCGGCTGCCGGTGATCGGCATCACCTGCTACCCGACCCAGGGGGGCAGCGGGGTCGTGGCCAGCGAACTCGGTCTGAGCCTGGCCCGTCGCGGTTACGAAGTGCATTTCATCACCAGTTCGCTCCCGTTGCGGTTGAAGCATTACGAGCAGAACATATTTTTCCACCAGGTCGAGGCAGTGTCGTATCCGGTCTTCCAGCACACGCCTTACACCCTGGCACTGGCGACCAAGATGAGCGAGGTCACAGAGGAGTACGGCGTGGACATCCTGCACGTCCACTACGCCATCCCTCATGCCGCCAGTGCGTTTCTGGCCCAGGAGATGGTCGGACGCGACGCCGTGAAGGTCGTCACGACCCTTCATGGCACCGACATCACCCTCGTCGGACAGGAGCCAGGATACTTCGCCATGACCCGCTTCCTGATCGAACGCAGCGACGCTGTGACGACGGTCAGCACGTTCCTGCGCGACGAGACGGTTCGGGTCTTCGGCGTGAGCAGGCACATCGAGGTCATTCCGAACTTCGTGGAGTCCCGCCGCTTTCGGCCGCGGCACGATCTCGACCGGACGTGCTTGGCCGCCGCCGATGAGAAAATCGTGGTTCATGCCTCCAATTTCCGACCGGTGAAGAATATCTCCGCCGTCGTCCGCGGTTTCGCCCGCATCTGTGAGCACGTCAACGCACGCCTGATCCTGGTGGGCGAAGGGCCGGACCGCCGGCTGGCGGCTGACATCGCCGCCGCGGAAGGCGTGAGCGACCGCATACGCTTTCTGGGGCAGGTGGACAATCTCGAGGAGATTCTGGCCATGGCCGATCTCACACTGCTGCCATCGCTCCACGAGTCGTTCGGGTTGGTGGCCTTGGAGTCCATGGCCTGCGGCACACCGGCCATCGTCACGGCCAACGGCGGGGCGGGGGAGTTCGTAGAGCACGGCGTGAACTCTTTCCTCTGCGATCCCGCTGACATTGAGACGATCGTGGCTCCCGCCGTGAAACTCCTGACGGATCAAGACTTGTACAGCCAGGTTGCCGACAACGGTCTGCGCGATGCCGTGGCCAGGTTCGGCACGCCCTGCGTTCTGAAAAGGTACACGGAACTCTACGACCGGGTTCTCGCCTGATTCGGAACTCCCGGCACCTCTTCGTGTTGATCTCGGGCCGGTGAGTCCGCACTTGCCAGGGTCCGTCTTCGTGATACATTGGACCCGCGCGGACACCGCGCTGGGCGCTTCCCCGGGCATCGTCCCTCGGTTTCATGCCGAACGGACGCCGCCCTTCCGTCAGAAGGAGCTGACATGCCAAGCACACCGTTCCTGGCCGCACTCGGTCCGCAGGAACTCCTCGGACTGCTGCTTGAAACCTCGCTTCTCGGCAAGATCGTCATGCTCGTACTGCTCGTGCTGTCGGTCCTGTCGTGGGCCGTCATGTTCGACAAGGCGCGCACCCTGGCGCGGATCCGTGCCGGCCATGTCCTGTTCTGGGACCGTTGTGACGCCTGGCTCGACGGCACCGCCAAGCCGGAGACGGTGGCCGCCTGGTGCGAGGACCACAAGGATCTGCCCCTGGCCAATCTTTGGCGCGAAGCCGCCCATCTGGGCAGCGCCGCCAATGTCCGGCGCACTTCCGAACGCGTGGCCTACGCCGAGACCGAAGCCCTCGAACGCTACCTGATCATCCTGTCGACCACCGTGACCATTTCCCCGTTCCTGGGCTTGATGGGAACGGTCTGGGGCATCATGCAGGCGTTCTGGGACATGTCGGCCATGCACAGCGCCAACCTCACCGTCGTGGCGCCGGGCATCGCGGAGGCCCTCGTGACCACCATCGCCGGTCTTTCGGCGGCCATCCCCGCGGTGGTTTTCTACAACATGTTCGTGCGTAAGATCGACTTGGTCGGTAATGAAATGGAACGCCTACGCTCCTTGCTTGAAGAGGAGGTGATGGAGCGCACGGGCCAGACGCCTGCTCGACACCGACCGGCGCGACGCCCGGACACCCATGCCGGGGAGCGGATCCGATGAAACGCTCGACCTACCGCAGCCTCGCAGAGATCAACATCACGTCGTTGGTGGATGTGACGCTTTGCCTCCTGATCATCTTCATGCTCACTGCTCCCTACATCCAGGGCGGAGTGGAGGTGGACCTGCCCCAGGCCGAGACGAACGACGTGATCGTGCGGGAGGGCCCCATTATCACCGTCACGACCAACCGTCAGATCTTCTACGATGAGGATCCCGTCTCGTCCGCGGAACTGGAGCAAAGGTTGGTGGATCGTCTCGACGAACGTGAGACGGTGCCCGTCTACCTGCGTATCGATGAAGAGGTGCCCTATGGTTTCGCCCTGCAGGTCATGGCCGTCGTCGAACGGATGGGGTTCGAGCACCTGAGTCTCGTGGCCGACCCCGACCAGCTCGGGGGAGCGTCGCGATGAACAGGGCGGTCCCGGCGTCGGTCGCGGTGCATCTGGTGGTGCTGCTGCTGGTCGTCCTTTTCGGGGCCTGGGTGGACCGTCCGGTGCTGACGCCCCGGCGTATGATCAACGTACAGATCGCGACCATGCCCGAACGGCAGGCTGAGCCCATCGAGACAGTCGAAGATGTTGAGCCTGAGGCCGTCGATACGCCGCCTGAGGAGCAGGCGCCTGTGATCGTCGAGCCTGAACCCATCCAGGTGGAACCGGAGCCGACGGTCGTGCCCGCTGAGCCGGATGAACAGCCCGTTCGTGATCCTGAACCAGAACCTGTCATCGTGAAGCCACAACCGACCGCGGTGGAACCCAGCCCGGCAACGACGCCCGTGACGCAGGAGCAGACTCCCGATGCGACGGCGGAGGCGACCCCCGACATCTCGTCGGTCACGGCGACCGACGACGAAGTGCCGCCCCGGTTCCAGTACTACCTGACGATTCTGCAGGGCAAGGTCAGCCGGCAGTGGCAGCCCAAACAGGTGGGCATTCGTGAAAGTTCGTCGCGCTACTGCGTGATTCATTTTTTCGTGGAGCGGGATGGGCGCATCACTCGTGAGACGGTGGCACGTACGTCCGGCGTTGCGCTGTTCGACAAGGAAGCCCTCGGGGCCGTGCGCCGCGCGGGACGCATGCCGCCATTGCCGGCCGGCATCACCGGTGCCGCCCTGGGCGTGAGCTTCTCCTTTACCTTGAAATCCGGGACGTAATCAGATGATGAACCGCAGCTTGGTCCTACTCCTTGTGATGATGTGCCTGACATCCACCGTGCAGGCCCAGGAAGTGTCCATCGGGACTGTAAGGGAGGCCTGGGACCGCATGGACATCCTCGTCCAGCCTCTCGACGTCGTCTCCGGCGGCACGGAGGCCCAGGAAGCGGCCTGGGTCCTCGAGTCGGTCATCGGCGTCGACCTGGACTACAGCGGGCTGTTCAAAGCCCTCTCGCCGGCCGAGGGCGACACCACCACGGTGACTTTCGCCATCGAGGGTGTGCTCGAAGGGCGCCTGCCGGGCACGGCGGTGACGGACGCTGAGGCGGCGCCCGTCCTGAACCTGCGTCTGATGTCCTATCCCGGCCGCCAGGTCCTGCTCAACAAACGCTATCGCCCGACCTGGGACAAACTGCGCGCCTCGGCCCATCACTTCGTCGACGAAGTCGTGTTGTTCCTCCACGGTGAACCAGGCATCTGCCTGACCCGCATCGTTTTCGCCCGCGGCAGCGATGACCGTCGCGACATCCACTGCGTCGATTTCGACGGCGAAGGCGAACTGCGCCTGACGGCCAACCGTCAGCTCAACCTGTTCCCGACCTGGTCGCCCGACAACAACCAACTCGCTTTCATGTCGTGGCGCGAAGGACAGCAAGGCATCTACCTGCTCGAGACGGCCACCGGTGAGGTGCGGGCGGTGAACGAGACGCCCGGCTCGAACCTGAACCCGGCGTGGCATCCGTCGGGAGAGGAGCTGCTGGTCTCTTTGTCCAAGGTCGGGCAGCACGAGATCTATCGGCTGGGCCTCCAAGGCAACATCATCCGGCGGTTGACGGTCAACCCGGCCATCGAGATCTCGCCCTCCTGGTCGCCCAACGGTCGCGACATCATCTTCACCAGCGATCAGACCGGGGCGCCGCAGATCTACATCATGGCGGCCGACGGTTCCAACAAGCGCCGACTGACCTTCGAAGGGCGCTACAACGATGCCGCAGCCTGGTCGCCCAACGGTGAGAAGATCGTCTATGCCACGAGGATTGGTGACTTTACGCAGATCGTGCTCATCAATCCCGACGGCACCAACCGGTTCGAATTGACCGGTCCGGAGTGGCGCAACTGCGAGGATCCGAGCTGGGCTCCCGACAGCCGCCATATCGTTTTCGCCTCGGACAGGTCCGGAGTGTTCAAACTGTATGTTCTGGATATCCTTGAAGGAGGAATCCGTCAGTTGACGTTTGGGGACGAACCGGATAAAACTCCAGATTGGTCCCATTGATGGCAAGGTGTTACATTGCCCGCCCAAGGACCTTGATCGAACCTCCTCGTGAAGAGGGAAAGGAGCTTGTTACTATGATTCGCAAGCTTGGCCTACTGATGTTTATCCTCGGTTTGTTGCTGGCTGTCGGCTGTGGCAAAGATGCACCCGTGGTTGTCGACGATCCCACCACCTCGATTCCGATGGAGACCGTTCCCGAAGAACCCGTGGCCGAAGAGCCCGAGCCCGTCGACGTCGTTCCGTCCGGCCCCACAGCCGAGGACTACGCCCGGATGGCTCCGCAGGAATACGGCATCGAGGATCTGTTCTTTGCTTTCGACGAGTACACGCTCTCGACCGAAGCGATGATGCTGCTCGAAGCGAGCGCCCGCATCATGAAGGAACACTCCGTGTTGACGTATGTCATCGAAGGCCACTGCGACGAGCGCGGTACCGTCGAGTACAACCTGGCCCTGGGTGAGAAGCGCGCCATCGCCGCGCGCGACTACCTGGTCTCGCTGGGCGTACCCGCGAGCCAACTGCGCATCACCTCGTACGGCGAGGAGCGCCCGTTCTCCAACGGCCACGGCGAAAGCGCCTGGGCCTTGAACCGTCGGGCCCACTTCTCCCGTCCCTAAGGAGGGATCATGAAGCTCTGGCTGTTGCGCACTGCGTGTCTGTCTTTTTTCGTAGCCCTCGCCGGTTGCTCGCCCCAGTTCGCTGGCATCGAGAGTTCCGTCGACCGCAACGGCGAAGAGATCGCCCGCATGCGCGATGACCAGATGCTGATCCGTCAAGAGCTCGAGTCCATCAGCCGTCTGTTGAAGGCCGACAACGGCAGCGGTGAGAACCAGGACGTGCGCGTCCAGACCCGCCTCGCCCAGCTCGACGGCAAAATCGAGCAGCTGTTGCGGCTGCAGCAGGACAACGCCGAGTATGTTCGCGGCTTGTCGGCGAGGGTCGACCTGCTGACGACCCGGCTCGGCGTGCCGACCATCGGCGAGTACAAGTCGGTGGACGACGACCCAGCAGGCGACGGGCTGGACGTTTTGCCGGAAGAGGGTCAGTCGCTGTTCGATGCGGCCAAGCTCGACCGCAACCGAGGCAACGACGATCTGGCGCGGGAGGGGTTCAATGACTTTCTCACGCGTTATCCCCGTTCAGAACTCGCCGACGAGGCGCTGTACTGGCTCGGGGAAATGGCGTATGCCCGTGGCGACTATGTCGAGGCCCTGGACAAACTGGGGCTTCTCGTCGCAGAGCATCCACAATCGATGCTCCGCGCCGACGCCCTGATGAAGCAGATATTCTGCCACCAAGGCCTCGGCCAGAATGACCGGGCCCAAGAGATGCTGCTGCGTCTCCAGACCGAGTTCCCCGATTCCGAGCAGGCAGCCCTGGCGGCTGCCGGTCTCGGCGAAGGGGAATGATCCCGACGCAAGGGGGAGGGCCATGCCCAAGTATTCTGTCCTGAAGATGGCCCGCGACCTGGCCCAGCCGTTCCGGCCGGTGGAGATCGCGGAACTCGACGGCTCCTACCACAGCTTCATCGTGCGCTACAGCGGCGACTTCGTGGCCCACAGCCACAAGGCCGACGAGTTCATCTACATTCTCGAAGGTTTGATCGAGGTGGAGATGGGCAATAAGACAGTTGAGTTGAAGCAAGGGGACGCTCTTCTCATTCCAGCCGGTGTCACCCACAGGCCTCGGTGCAAGAACATGGCCCTCGCTCTCGTGTTCGAGACCAAGGGCCTGCAGGTCGCCGGAAACGAGTGATCTGACCCGTGAGCGATGATTGAGAAATGTGAGATTGGTTCGATCAGAGGCCGGCCCCGAATTCGGGGTCGGCCATCTTTTTTTCGATCCAGAGCACGGTGCCGCGGCTGCCGATGAACAGGGGCACGCGTTCGTGGATGGAGTCGGGAATGCGGTCGAGGATGGGGCCGTTCCCGTCGCTGGCGTAGCCGCCTGCATGCTCGGCGATCATGGCCAAGGGAGCCGCTTCGTAAACGAGACGCAGCTTGCCGTTGGGCACATCTTCGGTCGCCGGGTAGAGAAAGACGCCGCCATAGAGCAGATTGCGATGGAAGTCCGAAACCAGCGAGCCGATGTAGCGTGCCGTGCAGCCCTTTCCGGCGGTGCCGTCGCAGCCGTACTTGAGTTTGCGGACGATCTCCTTCATCTGCTGTGTCCAGCGGGGTTCGTTGCCCTCGTTGACCGAATAGATGCCGGCCTCGAACGGGATCTTGATGTTCTGGTGACTGAGCAGGAATTCGCCGATGCCCGGATCGAGTGTAAAACCGTGCACTCCGTGGCCTGCGGTATAGACGAACATCGTGGACGAACCGTAGACCACATAGCCCGCCGCCACGATTTTCGAACCCGACTGCAGGACGTCGCGAAGCTGACCCGGCCCATGAGGCGAAACCCGTGCGTAGATGGCGAAGATGGTCCCGATGCTCACGTTCGCATCGATGTTGCTCGATCCGTCCAGGGGGTCGAACACGACCAGATACTTGCCGCTGCCGCTCCCGAAATCGACTTCGAGCACGTCTTCCAGTTCCTCAGACCCGAGCAGACAGACCTGCCCCTTGCGTCCTAGGCAACGCAGCATGGTGGCGTTGGCGTACTCGTCGAGTTTCTGCACCTGCTCGCCCTGGACATTCTCGTCGCCGGTGGCGCCGAGGATGTCCACGAGGCCGGCGTGGGAGACTTCGCGGGCGATGATCTTGGCCGCGAAGGAGATGTCGCCGAGCAGGCTCGTAAGGTCGCCGCTGGCGCCGGGATGCAGATTCTGCATCTCCAGGATGTGGTTTTCGACGTTCATCAGGTTGTGGGACGGCTGCAGGGTCATGACGTTCCTCGCATGGTCTTCGGGTTCATAATCGGCACCAATGTAGCAGGACCCGGGCCGTCGGGCGAGCCCTGCGTCACATTTCGGCGCCGGGAACGGACACTAGGGTTGCCAAGGGCGGGGAGGTTGGCCATCTTCGGGCGTGGCGCTCCGGCGTCCGCCGACCCTGCCCGCGAATCCTCCGGGCGACCAGGCACCTCGACCCGCTGCCATCGCAGCCAGGAGGCGCGTCATGTCCGACAGCATCCTAACGCCGCCGTATCCGCTGAACGAGCCCGTCATGGGCTTCCTGCCCGGTTCCCCCGAGAAGGCGGAACTGAAGACCAAGCTGGCCGAACTGGCGGGCCGAACGTTTGAGATTCCCCTGGTCATCGGCGGCGAAAACGTCACGACCGGCGACATGGGCGACTGCCGCGTCCCTCACAATCACCGCCATCTGCTCGCGACGTACCACAAGGCAGGCGAAAAAGAAGTGAAGAAGGCCGTCGCGGCCGCGCGCAAGGCCCGCAAAGGCTGGGCGGCCTTGCCGTTCGAAGCCCGCGCCTCGATCTTCCTGAAGGCCGCCGAGCTGTTGACCGGCCCCTGGCGCCAGACCTTCAACGCCGCGACCATGCTCGGCCAGAGCAAGACCTGCCACCAGGCCGAGATCGACGCCGCCTGCGAACTCATCGACTTCTGGCGCTTCAATGTCGCCTTCGGCTACGACATCCTGGCCGAACAGCCGGAGTCGAGCCCCGGCATGTGGAACCGCATCGAGCAGCGCCCCTTGGACGGCTTCGTCTTCGCCATCTCGCCGTTCAACTTCACGTCCATCGCCGGCAATCTGCCCACGGCTCCGGCCCTGATGGGCAACACGGTGATCTGGAAGCCCGCTTCGAGTTCCGTCTACTCGGCGTACTTCATCATGGAGCTTCTGAAGGAAGCCGGCCTGCCCGACGGCGTGATCAACCTGGTGCCGGGCAGCGGCGGCAAGGTCGGCAACCCGGTCATGGCGAGTCCCGATCTCGCCGGCATCCACTTCACCGGCAGCACCGAAGTGTTCCAGGGCATGTGGAAGACCATCGGCGACAACATCCACACCTACGGCTGCTATCCACGCATCGTGGGCGAGACCGGCGGCAAGGACTTCGTGTTCGTCCACGAGAGCGCCGACGAGGACGCTGTGGTGGCGGGCCTGGTGCGCGGCGCCTTCGAATACCAGGGCCAGAAGTGCTCGGCCGCGAGCCGCGCCTACATTCCCGCGGGCATGTGGAAGACCATGAAGAAGAAGCTGCTCGACGAGGTGCGCTCGATCCGCATGGGCGACGTGGCCGACTTCTCCAACTTCATGGGCGCGGTCATCGACGAGGGTGCCTTCGACACGATCAGCGGCTATATCACCCGGGCCCGCAAGGCCAAGGGCAAGGCCAAGATCCTCGTCGGCGGCAATTGTGACAAGAGCGTGGGCTATTTTATCGAACCCACGGTCATCGAAGCGCTGACGCCCGACTACGAGTCCATCCGTGAGGAGATCTTCGGTCCCGTGCTGACGATCTATGTTTACGAAGAGAAGGACGTGCTCAAGACCCTGCGTCTTTGCGATCAGGGCTCGACGTACGCCCTGACCGGCGCCGTATTCTCTCGCGACCGGATGTTCATCGAGTTGGCCAAGTCCGAACTCGAAGGCACCGCCGGCAACTTCTACATCAACGACAAGCCGACGGGCGCCGTAGTGGGGCAGCAGCCCTTCGGCGGTTCTCGCGCCTCGGGCACCAACGACAAGGCGGGTTCGTACCTGAACCTGATCCGCTGGACCTCGCCGCGCACCGTGAAGGAGACCTTCGTACCACCGAAGGACTACCGTTACGGATTCCTCGACGAGGAGTAGATGGTCGGTTCGGAATAAGAGAAGGGGCGGCCTTGGAGCCGCCCCTTCGTCGTATCTGTGGTGCCGGAGGTGGGGCTCGAACCCACACGTTCCGAAGAACAACGGATTTTGAGTCCGTCGCGTCTGCCATTCCGCCACTCCGGCGCCGGGAAGATGATAGGCAGAGGGTGGGGGCTCGTCAAGGACGGGTGACCATGCCTGCCGCCCTCGGCGTTCCAACCCTCTGGCTATCGTCGTCGCCGATGAAGTTGGATTTGACACCGGAGACGGGTTTGGTCATATTATGCCCTCGCGTGGGGCCATAGCTCAGCTGGGAGAGCGCATGACTGGCAGTCATGAGGTCTGGGGTTCGATCCCCCATGGCTCCACCAAAACATCAAGACCCTCGCTCAGGCGAGGGTCTTTTCTATAGATCCGCTGATTTCGAACCATTCCTACCGCCCAGCCTGCCTCTCATTCACGAAGTGCAGAGTGAAGTCGTTCCCGTCCGCCACGCCGCCGTCGACCGGCACCGCCACGGCCACCGGCGCCGGTTTGCGCAGCCGCCGCCTGATCAATCCGTCTTCCTTGATGTGCACCTCGTACCAGCCCGGTGGGACTTCCTGGAACAGATAATAGCCGTCGAATTCGCTGATGGCCGTACGGATCGTACGTTGGGTGAGATCGACGAGTTCGAGCTGCAGACCGCGCAGGGGGAGGCGGCCGGTGGGGGTCTGCACGTAAAGGGTGCCTTCGATGTCGCCGGAATAGGTGACGGGGAATTCCAGGACCACGTGGCCGCCGGCATGGCCGGTGGCCGTGCGGCCGGGAACCACCGGCAGCAGATAGGGGTCTTCGAGGGATTCCAGGTCCAGGGTGACGTCGCGTTCGCGATGGGCGGGCAGACCACCGATGTAGGCCTGGCCGCCGCTGTCGGTGATCACGTCGCGGCCGGCGCCGACCCCGGCGAGGCGTACACCTGAGAGAGGGTCGTCGCGACCATCGAACATACCATTCCCGTTGCGGTCGAGGAACACGCGGGCGGTGGCGCTGTAGCCGTCGGTCATGCGCTGCCGCTGCACATGGAGGCGGGATTGGTCGGGCACTTTGGTGAACGAGGTGGTGACCGCCAGACTGATGAATGCGTTTTGCTCGTTGGTGTCGTGGGTGTTGAGGCTGAGCTGGTAGCTGTCCATCAGCAAGGCCAAGGAGCCGCCGATGGTCGTGGTGCCGAGATCACCGATGTGCTTCTGCACGGTGGCGCCCAAGCGAAGGCGGGTCACGGGGTGCCAGGCGGCGCTGGCCGCCACGGATTCGAGACCGGCTTCGGGCTGAAAGCTCGTCCGCAGGGAGCCGCGCAGCATGACCGGACCCCAGTAGCCGCTGGCGATCTGATCGCTGTAGAGTTGTGTGAAGTCGCTGTATTCGGAGATGCTGTGCCGGTACCCGACCTTGGTCGACACATGGATCCGGTTCATGGATGTGGCGGCGCGCAGCTCGGCAAGGTCTTGGCGTGCAATGCCGCGGTTGGCGAAGGCCGAGCTCTGGAGCTTGAAATCGTAGCTCAGCGGACGCCGGCGCCATTGGGCGTTGCCGCCGAGGCGGAGCTGGGTCTCGCGGGTGCGTTGCTGGTCCGGGGAGTTGGCATCGCTGACGAAGTCGCTGAACAGGGAGTGATCGAAGGTGAGGGAACGTCCGAACATTCGGCCTTGTCCCGCAAAACTCATCGCAGTGCCGCCGCCGGCGTTGTTCACATAGGTGCTCTGCAAATGCAGGCCGCGCCAGACGGTCTGGGCGGAGAGGCTGCGGTAGGTGCGCTCGATGCCTTCGAGGGGTTGGCGTGTCCAAGAGGCGACCAACGACAGGGTGCGACTCAGGCCGAAGCCGGCTTCGGCGTGCGCCGTCCAGAGCCCGCGGTCGGGGGAGTCGGCGAGTTGATCGTCGCCGACGATCAGAAAGCGATCGTCCTGAACCGTGAACAGCCGCCATGTCATCTGGCCGGGCGGGATCATCTCCCCGCCAACGGTCACGATACGTGTCTGCTCGCGCACCTGGCCCTGGGGTCCATACATGACCGTGCGGAATTCGTTGCGGCCGAAGAGAAGCGGCACGTCCTTGAAGAGATACCGTCCGTATTCATCCACCGAGCCGAAGTCGAGCAGGGAGTTGTTGGCGTAGAGTTCGACGTCCCAGCCGGGGTTGCCGTCGCCTTCGATCTCCGTGGCGTCGAAGCGGTCGGGCCGTTTCAAAGCGCGGTTGTCGAGCTGGAAGCCACGTCCCAGTTTACCGCGCAGAACCAAAGGCGTGCTCGGCGCGTAGAGATCGCCGAATTCGAAACGGTTGGCCCGCAGGGGCCCCAGCAGCTCCCCGTCGGAGTCGGTTCGCCCGGCCGTGACACGGGCTACGTCGATGAAGCGCTCGCCCCCTTCATGGGCGGCGAACATGTGGGTGCTCAGGGTCGCGATATCGCCGGCGGTCTGCAGCGACGACCGTGGGGCCATGTCTTCGCCCCGCCCACGGTATTCCGCCGACACGTCCATGACGGGCCAGGTGAAGGCGCTGTAATCGGCTTTCTCGACCGGGAAGGCGATGAGGTTGCGGGTCTTGGCCAAGGCAGAGGCGCGCGCTTCTTCACGTCGTAGACGGCGTTCTACCGGCAGATCCTCGCGGCCGGTCATCACCGCGAGCAGCTGTCCGGTGCGGACGTCGATGTCCACGGGGAACCAGGTGGAAAGCACGGACGCATCCACGTAGATATCGTCTTCGGCGACGGCGGCGGCGCCTGGGGGCAGCGTCAGGGCTTCGCCGCCGACCACCACGCGGCCGGCACCGATGTCCACTGAGAACGTACGGCTTTCATTCTGGAACCAACCGGAAGCGCGGCCCGCCAGGGGGTCGACATCGACGGCGAATTCCAGCAGAGCCGTCGTGGCGCCGAGGGGCATCATGATGGTGTCGCCGATCCAGTAGGCGAGGATTCCTTCTGCTAGAAGGAGTTTCCCCAGCCTCAGTTCGAGAATCACCAGATGATCATCGTCGAGATTGGTCGCAGCTGCCGGCGCGGCGGTGAACGCGACGATCAGGCAGACACCGGCGAGCACCATCATGGCGGTGCTCCAGGCGGCATACTGATCATGTCGTCGCGTGGAAATCACTCCTCGGTCTCCTCGGCGACGAGGTCGAGGCTCGTGTCCGCCCAGAGATCACCAAGACCCAGAGCGGTTTCTTCGAAGCGGATCGCGAGATGTCCACGGTCCAGAACAGCCTTGTTCGGGAGGGTGAGGGGAATCGACATGGTGCGGTGCAAGGTGGGATAGTAGACGGCCAGGCCGGCCAGCTTGGTCAGCAGGGTGGGTCGACCATCGACGATCCATTCCACGGTCAGGTCTCCGTAGACGGATCGGAGGCCGCTGCGCTCGAGGGTCAGCTGGAGCTGTGGACGTCCGTCTAGGGTGGTTGCGGTGTCCATCGCGACGGTTCCGAATTTGATTTCGGCGGCGGGGTTGTCTCGGCGGATGATCACCGGAATCGTCGTTTCGAGGATGGCATGGGCGATCATTCGCTCGTCATTCTCGACCACATCGGGAACGGACTGGAACACGAGGTGGGTGCGGTACTCGCCCTTTTCGAGATTTTCCTCGCTCAGGTTGCGCAGCATGAGGCGGATCGTCTGACTGGCTCCCGGCTCCAGGACCACGCGACGGGGAGAGAAGCGCACGAGTTCGCTGGCTGGGTGCTCCCCGCGGAGATCCCCCTCCAGGTCCACGATCTGACCCGTCTCGAGCATCCGCTTGTCCTTCAACAGGATCCTGTATGTGGAGGTCGTATTGCCCCGGTTGGTCAAGTACACGGTTGCAACCCTGGACCGGCCCTCGAACATCACCCGCGTCGGGGCGATCACAAGACCGCTGGCGCGGCTGTCCAGAACGGAACCAGCCAGGACGATTCCCAACCACACGGCGATCCACATTCCGCGCGTCAATCGAGACCAAACCATAAACGGTCCTCCTTACAGGCAAATCCGAGGCGTGATCGACGTAGAAACCCGATCGTAGGCCGCCCACGGAGAAAACACATCGCAACCGACGTGCCATCGCTTCGCGAAAGAGGACTAGTTGTAATTGACAGTGATCGTGAACAGGAGGGGTTGGTTGGCACCGGGGGCTACCTGGGCGCTGTTGACCGAAACGTTGGCGCCGAGACTCAGATCCAGTTCGCCGTTGATGTCGAGGGATGCGTTGAGCAGAGGAGGGGGGCCCTCGCTGGTCATGAATGTGCCGATCGACAAGCCGGCCACGGTGGACCCCACGATCGATAGGCTGAGCGTGGAGAAAGGATCGCCGCTGATCAGATAGTGCCCTGTGGTGACCGGGCTGCCGACATGGATGCCGAATGGATCAAAGGTGATGCTGTCGGCCAATCCCAACGTCACCGTCCCGTTCTGGTCCACCACGCTGCCGAAATCCAGTTCGGCTGTTTCCAGGATGGTCAACGGAGCACCTGAAACCGACCAGGGGCTGGACAGAATGACCAGGGCGATCAGCATGCAGCCGACTCCCTGGCACCTCATAAGTGTTTTCCGGACAAGTGGATACATATCCCTTTCCCGGTTACGGATGGTTTTCACATGTCTGGATAAGGCAAGGGGTGTGCCACATGGAGGGGAACAAAAATGGGGGAGGTCCGAAGACCTCCCCCAACCAGTCCCGGGTGGAGACTAGTTGTAAACCACCGTGATGGTGAAGTTCAGCGCCTGGTTGGAACCAGGAGCCGCCACACCGCTCTGCACGGTCAGGTCCGCGCCGAGGGTCAGGGCGAGATCGCCCGTACCGTCGGTCGACACGCCGACCAGCGGGAACACGCCGCCGCCGGCGTCCGTGGTGAAGTTGGACAGGTTCAGACCGTTGGCGTTGGCCGCGGCGATGCTCACGTCCACCAGCGTGCTGGCCGATCCGGTCACGGTATAGACACCGCTGGTGACCGTCCCACCCTGATGGATTGCACCGGGATCGGCGGCAATGGTGTCGAGGAGGTCGAGGGTCACGGTACCGTCGGCGTCCGCCACGGCGCCGAAGTCCAGCTCGACCGTTTCGGCGAGGGACAGGGCGATCAGGACGTCGACCTTGCCGTCCTGAGCGGAATCAAGGGCGATGACGTTGCCGACAGGCAGGGTGACCAGCAAGGCCACCGCGATCAGAGTACTCAACTTGCGCATGATAAAGACTCCTTCTCGATCGAGTTCTTCTACCCGGAAAACTGTCGTGTCGATGCAGGTGTGTGCTCCGGTTGCCTACAGGGGTGTTTTCGACCGCCCTGCCGGTCACTTGACAGTTTTTTGGGATGCATTTTACCGCCGTTTGGGCCAAACTCGCCGCGAGGTTGGTGAAACTCAAGTTTCACCACGAACACGTCTCCACCCGGGAGAGGACGATGGTCCGGCGTTTTCTGGGGATCACGATCCTCGCGATCCTGACCTGTACGGCAGCCGCTGGCGGCGAATTCCATTTCGCAGCCCGCGTCGATGTGATCGCGACGCTCTCGGTTTCGACATCCCTTGTAGGAGGGATATCAGCCGACAGCGAGGCGATCATCGTGCATGGAACGCAAGATCAGTGCCTGGCCGTGGCTATCGTTACGGAAGGCGATCTCGTCTCATGTGAAACAGCCGGGATCCTCGATGGCGGCGGGCGCGTATTCCTGATCGCCGAGCGGGATGAATCGCCTGCGGATATGCACCTCCGCACCATCCAGATCATCGTCAACTGAGCCGAGGGTATCGCCTTGACCACCGCCGTCATTCTCTTCGAAGACCACAGCGCCCATCAGTTTCGTCCCCTTTCCTGGACCGTACCCGTCCATGAAATGGGTTGCGGACTCTTCAATCTGCGCGAACGCCTGGGAATGCTGTGCGACGATCGGGGCTACGTGGCCGGTTTGTTGCCACGTGGTGCTCTCCAAGCCTTGCAGGACCTTTCGGTTCCGACCGGCTGGGTGGCGGGACCTGACGCTGTGCTCGCCGAAGCGCGCAAAGCTGACCGCGTCTTGCTGATCAACGGTCGCCTGTCCCTGCGCTGGGATGGACTGGGTTCTCTTCTCGACGACAGCAGCGACCGTGTTCAGCGCGATGACGCCGGTTTGGTCCTCTGGAGCGGCTCCGGCGAACGCGCCGCCTCACTGATCTCTCACTGGCGAGAGTGGGACGGGCGGGTCCTGGAATCCGGGTCCTGGTTCAACTGCGACAACATGATGGAAGCGTGGACCCCCCAACTCACCGATCCAACCCCAGCTACGGGAGCCTGGCGGCACCTCTGGGAGAGGGTTCACGATATCGGTCCGTCCATCGTTGACGATATCAGCGAAGTGATCGCTTCAGGACGTTCCTACAAGCGTTGGATCTTCGGAGTTCGACCCATGGCAGGTGCCACGCCGCCTTGGCGCATGGACCAGGTGTTTCACCAGTTCACTCCAGCCGCCTATCCTGCCGTTTCCCGTCTCGGTGATCAGGATCTCTGGGTCGGTCAAGATGTCGTGATCGATCCGGGGGTGGTTCTGGATGCGCGCAAAGGCCCCATCGTCTGTGAATCCGGAGTGCACATCGAACCCAATGCTACCCTGTGCGGGCCCCTGTCTCTCGGTGCCGGTACGCTGGTGAAGTCAGGAGCGGTCATCTACGGTGAGACCGCCGCAGGGCCGGTCTGCAAGCTATCGGGAGAAATTGCCGAGTCCCAACTCGCAGCCTATATGAACAAGCAGCACGCTGGATTCCTGGGTCATGCTGTGATTGGAAGCTGGGTCAATCTGGGAGCCGACACCACCTGCAGCGACCTCAAGAACAACTACGGTGAGATCAAGGTGAACTACGGCGCTGGTCCCATCGCGACAAATAGCCGTCTTCTGGGGCTGATGATGGCCGAACACGGCAAGACGGCCATCGGCACGACCTTCAATACGGCCACGACTGTCGGCGTTTCCGCGAATGTCTTCTCTTCCGGTTTTCCGCGGACCTACATCCCCAATTTCGCTTGGGGCGATGGTCGGGGCCGGCATTTTCAGGTGGAGCGGGCACTTGAGACGGCACAGATCGTCATGAGCCGCCGCTCGATCATCTGCTCTGCGGCCCACGCTGATCTCCTGGAAAAGCTCGCCAAGGGTGGCGATCGGTACGGTACCGAGCAACTTGCAACCTAAGGGACCCCGTTCCTCGCTTTAAGCCCGATCTGCTTCTCAAAATCCCGCACCGGATCCTTCGCGCATTCCATGACTAAAATATCATAACTCGTTGTATGGTTTTCGGATATGAGAATATCAGAGATGAGCATATAGGCTGGCCTGCCTCTTGATAAGGAAGAAAGCAACAATGTTTCCTGTGCTGTGGGCGCCTTGTCCGCCGACCCAACTACGCTCTCCACGTTTGTAGCTCCGGTCTGGTGAGGCACGCCGCAAGTGCGGGAAACATTACTTCTTTAATCACCTCCTTTGCACTTCATTGACATATAACGAGTTGCGGCAAAAAAAACATTGTCGAGTTTCTCGTTCTATGGTAAAAATCGTGCGTTCAACGGAACACTATGAGCGCATGGCGACACAGGAGGCACCATGACTAAGGCGGAACTGGTGGAGCGGATCGCTGATCGGACAGGCGTGAGCAAGAAGGATACGGGAGTTGTGGTCAACATGATTCTCGACAATATCGGACAGGCTCTGCTGGACGGCGACAAGGTCGAACTGCGTGGTTTCGGCTCATTCAAGGTGAAAAGCCGCCGTTCCAGGCTGGCACGGAACCCCAGGACCGGCGATTCCGTCACTGTTCCCGCCAAGCAGGTTCCTTATTTCAAGGCATCCAACGAACTCAAGGGCCGCCTCAACCCAGATGCTGCCGGTGAGGGTGACTCCGGCGATTGATCACCGGTAGAGTTTGATTGTTGCCCCGTTTCCTGCTATATTCTCCGGTCGTCACCGTTCGGGGTGCCGTGCGACGATCGCTCGGATGGCACGGATCGCCGAATGGAGGCGGGGAAATCCTCAGAGACGACTTCGAGATTGGAAAGGTGGCGAACATGCCCAATGGACGGAAGCGTAAGCGCAAGAAGATCGCGACTCACAAGCGTAAGAAGCGACTGCGCAAGATGCGCCACAAAAACAAGAAGTAGATTCGGGAAAACCGGTGCTTCACGAAGCGCCGGTTTTTCTGTACCATCCCGGCATGGAAATGGCATTGGGAAGGTCGTGTGCCGCACAGTAGGCACCACCGGTCCCAGTTACGGGGTGAAACGATAAAGGAGTCCGTGATGACCGCTTCGGGAAGTGAACGCCGCAAGGGCAAGAGGGTTGATGCGAAC
>CALEMW010000161.1 GCA_937910695.1 uncultured bacterium
ATGCGGTGCGGACAGCCCTGATCAGGGTGTCCATGTTGGAACTCCAGGCGACCCAGTGGTGCATCCCCCACCGGGTGGACTTGCCGACCTTCTCTGCCCTGCGGACCAGGATTCCGAGATCGGTGGTGCCGAAGATGACCTCGACGTTCCGTCCGCTGCTGGTGTAGTTGGCCCACACCTCGCCATCCACGGCGGGTCCGCCAGCGGAGGCGCTGACCTTGGTCGTAGCGCCCAGCTCCTTGCCGAGCCTGCGGGCGACCGTCCTGGCGACGTTCAGCCAGCTCTGCTTGACGAAGTGGTCTGGCCACGTCTCGCCTGGTTTGTTGCCAGAGGCCACCACAGCGTCCCTGGCCTGCGTGAGCGCCTTCCACGAGTCTTTGCCCGCCTTCTTCACCTCGGCGCGCTCCCTGGGCCTGGGAGCGGCCCTGCGCGTCGGCTTCAGCCTCTCGCGCAGATCCGTCTCCTCGCGCATCAGGTCCATCACCACCGAATGGGGCATCCCCTCGAGCGCGGCCTCTCGCTGTTGATCGCGCAGCGAAGCGATCTCGGCGCGGATGGCCTGCTGCGAGCTGGCTCGCGGTGTGGATCGCCTGGGCTTCGCCTGCTGCCTGCCGGTCTTGGCCTTGGCCTGGGCCAGCAGGGCGGCCAGATCGAGCTGCGCCGTGGAACCCTTTGTCTTTGGGTTCCCAAGCCGAGCGTTCGGCGTAGCCGAGAGCGATTTGGCGGTGGAGCCTGTGAGGCGACTCATGCTGTAGTTGAACTGATCCTGCTCGTTCTCCATGCCGACCTCGAGCAGCATGGATTCGACACTCTCATTCCTCATAAGAGACATGCAGATCGCCCACTTTTCGCCACGTCGAAGACCGAGGATCGCACTTTGCCCCTGCTGCTTCATGGTCAACTCGAGGCCGCTCGTGCCACCCAGGAACGACACACAGGCGGCCAGGGGGGCCGCGTCGAAGACATGGACGAGTCGGGGGGAACCATTCACCGTGCGGACAGCGATCCCGACCACGGTGTTCTCATCTTTGACCAGTCCGCTCCCGGCAAGCTCCGATTTTCGACCCGACATGGCCTGTTTGTAGATTTCCTTTATGTCGGTCTTGACTGCGTAGGTGTATCCGCACCCTGTCCGAAGCTCTTTGTCAATCGCCAGTCTGTCTGCTTTGCCACTGTTGTTGTGGAGCCACGCAGGCCACATGGAGACGGCCATGGTGCCATCCGAAGACCATCGTTGACCGAGGTGCTCACCGAACGGAAGCATGGACATGCTGTGATAGGTCCAGGTTTCGGTCTTGGTGTCTCTGCCTAGCTGAAAGTCGAGGATGCGGTTCTTCAGGTAGCGTTTTCCGACCCGCATGTAGGGGGCCATGATCTCGTCGTCCATCAACTCGGAGATCGGACGATCACGATGCTGCTGGTGAGCGGCTATCCGCTGCCTGGTTGCGGCACGCTCGCCCTTGCCCTTGGTCTTGGCCTTGGCCTGGGCCAGCAGGGCGGCCAGATCGAGCTTGCTCATCGCCTCAATCCTTCCGCAGGCCAGCGAGCATCGCCCGCTTGCCGGTGGGGCCGACCGCGACGACCCAGCCGACCTTGTCGACCTTGCCAGCCATGGGCTGGATCACCAGCCTGGCCGGGGGTCCTCCCACCGACGCGACGATGGTCGCCAGCAGGCTGGGATCGAACGGGTAGCGCCAGCCCTCGCTGACCAGCCACACCCAGCTCTTGGCCGCGCCGTTCCCGCCGACGTGGATGGGGCCCTCGGCTCTGGCCTGCTCGCCGTCCTTCAACACCCCATCGATCATCTTGCCCAACTGAGTGCCGTACCACTGGGACTCGAACTTGTTGGGGGCGAGGAACTTGGGGGGAGCGGGGAGCTTCAGCTTGGCGGCGTTCACGTCGTCGGGCTCGCCGCCTGCGGCGATGTACTCCTCGAAGACGGCAGGCCAGCCGGGGATCATCAGCACCCCGGTCCCCATCAGAGGAGATCCGTTCGTGTCCTTCCCGAAGACCATCGTCTGGCCGACGTTCTGGCCCGCGCCGAAGCCGCCGCCGACCGACCGGGCGCTGAGCTTGGGCTTGGACGGCCAGGTCTTCAGCCACTCGACGATCCGCTCTCCCAGGTCGGCCCAGGCGTACAGCACGTCCATGGTGGAGTACCCCGCTTGCTGCTTGGGGGCCTGGAGGTAGACGCGGG
>CALEMW010000162.1 GCA_937910695.1 uncultured bacterium
CAGGCGTACCTGGCTTCCCGTCGTGGCGGCGAAGTCTCGATCCAGCCCGCTCCGGGTCCGGTCGATGTCGTGGTCAGGGGTTGGGGCTACCGCTTCGATCCAGTGACCGGGATCATCACCATCATCTCAGCTCCTGCCGGTCACAAGGCTGGCGCTGTGCTGAACCCCAGCTCCGATCCGGACTCCGTCTACGCCAAGGTCATGGCCGAGATCGGACCTCACGTCCAGCAGGTCGTGGTCGGTGGCTACGGTGCCGAGACGGCTCGCGCCCAGCCCTGGCGCACCTACGGCGAGAAGCTCTCCGTGCTGCTGGATCACCTCCGCTCCATGCTCGAGCAGGGTGTCGAGGGTGGCGAGGTAGAGACGCTGCGGAGCGAGCTGGCCGAGGCCAGGCGAGACGCCAAGCTGTTCGGTCCCGACGAGGAGATCCTCGACGAGAACGACGACGACTTCGACGACGAGAACCTGGAAGACGAGGGCCTCGACGACCTGGGTCTGGACGACGACGATCTGGGTCTGGACGAACTCGACGACGACCTGGGTCTGGACGACGACGACGACCTGGACGATCTGGACGACGACCTGGGCCTCGACGACGACCTCGACGACGACCTCGACGACGACCTCGATGATCTGGGCTTCGACGACGACGACCTCGACGACGACGACGACCTGGGCCTGGACGACGACGACTTCGACGACGACGACCTGGGCCTGGACGACGACGACCTCGACGACGACGACCTGGGCCTGGACGATCTGGAGGACTGATCATGTCTCGCTTCATGCGACAAGCTGCGGGCTACGAGCCCTGGCGCTCTCCCTACCCCAACCTCGCCGTTGGCGTCCCCATGCGTCAGAAAGACCGCGATCTCTACATCATGCGTCACTCGGGTCGTACCTACGACGTGGACTCGACGCTGCACGAGATCGAGCGGGGCGGGAACTTCGGATCGATGAACCTGGACGACTTCGGGCTGGACGACATGGACGACGAGGAGTGGATGGACGCGGTGCTCGGTGCCGATCCCACCGCCGACTCCACCGCCGTCGCCAAGCCTCGCGTGCGTCCCTTCGAGGCGATCTCGCGGATGTTCTCCAAGGCGCAGCAGGCGTCCGAGAAGGCCGATGCCACGGTGCGCGCCGCGCAGCAGATGATGCAAGCCCCTCCCCCGCAGATCGTGACCCGCGAAGTGCAGAAGTTCACCGGGACGGAAGCGGCCATCACGGCTGGGATCGCCCTGGGAGCGTTCGGCTTGGGATGGTTGGCTCACGGCCTGGTGCAGAAGAACAGGTAGCCGGTCATGGCCGTCTCCAAGGAAGACAGGGACAAACTGGCGATAGCCGGCGTAGCTCTCGTCTCCACGGGGCTCGTGATGGGTGGAATGGCTTGGGTGATACGTCGTCAGATCCAGTCTGGCGACGTGCTTCGCGTCCAGCTCGTTCACACTCCTGATCCTGGTTTGTCGAAGCAGGTTGACGAACTGACGGGACTCCTGCGAGAATACCTGCCACAGGTTACGTCCCTGGCCGATGAAGGTCTGGACGTGCAGCTTCGCTTCAAGCAGCGGACACCATGACCCCCTACAGGAGAGACACCATCATGCAGACCACCGACTCCGTGTACGACCTCGATCTCGATCTGGACGACGACAACTTCGGCCTCGACGACTTCGGCCTGGACGACGACGATCTGGACGATCTGGACGACGATCTCGGCATGGATGATCTTGGCCTGGACGACGACCTGGACGACGACGACCTGGACGACGATCTCGGCCTCGACGACTTCGGTGAGGACGACGACGATCTGGACGACCTGGACGACGATCTTGGCCTGGACGACGACTTCGGGCTGCACATGGAGCCCATCGACGACGGCTTCTACGACGAGGACAACCTCGGTGACGAAGACGAGGTCGAAGACGAGGGCGACGAGGAGTTCGGTCAGGACGACAACGGCTCCTTCGGCTTCCTGGTGCTCGCTCCCCTGCTGGCCGTGGCCACCGCCTCCGCAGCCACCGCACGCCTCACCGTGGCGCACCAGAAGAAGCTGATCCAGGTGATGCCCTACCTCAAGCGGTCGAGCCTCACCAAGATCGCCAACAACCGGCTGCGCCTCGGTAAGGTCCGCAACGCCGCCCGCAACGAGCTTGCGCGCCGCCAGCGTGGCGGTCAGATGCAGGCGTGGCCCGCGCAGTACGTCTCGCGCCGCCAGGTCACGCAGATGCCCGGCCTGCCCCGCTACATCCCCCGCGTGGCTCGCCAGCAGCACGTCCCGGTCAAGCAGAGCACCACCAAGCTGCGCCAGCAGTACATCCAGCTCCAGGCCCGCCGCGCCGCCGCCGCCAAGGCCCGCCAGGACCAGGCCGCTCAGCGTCGGGCTGCTCACGCCCAGCGCCCCCAGCGCCAGCATCGCCCGGTCGCCGTCGTCGTGAAGAACAACGCGGGCAAGGTTCAGCAGATGCTCCAGAACCGCAAGGCCGCGCACGCCGCGCACGTCGCGAACCGTCCCGCCAAGCAGGCCCGCCCCGCTCGCCCCGTCAAGCCCGCCAAGCCGCACAACGTCCATCGTCGCGGCAACCGCAACGAGGAAGGCGACAGCATGGGCGGGATCGCTGGCAGCATGTTCGCCACCGTCGCCCTGCTCGCTGGCACCTTCGCCGCTGGCACCTACCTCGGTCCCAAGCTGGTCGAGGTCGTGAGCGACAAGGCTCGGGAAGTCACCTACGGCTGGTAGCAGGAGGTCTTCATGTCCTCCGATCTTCTCGGGGTGCTCATGCGCGACAGCTCCCCCGCACCCGTGCGGGATGAGCTGGGTGCCGTCGTGCTCGCCACGGTGGCCAAGGGCTTGCTCACGGGAGCCCGCAGGGGCTTCCAGTGGGTCAAGAGCCCCGAAGGTCGGAAGCACCTCGACAAGCTGAGGGTGACGGCGGACTCCGAGAAGAAGCGGATCGCGCTGTACGAGACGAAGATCGCCAACACGAAGTCCCCGTCGACCAAGGCTCGCTGGGAGAAGCGTCTGGCGCGGGCTCGGAAGCGGTACGCAGAGCTTCGACTGGACGAGCGCCTGGCCGCGCAGGGCATCGTGGACGAGGGCCCGGTGCTCGAGGTCAAGCGCAACCTGCTGGCGTCCCAGTGGGAGAAGGCGGACGACGCTCGCAAGACCGTGCTCGAGAAGAAGATCGCGGCCATGGACGCTCGGATGGCGAGGCTCGTCACCGAGCAGAAGCTCATAGCCGAGCAGCAGGGGAGCCAGGCGCGAGAGGTCCCTGTACCCGTGCTCGGATCGCCCGCCAGGCGGTTGATCATCCCCTCCCGTGGCGGTCGCTTCGAGAAGGGCGTCTACGGTATCGACACCAAGCTGGCGCAGGGCGTCGGTGGGCTCGTCTTCCGACGCTTCGCTCCTCCGGGGCCAGGCCGGCTCGTCCAGGTGCCGTTCTACCCGCGAGCTGCGGACTCATGGATCGGGGCCAACGGCATCGAGGAACCGGGAGACGATCCCGTCCTCTGTGCTCGGGTCGTCCCTCTGGCCAGGACGGCTGGACCGTACCTGCTCTACACCCGCGAGCTGAGCTGGGGTCGCTACCGCATCGTCGGGGTCCAGACCCAGGACCAGCCGATTGTGCAGTGTGGTACTCCTGACGTTCCTGGTGTCGCTCCAGACACCAGCTTCTTCGGTCTGTGCTTCAGCCTGGCGGCGCTGCGGGTCCACAACGACCGCAACACCTTCGTGCAGGAAGATCAGATCGCGGCTCAGGAGTTCACCATCCTGCCCGCGAGCTACGAGTACAACTCGGCCAAGCCTATTGCGACATCCAACAACCTGGACAGTGCCGGTCGGTACACCAGGGGCCTCCAGTGGAACACCAAGTACGCCGGGCTGCGTGACTACCCGGTGATCGGGTCCAGCTCCACTGTGTCCATCGAGGTTCACGCCTTCGCGCCCATCATCAACATAGCAGCATCGGACATCCAGGTGCCGTTCACGGTCAACCTGCTGGTCGAGGTGCTCGAGGACGAAATGCTGGGCGACATCAACGGTCCTTCCCCAGCCGCCAGAGCTGGCGCAGTGGTCAAGCTGGGCGGCAAGGAGATCGAGCCCGGCCACTACGAGGTCATTTCGGCGGGCTACCAGTCTCGCGGGAAGTGACGCCATGCGTCTGAACCGCACAGCCTTGGTGGTGCCCGCTGGGTACGGTGACAGCTCCCCTGGGATGGACGAGTGGGAGGTGCCTCTGCGCGACTTCCGTCGTCCTGACCTGGACGTGTGGGCGCTGGTCGGATTCGGGATCGTCTCCGAGGCTCGTCTGATTTCGTACCCGGAATTGCTCCATCACGATCCCAAAGACACAGCGGTCCAGCGTGAGTCCCGTCTGCGGATCGGGGCCTGGTCGATGATGTACGCTGGGCTGTACCAGCGCGTCGTGCTCGTCTCGCGTGGTCCGCTCATGGCGGCGTGGTCCGACGCCATCGGTGGCACCGCTATGGCCGACATGACCGACGTGCTGCTGCTGCGGCGCGGCAAGACCAGCCTGGACAGGCAGGAGTTCGTGAACCGTCTGAGCAGGCTGCTCGAGCCCTACCGAAGGGCGAAGCCAGGTCCCGACGAGGCGGTGTCCCCATGAACAATGCACGCGCCATCTTCGCTCCTGGTCCCATCGAGATCGAGTGTGCTCGAGCGAACCTGCTCGAGGTCCGTGAGCGACCTGGCGGCTGCTCGGCGTTCTATCGGATCGCTCCGTGCGGCGATGGCGACACCTACCGCAGCGTGGTGGAGGCGTTCAGCTCCGGTGAGAAACCGCGCCCCTGGGCTGGCCTGCCCGGCATGACCTCCATGTGCCGCCTGCTGGCCGAGGGGTTCGTGCTCGAGGTCGATCTGGACGCCAGCTACGCCGTGGCGCTCGACGCCAGCGCCGTCAGGCTCGAAACCAAGCGCGGCCAGACCGTCCAGAATCTCGTCTCCAGCGAGTCCATGAAGCTGCTGCTGGCGGGTGCCATGTCGCAGTCGGGGGCGCTGCTATGGGAGTGAACTCTCGAGCGGTCCTCGCGGATCTGCTGGTCCCCAAGCCGGTGGAGGTCAAGTCCGCCCTCAACCCCTACCCCCAGCACGTCGTGCTGGGGATCTGGATGGCGACGGCTGCTGTCGTCCTCATCCCGGCGAGGAAACCTCTCGAGCACGAGCTGCTCAAGGTGTATTCTATCGCCATGACCCTGCTGCCTATGGTGTGAACCTCATGCGAAGCCACCGAGTACCCATCCACGATCTGCGAGGCGAGTCCGCCCGAGTCCAGGCCGCGTCGGCCCAGGAGTCGAAGTGTGGCACCTGTCAGAGCCTCGTCGTCAAGCCCAACGAAATGATGCTCGCGCAGATCGCTCGCCCGGCTGGCATGTGCGGACCCGGCTCCTACTGCTTCGGCGGTCCCGTCAGGGGCTGGTGCAGCCACCACAACGTGCAGAAGCTCAGCACCGAGCTGTGTGACGCCTACGAGGCTGGCGGTCCCTCCATGGCTGGCCTGGCCATGGGTGGGGTCGGATCTGCGGCGCGTGAGCCCTCTCCGCTGAAGGAGTACGGCGTGACCGCCTTGATCTCTGCGACAGTGATCGGTCTGGCCGTGGCTTTCGACAAGTGGCGCAACGAACAGTGAAGGCAGGAAGGGAGTAGATCATGGGCATCACCCTGTCCCAGGCTTTCGGCTTCGAGCCCGGCGCTGCTCTGCGCGAGGCCGAGGCCGAGACGCGGATGGAGCGGATGGCCACCAAGAGGTGGGGCAAGCGCAACGTGAGGAGCAAGGGGCACCTGAAGGTGCGCGCCTCTCTCGACGGTGCCGACGAGCTGCGCCAGATCGTGGAGAGCGTGGCCCAGGAGGTCATGCCAAACGATGTGCTGTGGCCCAAGGTCGAGTCGCGTCCAGATCCGGACGGCTACAGGTACATCCACACCGTCTACTGGAGCGTCCACAAGCCTGGAGACGCGAGGGTGGGCGGCGGCCTGTTCGAGTCTCCCTGTCGCCGGCTGGTGACCTGGGTGGAAGACCACCGCGACGAGCTGACCGACTACGATCCGAGCGAGATCCGCGCTGCCTACTGGGACGCCGAGCCAGAACTGCAAGACCTGTGTGCCCTCGAACTGATGTCGCTCAGCGGCAGGCGAAGGAAGGAACGATGAAGAACGACGGAACCATCTACGCTCTGGGCCTGATCGGTGTGATCACCACCATCGGCCTGGCGCGCAACCGGGGATCGACGGCGGGCGAGATCGTCCGTCGTCGTCCTGTCCAGCTCCCCACCACCTTGCCCACCGACCAGGAGATCGCCAGGCGGATCGGGTCGGGCCGGGACGTGATGGCGGGCCAGCCGTTCGAGCAGGCGGTCGTGACCGATCCGCGCCTGGTGGACGCGATCATCCAGCAGCGGTTTCAGCAGACGGTCGGCAGGCGCATCTTCGGCGCTCCTGGCGACGGGTCCATGTTCCTCCAAGCCATGCAGGCCGTGCGGGCTGCGGGCGGACCCAGCGCCCGGAACGTGGCGTCGGCCATCATGGAGAACCTGGATCAGAGCATGGCCATGATCGCTCACGCCGTGCCCGAGGTGAGGCGCGGGTTCCACGAGAACATGCGGGCGCTCGAGGACTGGTCCCAGGGCGCAGCCGCGACCGCTCGTGCCGCCGCTGGCGCAGCTCGCAAGGCGGGCGACAGCGAGGCCAACGTGGCCTGGAACGAGCTGGCGGCGTTCTTCGACAGCCACCCCACCACGGTGCGGACGGTGCTCGGTCGGCTCCAGGCCAACCCCCGCCAGCGTCGGATCGGTCAGCGTAGACGGATCGGGCAGCGCAACCATGGTAGCGCCGCCTACGGTCGCAAGAGCACCGTGGACAGCGTGATCCGAGACTGGTCGATGGG
>CALEMW010000163.1 GCA_937910695.1 uncultured bacterium
TGGCTGGCGTCGTGGTCGCCGTGCACGGTGCGCAGAAATCCCTCGAGGGTGTAGACCTGCACCTCCACCTGGAAACGATAGGAAGCGCGGGCCGGGTCGGGGTCGGGATAGAGCAGGTCGAGGTCGCCCTTGAACACCCGATATCCCTGGCCGGAATGCCGGTTCAGGGTTGCGCCGGAGGGTGTGGGGTCGAGGGTGTCGGTCACGTTGCGCCAGCCGATGGGATTGCCGATCACCGCGTCGAGCATGGTCAGCAGGTCGTTCATGGCGTCTTCATCGTGCACGATGAACATCGCCCCAAGCATGTCGGAAATGCCTTCGGGACTGTTGATGCCCTTGCGGATCATCTTCGAGAGGATCGAGCCGCTGCTTTGGCGGCGCATGGCGTCCCAGCGCCGGCGCTCCACCACGTGGTGGCTGCCGTCGACGATCTCGTAGCTGATGGGCGTGACCGAGCGCTTGAACCGGCAGTTGTAGTAGAGCACGTCGAGGGGAATCTTCCGCCCGCCGATCTCCCTGCAAACGAAGATGCTCTTGAATTCCCAGCGTTGCTGGCCGGGGCGTGGGTCCAGGTTGTAGCGGATCGTTTCGCCGTCCTCGTCCATCTCGAACCCGATCTCCACGCGGTTCGTGTCGCGGGAGTGTTCCCACAGGCCCTCGCGCATCAGGCGTTCGAAATACTTCCTGTGGGCGGGACCGTCCTGCACGTGGCGGCAGCGGTCGATGTCCAGCAGCAGCTTGGCCAGGTAGAGCTTCCGCTGGGCTTCGAAACGCAGGCGGGCGTCTTCGCGGCTGAACAGCAGCGACAACAGGGTGCGGAAGTCGTTGCAGGCGTTGACCAGGGGGTAGGGCCGCACATGGTCCCGAGAGGAGGAGGGCAGCAGCGCGATCAGGTCGTTGATGTAGGCGTCGGCTTCGGTCAGGTACGGGATCAGATCTTCGGGGCCGTGCTGGTCCGCTCGTGGTCCGATCGCGGGATCGAGCATGCGGCTGACTTCGCTGCGGTAGGTTTCATCGTTGGTACGGATCCGCTTGTACATGAGCCGAAAAAAGCGTCCCACGCGGGTGGGGCGCTGTACGAAGGTCGGATCGAGCAGGGGATGTCCCGAATAGTCGACGGCCCAGGGGTCGCCCGTGGCGGAGGTCCGGATCAGATGGCTGGCCTCGACCCACTGTCGGTACATCGGCGTCCTTCCGTCGGGAGGGGGCCGGGGCTGATGCCGGCCCCTCCCTTGCAGTTTAGATCATCTCGAGGACACGCGCCAGATCCGACTTCAGATCCTCGGGATCCTCGCAGCCGACAGCCAAGCGGACCAGATCGTCGGTGATGCCTGCTTCGGCCTTTTCCGCCGCGGGAACGCCGGCGTGGGTCATGGACGCAGGATGCTCGATCAAGGTTTCGATGCCGCCCAGACTCACCGCCAGCGTCATGATCTGGACATTGTCGATGACGGTCTTGCCCGCCTCGAGTCCGCCCTTCACGCCGAAGGACATCACGGCGCCCGGGCCGTCCATCTGGGTCTGGGCCAGAGCGTACTGAGGATGGCTGGGTAGACCCGGAAAGCGCACCCAGGACACCTTGGGGTGGTTCTCCAGATACTCGGCGAGGATCTGGGCGTTGGCCTGAGCCTTGTCCACGCGCAGGCTCAGGGTGCGCAGGCCGCGATGCACCAACCAGGCCTGATGAGGATCCATGGTGCCGCCCAGGTTCTTGTGGACGGTCTGCAGGCGCTTGTACATGGCCGGATCCTTGGCCACGACCATGCCAGCGACAACGTCGGTGTGGCCGTTGATGTACTTGGTCATGCTGTGGACCACCACGTCGCAGCCCAGTTCGAAGGGTCGCTGCAGCAAGGGAGTGGCGAAGGTGTTGTCGACCACGGCCACCGCGCCGCCGGCATGAGCGATCTCGGCGCAGGCCCGCAGGTCGGTCAGCTTGAGGGTGGGGTTCGCCGGGGTTTCCAGGTACACGACCTTGGTGTTGGGCTTCATGGCCGCGCGCACCTTCTCGGGATCCGAAGAATCGACGAAGGAGGACTCGACACCGAAGCGGGAGTACTGGGTCTCGAGGAAAGTTCGGGAGGGCCCGTAGACGGCGTCGGTGGCGACGATGTGGTCACCCTGCCCGAGCAGCGTGAAGTAGACAGTGTTGACGGCGGCCATGCCCGTGGCTGCCGCCAGTCCGCCGCAACCGCCCTCCAGCATGGCGACGGCCTCTTCTAGGGCCTGTGTCGTGGGGTTGCCAAGGCGCGTATAGATGTGTCCGGGGTCCTCGCCGGCGAACCGGGCTGCGCCCTCCGCCGCATTGCGAAAACGGAAAGTGGATGCCTGGTAGATGGGAACTGTGACGGCGCCCGTGGCGGGGTCGCCGTGCTGACCGGCGTGGATGACCCGGGTGTCGCGGCCCTTGTCGCTGAGATCGTGCATGGGGTGGGGTCCTTTCTCGCTTGGCGCCCGGGCTGGAACATCACGTGGGGGGATGATTCCGGGTCGGATTGGCTGTCGGATTCGGCTCGACGATCCCCTCTGCGCACGAGAAGCCGAACCTCAATGATAAGAGCTGGAATGCTCCATGCCAACTCCGCCTGCGCACCCTGCCCGACGGAGCTGTCGATCACAAGAAACCGTTTCTCAGATGCAGGACAGAATGTCCTCGAGTCGATCCATATGAGTGTTGCGGTCATGATGGAGCTGAGCCCGGACGCGGGCGGCGCGACGGGCGTCGGGACCGAGGGCGTCGGCCCGATCGAGGGCGTCGGTCAGGGCCTCGACGTCGCCGGGAGGAAAGAGCACGCCTTCGACGCCGTCGTCGAGGCACTCGGGAATGCCGGCGATGTCGGCTCCCACCACCGGCACGCCTGCCGCCAGGGATTCGAGCAGGGAGAGGGGACCGTTCTCGTACCACTCAGAGGGAAGCACCGTGAAGCGGGCCCGGGGCAGCAGCTCCTTCAAATCTACAGGAGCAAGGCCGCCCAGAAACACGTCGTGCAGGCCGAGGGCTGCAGCTTCTTGTTGCAGCTCTGCCTCTGCCGGACCGCTTCCGGCGATCATCAGAGCCGGTGGCGGTGGCGATCCTGATGACTCGCGCCTCTCCCGCCAAGCGGCATAGGCGCGGAGCAACGTGCTCAATCCCTTCTCGCGGGAGAGGCGGCCGAAGAACAGGACGATGTCGTCTGGATCGCGTGCGATCGGACGCCAGCCGTCCAGGTCCACGAAGTTGGGCATGTGCTCCAGTTTGGTCCCAGGATAGCCCCACTCCTCGTACTTGCGGGCGTAGAAGGCGCTCGGGCACAGAAAGCGCGTCACGGCCCCTTCGTACAGACCCCGGGAACGCTGATTCCATGTCTCGACCGCCGCCAGCAGCGACGCCGACCGTGATCCCTTCACGCAGCGACCGGCAACGGCCTGTTCCAGTCGGCCGCCCTTGCAACGTTCGCAGACTTCGCCGTTGCGCAGCATGTGGATGGCCGGGCACAGCAGTCGCAGATCGTGCAGGGTCATCACCACAGGCACGCCGTGTTTCGCGAGGACGGGCAGGATCGACGGACTCAGGTGATGATAGATGTTGTGGACATGGGCCACATCGGGCTTTACCTGGTTGAGCAAGCGGTCGAGATTGCGGGCGGCTTCGCGGTTCCAGATCAGAGACAGGGCGGCTTTGGGGTCGAAGCGCGGTGATGAGTAATCATGGGCGCGGACGAAGAATGTGTCCCAGGGCGAGGGTCTGGCGTCGGCGTCTTTCATGGCGAACGGTACGATATTCCAGCCTCGGGCCGTGAGATCCTCCTCCTCCTGCATGATGTAGCGTCCCACGCCACCGGAGGGTCCAATGTCATGGTAGAACTTGTTGATCAACAGGAGAGTGCGGTCGGCCAAAATCATGCCTCCGGGATCAGCAGGGGGACGGTGGCGTCGGCGCTGCCGGGGATGAAGTGATCGACCCAGGCGCTCACGCCGCCCTCTTCGATGTTGAATTCGAGGACCTTGGCACCTGATTCATGAGCAGTACGGGCCAGGCCGGCGGCGGGGTAAACGAGGCCCGATGTACCGATCACGAGGAAAAGATCGCAGTCGGCGGCGGCCTCCACTGAGGCTCGCATGATTTCTGGATCTATGTTCTCGCCGAACCACACCACTCCTGGCCGCAGCAGTCCCGTGCATACGCCGCAGACCGGCATCGGCGGCAGCGGCACCACGGCGTTCAGGGTTTCGTGGCCGCAGCGGGTGCAACGCAGGTTCCAGATGGAGCCGTGGAATTCCAGCACGCGGCGGCTGCCCGCTCGTTGATGAAGGCCGTCCACGTTCTGTGTGATCACCGTAACGCTTGCGGTCATCGCTTCAAGATGGACGAGGGCGCGATGGGCGTCGTTGGGTTCGCAGTCGGCGATCAGGGAGCGACGCCAGTCATACCAGCGCCAGACTTTCTCGGGGTCCCGCTGGAAGGCGCCGGGAGTGGCGAGCTCCTCGGGGCGGGCTTGCTCCCAGAGGCTGTCCTCTCCACCGCGGAAGGTCGGCACGCCGCTGGCGGCGGAGATGCCGGCACCGGTCAGGACCGTCAATCTGGTCTCCGGACCGATGCTGTCGCGGATCTCGTTCAGAGCGTTCTGGGACGCGGTCAAGGGAGCTCCTCTCGACGCCGTCGCGTCGTCGTGCGTTGCCAAGGGCCGACGGATGTTCCATGATCCGGCCGAGCGGCCCCGGGTGTCAACGGAGATCGGCCGCCGTAGGGAGGGAATGGGCTTTGCGTATCCTGATGCTGCTGTTCGTACTCGTGGTCTGCACCGCCGGAACGTCTGCTGAACCATCCGCGCCGGTGGTCACGTTCGTGTCTGTGGATGTCGCGGGGGAATTCGAGATCGAGGCCAGATCGGCCTGGGCCACCCTCGCGCCCGAAGTGGCCGCGGCCGTTTGGCCCTATGTCCTGACCCCGAGGCCCATCACGGTCGAACTGCATCACACAGCAGGATTCAGGACGAGGACCGAAGGCTGGGTTCAGGATTGGGGTGTCGGCGTGGCCACCGCCGACTGGATCGCCGTCGACGTCACGCGGGTCGATGCCGTCGGCCACACCCTGTCCCATGTGTTGATGCACGAGCTGGCCCATTGCCTGCTGAGCCAGGGGCTGCGGGGTGTGGACGATGTCCCGGCGTGGTTTCAGGAGGGCGTCGCCCAGAACGTGGCCGGGGAATGGCGAGTCCGTGACGCCGTCTCGTTGGTGCTGGGCGGCGGCGTGCCTGACCTGCGGACCCTAGAGCGGTTTCCCGTTTCCAGCGACGGCGCCGACCGCGCCTACCGCACGAGCCTGCTGGCGGCCGCAAGGCTCGAGGAGTGGTACGGTCCCGGTGTCGTGACCGATCTGGTCTTGGCGGCCCGTGTGCGCGGCAGTTTCGGCGCCGCGTTCGGAGTGGTCACCGGCGAGACCATCGACGACTTCGCCGAACGGTTCGGCGAGGAGATCCGGCTGGACTACGGCTGGCTTTTCATCATCACCCGTTGGCCCACGCTGTTCGTGATCATGGCTTTGGCCTTCCTGGCGGGTGCCGTGGTCAAACGTCGGCGGAATCTGGCGCACATCGAATCGATGCCCGATGAAGATCAGGCCGAGATACCTGCAAGCCGACTGTGGCCTGAACCGAAGCCTCGGGACGTCGGCGGTGATGACGGATCGACCGTCCATTGAACATGGAGATCGACATCGTTGCGGATCGGCTGTTGCAAGCGGTGCATTCTGCAAACATCCGGACGTGGTCGGTGGTGGTCGATTCCTGCTCAATGTGTCTTCGGAGTGATCGCTGAGGCGATCCTGCACTCTCCGGCAGGGGGCAAGGCGCAGAGGAAATGGTGAGTCACGACGAGAAATGTCGAGATATCTTCACGACTCACAAGACATTCCTCCTTTCTCACGATCCGACTATTGACAAGAGCCTCGCGATGGCCATGATTGCCCTGCGAGGAGCGCGATGGTCGCCCGAGCTCTCGATTTCACGGGCAGGACAGGATGTCCTCCGGAGAGCTGCACCACTGGGCCGGACCTTAGCTAATCCACTGCAAGATCATTGTTTAGCAAAACATAGCATCATTATGCAAGTGGGTGGCACCAGAGTTGCTCCACACCCGAGTGACGAAGAACGACACCGTGACCAGCATCCGATCATGAGTTCCGGGGTGTATCAGTGACGAAGGCCAGAACGTTCATTTTGATGACCACTGCGGCCTGCCTTCTGTTGGGGGCGGCGACGTGTGTCATGGCCTCGACATTTCCAGTGTCGCTCTCCTGGAGTGCACCCCAGGACGGCGCTCCTGTCGACTTCTACAAGGTCTATTGGACCGTGGACGGGGCCGCACCTCGTGTGATCGAAACGGTCGATGATCCTAGTGCAGTAATCCAGTGCGAAACTGGCGTGGAATACATATTCACCGTGAAGGCTGTGTCTCCTTACGGGCTCGAAAGCGTCATGAGCGAGGCCTCGGATCTCGTTTTTCTGCCCGAGCAGCAGTCCGAAGGGAACGCTCCCCCCGCTTCGCCGGGCTTCCGTCCCAACTACCCGAATCCGTTCAACCCCGAGACCCAGATCCGCTACGGCATCCCCCGCGATCATGAAGTGGGCTCGCCCGTGGTCCTTGAGCTCTACGACGTGCGCGGTCAGCGCGTGCGCACCTTCTCGGTCGACGATACGCCGGGTTGGCATGAAGTGACCTGGAACGGCAAGGGCGACGACGGCGCCGAGCGGCCTTCCGGGCACTATGTGCTGCGGTTGGTGTGCGACGCTGGTTCCTCCACTTGGAAGATGACCATGGTGAAGTGAGCGTGAATGAAATGGGCCGTCCTGGACGAAACAGCCTGACATCGTCCAGGGCGGCCCATTTCATTCACTGAATAGCGGGATGGAACGTTGGCCCCGGGCTTTGCCCGGGGCCTCGTTTGTTATTTGGGAGAAAGTTTGGGTGTTGGGAGGGAGGGGGAGAAAAAGGGCGGGGGAACGAGATCTTGGCGAATGGGGGAAATCTGTTATGTTGTCGGGCAAACAAAAGAATGTGGCCACCGCCGAGAACGCGGTGGCTTTGTCTCATGTGTGGTGTCGTGTGAGAGGGTCGTCATGAACTTGTTGAAGCTCAAGAAACTCGCCAATGCGGGGCAGTTCGACGAACTGGCCGAACTCTGGCCGGAGATCGTGACAGACCCCGAAGCCGATCGCGACATGCTCCTGCGCATCGTCGGCCAGGTACGGCGTTTGGGGGCTCCCGAAGTTTCGGACAAGCTGTTGTCGGCGGTACTCCACGCCCGCGAAGAAAAACACGGCAAGGCCGACCGGCTCGAGACGTGCTGCATGGCTTCCGAGTTCATCACCGAATCCACGCTGCTGCGACGCGAACTTCGCAACCTCTACAACGAAGTCCACGGCGACTATGTGCAGACATCGGCCCTGACGGGCAAGCTGATCGGGGATCATCAGAAGCTGCCCGTGGCAGTGGAACGCATGGAGCGGTTCCTGTCGCTGCGGCCCGGAGCGTTCTTCAGTGACCGCTCCCATCTCGAGCCGGGCATGGTCGAAAGCGTGGACGGCGAAGCCGCCGTGCTGTCTGTGACCTTCGCCGGTCGTTCCGAAACCATCGATCTCGAGGCCGTCGACGATGTGATCATCCTGCCGGTGGACCATTTCCCTTCGATGCTGAGATATCAGCCCGAGGCGCTGCAAGCCCTGGCCGACGAGGATCCCGAAGCGTTTGTGATCCAGGCTCTCAAGTCGACCCGGGACCGCCAGTGCGCCTACAAGGATCTGCGAAAGCATGTCACCCAGCTTAAAGGCGAGAGCGGTTGGGCCGGATGGTGGAAGAAGGCGCGGCCCGTACTGCGGACTTCCCACCGTCTCGAGCTCAAGGGTGTCTCGCAACCGATGTTCCGTCTGCTGCGACGGGAACGGTCCTACGAGGAGCGGGTCCGCGAAGGATTCGAACGTCTCAAGGAGGCGCCCGCGGTCCTCGAAGCCGTGCTCGACTACCTCGACGAGGTGGGTTCGAAGCGCGAACCCGATTCCGCCCTGTTGGTGGAGCTCGGCAACGCCGCGGCCAGACATGCCGGCCCGCAGTTGAAAACCGACCCGTCGATGACCTTGGCCTGTTTGGCCGTGCATGCACGGATCGCCGAGATGGGGGTGCCGGTTGCCATGGTGAATCCCCAGGCAGCGATCGGCGTGCTCGGCAGGATCAAGGAACCGTCTCAACTGCCCGCTCATCTGGGCGATCGCCTGCTGAACGTCGTTCTTCTGTTCGTGCGCAAGGCGTCCCCCGACGGATGGGCCGACTTCTGGAGCGCGGTGATGCCACGCTGCGGCCGGATGATGAGCGACATGATCGCCCGCGAATTGCTCGCAGCTGGGCGCGAAAAGGAACTGGGCGAAGCGATCGACCGCGTACTCGATCATCCGACCGCCTCGCCGGCCGTCTGTTGCTGGCTGTGGCGCGCCCGACATGCAGAATCCAAGCAGGCGGCGGTGTTGCGCAGTCTGCCCGGTATCGATTCCTCCCGCTGCCTCGACGCCATGCTCAAGCTCATCGACGCCACCGGCCGCATGTCCGCGGTGAGTGACGACAAGCGCCTGCGGACGGTCCTCGATCAGGCTGTCGAGACTCTCGGCCTCTACGATGCGAAGCCGATCCGGGATCTCGTGGAGAACATGGACATCGAGACGGCCCGTCGCATGAAGAAACAGCTCGATGCCAGCGACGGCCTGCGCGCCAGTCTGCGCGCCACGATCACGGCCATGCTGCGCAACACCTACCCCGAGATCTACGTGGAAGCGGCCCGCCCCTGGGAAGAGGATGTCTTCTACACGACCGAATCCGGGCTGCAGCGGCGTCAGAACGAACTGGAAGAGCTGGTGAGCGTCGAACTGCCTGCTGTTGCCAAGCAGATCGGCGAGGCTGCGTCCCACGGCGACCTTTCGGAGAACTCCGAGTACACGGCGGCTCTCGAGAAGCGCGACCAGATCACCAGCAACGCCACGCGCATCGAAGGCGAGATCGCACGGGCCAAGGTCATCGAACCTCAGATGACGACCACCGACTTCGTGAACGTCGGCACCCGGGTGAAGGCCCGAGACCTGTCCAGCGGCAAGGAGGAAACCTATAATTTCCTCGGTGTCTGGGACTCCAATCCCGACAAGGGCGTGCTGTCCTACCGCGCGCCTCTCGCCATGGCCTTCATGGGTCTGAAGGTGGGCGATCAGGCGGAGTACGGCGAGGGCAGCGAAAAACGCAGCTGGGAGATTCTCGAGGTCGGACCGGCGCTCTGATCCTGTCGATCACCGGCGGTGAACAAGGGAGATGGCCATGAAGCTGTTGATCATCCTGAGTGTCGTGACGGTGATTGCCGCGGCCGGCGTGGGGCTGATGAAGGTCCGCGGCGCCATGGCCGGCGATGTCCAGAAACCGACGGCATCGGTCGCAGGGCGGCTGTGGGATCTCGAATCCCGCACCTTGGAGGGAGAGACTCTTTCTCTGGGGGACTGGCAGGGCAAGGTGGCCCTGGTCGTGAACGTGGCCAGCAAGTGCGGACTCACGCCCCAGTACGAGGGGCTCGTGAAGCTCCACGAGGAACTGGCGGCCGAAGGTTTTGTGGTCCTGGGCTTTCCCAGCAACGACTTTCTGGGCCAGGAGCCGGGCACGCCGGAGCAGATCCGCACCTTCTGCAGCACGAACTACGGCGTGGCGTTTCCCCTGTTCGAAAAGGTGGTCGTCAAGGGCGAGGGCAAGAGCGAAGTCTACCGCTTCCTGACCGCCGGGGGTCTCGAGGAACCTACGTGGAACTTCACCAAGTATCTGGTGGGTCGCGACGGCCGGGTGATCGCCCGATTCGCGCCGAAGACCACGCCTGACGATGCCGGGTTGAGGGAGGCCGTCCTAGACGCCCTTGCCGGACCCTGAGCGACGTGATCCACACATCGTGGCCAAGAAGGACGGCGGATCATGCGATCCGCCGTCCTTCTTCATGATGTTTCGACGTGGTCTTACGTGTTGCCCCGCGGATGGGAGATCGTGACCGTCTTCTGGTCGGTGGGCCACAGCACGATCTCACCGATGTTCACGTGAGGGGGTCGGGAGACGCTCCAGACGACGGCGTCGGCCACGTCGTCGGGTGTCAGGGGCGGGAAGTTGTCGTACACGCCGCCGGCCCGTTCGGCGTCGCCGTGGAAGCGCACGAGGCTGAATTCGGATTCCACCATGCCGGGGTCCACAGTGGTGCAGCGCACGCGGGTGCCCTTGAGGTCGATCCGCAGTCCGGTGGTCAGGGCGTGCACTGCGAACTTCGTGCCGCAGTACACGGCGCCGCCGGGGTAGACGTCGTGGCCCGAAACCGAGCCGATGTTCACCACATGGCCCACGTCGCGGTCGACCATGCCGGGCAGCACGGCCCGCGTGACCCAGAGCAGTCCTTTCACGT
This sequence comes from uncultured bacterium, assembly GCA_937910695.1. Taxonomy (GTDB): domain Bacteria; phylum Krumholzibacteriota; class Krumholzibacteriia; order LZORAL124-64-63; family LZORAL124-64-63; genus CALEMW01. The sequence goes on from CALEMW010000163.1 coordinate 10,442, forward strand.
TGGTGTCGATCATCTCTTCCCAGTCGTCGGGGTCGCCCTGGTGAACGGGCTCGAGTCCGCGACTCAAACCGGCGTTGTTCACCAGAATGTCGATGTCCGACCATTCTGCGGGGAGACCGTCGATGGCGGTGTTCACTGCGTCGCGGTTGCGGACGTCGAGTACCACGACATGGCAGGGAACGTCGAGCTCGGCGGCTAAATCTTCGAGACGCTCGCGGCGGCGGGCGGCCAGGACAAGGCGGGCTCCTGCGCGGGCGAAGGCGTGGGCGCAGGCGCGGCCGATGCCGGAGCTGGCACCGGTGATCAGGACCGTGGTATCGTTCAGCATGATGAATCGCCTTTCGGAATCCTTTGACAACAACGCCGCCACCATATCCGGTCCCGGGACGAGAGGCAACATGCGGAGGGGTTGTGGTCGGGATTATGGATCCGTATCTTCGCTAGAGGTAGAGAAAGGTGGTCCCATGAACCGTTGGATCCCTGTGCTTCTCGTCGTCGTCGTCGGGTTGATGTGCGGCGGCTGCTCCGAAGACGATGAATACTCAGCCATCATTCAAGCTCCGACGAACAACCCAATCAGTTCTGTTTGGCGAGGAACCTATGCGGGCACCTGCAAACTCTCGGCCTACAACTCCGCCAACCAGACCCGCTCCATCGAGCTGCGCATCATCGACCTCGGCGACGATACCGAGCGGATCCGCGCCTATCTCGTTCCGAACTTCATCGAGTCTGAATCGAGTTCTCTCGAAGGTGAAGTGACCGACATCAACCGGTGTCAGATCCACAGGCTAGTCGAAGACACCTGGTATCTCTGTACCTTGAATAAGGCGGGGCGCTTCATCTCAGGGAGCATCACGACTTATCAGGAGGGGCATGCCGGCCAACCCAACTGGGTCATCAACAACATCGACGTGAGCCTCGTGCCGTAGCCGGGATGCCGGGTCAGGATGGAACGAAGCCCCTCGAGGATGCTCGGGGGGCTTCGCATTGTGCGGAGGTTTTCGGGGCTAGCGGTAGAGGGACTTGATCTCGCTCCAGCTCGCCGTCTCTGTCGGTGTCGGAACATTCATCTGCACCTTGACGGCCAGATCGCCTGACGTGGGGCCTATCGCCACCCATGGGCCGACGTTGCCGCCCTGGCTCAGGTAACGCACGCCCCCCGCGTAGGAATCGTCGCCCTGCCAGTAGCTCAAGCGGCCCTGACCGCCGCCAGCCGGAGTGCAGGTGACCAGGTATTCGCCGGGGGTGAGCGAGATACCGTAGGGCGAAAAGTCGAAGGTCACCCACTCGGTGCCGACGTCGAAGCCGATGCCGAGCATGACCGTGCCCAGGGTCACGCCGATGGCGGGCATGCGGACACTGGCGATCAGGATGTTGCCGGCGCGCAGGGGCGGGGCTCCGTTCCAGGTGAGTCCGTCGAGCACCAACTCGAAGGCGACGGACTCGAGCGTGGCCTGGCAATCGACCGTGAAGGATTGACCTTCACCGGCGACATAACCGTTGGCGTTGATGCCGAGCCAGGCCTTGCCGCCATTGCCCGCGATGTCGTAAAGAGGTGTGCAGGGTTCGGCCGCGGCAACCGCCGCAGTCAGGATCAGAATTCCGCAGATCACCACGCGTGTCATGTCAGTGCCTCCCCACTCACCATGCAATCCGAACGCGCCCTGAATCGGGACCGTTCATCCTGCATTGTCCGGCGCCATATACCGCACCATGGCGGTGTAACTGCAAGAAACAAGCCATAATAGGAGGCGCCCCGACCTTGGCGGTCGGGGCGCCGCGACGAGAAACGATCAGCTACGACGAGGACTTATTCGGACCAGCGTGTGAGCCAGTCCATCACCTCGTTGTGCCATTGGATCGAATTGTTGGGCTGCAGGACCCAGTGGTTCTCATCCGGGTAGTAGAGCAGTCGGGCCGGCACGCCCATGCGGCGCAGGGCCGTGAAGGTGCTGAGGCCCTGGGTGTCGACCACGCGGTAGTCGAGGCCGCCGTGGACCACGAGAGTGGGCACGTGCCAGTTCTGGACGTAGTCGGCGGGGTTGTGGGTCTGGTAGCCCGCGTCCTGGTCCCAGGGACGTCCGCCGTGTTCCCACTCGGGGAACCACAGCTCTTCGGTGTCATAGTAGGCCATGCGCTCGTCGAGGTTGCCGTCGTGGCAGACGAAGGCCTTGAAGCGCTTGCCGAAGGGCTGGCCGTGCATCCAGTTGATCATGTAGCCGCCGTAGCTGGCGCCCGCGGCCACCACGCGTTTGCCGTCCATCCAGCCGTAGCGCACCAGGGCCGCGTCGAGGCCCTTCTCGAGGTCTTCGAGGGGACGGTCGCCCCAGTGGCCGCTGATCGCGTCGGTGAACTCCTGGCCGTAGCCGGTGGAGCCGTGGAAATCGACGGCCACCGTCGTGAACCCGGCGCCCACGTACGCCTGGGGATTCCAGCGGTAGTGGAAGTCGTTGCCGAAGCTGCCCTGGGGTCCGCCGTGGACCAGGAAGGCCACCGGCCAGGTCTTGCCCGAGGCCGCGGCTTCGGGGGTCCAGTCGTAGGGCTTCACGACGTAGGCGTAGACTTTTTCGCCGTTCCAGCCCTGGAAGGAGAACTGGTCGGGCTCGCCCATCAGCGTTGCCGCCAGCTTCTCGTCGTTGATGTGCGTGAGGCGCTTCTCGCCCTTGCCGTCGAGACCCACGCTGTAGATCTCGTTGGGGCTGCGCAGGTGGTTCTTCATGTACAGGAGCTTCTTGCCGGCCAGCTGCAGGGAGCCGTTGTTGCCGTCGCGGACCAGCATCTTCACGCGGCCGTCGTCGACGCCGATCGCGAAGACGGCGTTCTGGCCCAGATAGTCCGCGGTGCAGTAGAGAGTCTTGGCGTCGGCCGACCAGAGCAGGCCGCGGGGGCTGAGCTTGAGGCCGTCGTAGATCAGGTCGAGAGTACGGGTGGCGCCATTGGGCCAGCCGCTGACCTTGATCGCGAAGCGGTCGGCCTCGAAGCCGGCACGAGCCATGGCCATCCAGGCCAGGGCGTCACCTTTGGGGGAGAACGTGGGGGTCGTGTCCCAGGCCTGGTTGTCCTCGGTCAGGCAGGTCCAGGCGCCGGAGCCGTCGGTGGGCACGCTGTAGAGGTCGTAGTCGGTGCTCCAGGCGGGCTCGCTGCCGGGCAGGACCTTGGCGGTGAACAGCAGGACGGAGCCGTCCGCGCTGACGGCGTATTCCTCGCTGCCGCCCCAGGGGTGGGTGGGCGTGTCGGCGTCGAGCCCTGGTGTCATATCGATCGGATCGGCTTCGAGGTCGAAGATGCCGCGGCGGAAGATGTGGCTCCGCTTACCGTCTTCCCAGTGGTCCCAGTGACGGAACATGAGCTCGTCGTAGATCATGCCGGTGGTCTTGGCCGCGGCCAGCTCTTCGTCGCGGTCGACGGTCTCGGCCACGGACATCCCGGGATATACGTCCATGGTGAAGACGATGGACTCGAGCTGGGGCGCCACTTCGAGGTTGGACACGTCGAGGGGCAGTTCGGTGAGCTGCTGGGCTTCGCCGCCGGCCGGATCGATGTACCAGACCTGCGATGACCCGCTGCGCGTAGACAGGAAGAGGACATGCCCGCAGGGAGCATAGCGCGGGTTCCAGTCGCCGGCCGGATCGGCGGTCAGGCGGCGCACGTTCGCGCCGTCGACGTCCATGATCCACAGGTCGGTCAGGCCGCGGTTCGCCTCGAGGTCGGTGGACCGCAGCGTGAAGACCACGGACTTGCCGTCGGGGGAGATCTGGGGATCACCGAGGCGGTCCATGGCCAGCATGTCGTGGACGGAGAACGGGTGCGGGGCCTCGGCGAGGGCCGCGCCCGAGGTCAGGGCTGCGAGGACGCAGATCAGCAGCAGTCGGCGCACGGTGGCTCCTCCAGGCTGGGGGTGTGGTGGGTCGAACCGGACGAATATA